>NZ_AUTR01000035.1:0-306802 GCF_000497875.1 Pseudoalteromonas sp. S8-8
CCATGCCGAACTCAGTAGTGAAACGAAACAGCGCCGATGATAGTGTAGCATTTGCTATGTGAAAGTAGGACATTACCAGGCTTCAAATTGTAGAAAGCCCGAATCTAACGATTCGGGCTTTTTTACGTCTGAAGAAAAGTGAAATGCGCGCAATTAATACTCACTGACATCTACACCATCACTTAGGGCGAGCATAGCGACTCCCGACGCTAAAATCACAATAAAATCCCTCAATAACTCAGTCGGCCAATACAGCAGCATTTGCTACGTGACTTTCTACTGCTGTGGGCACTATGACATTACACAAGCTTCACATTGTAGAAAGCCCGGATCTAACGATTCGGTTTTTTTACGTTTGCAGAAAAGTGAAATATGAGTAACTAACATTACGCACTCGATTTCTCTCCAATTTATCTAAATGTACAAGTCGAGTAGAATAGCTCCTTACTTCAGTACTAAAGTTTATAACCAAATCTAAAGACTATTTAAAATAGTCCGTAAGCTTGAGTTTCTTCACTTTCAGATTCTTCTAGTTGTGTTGGTTTAAATATTACGCTTGGATCAATTAATACACTGTGCTTTTGTGAAAGCTTGATTAATCCTCGCATCATATTTTTAGTTTGTGGGTCTAGATCAAAACCAACCTCAGTGAGCTTATCTAGTGGTTTAATGTCTTCTTTTTTATAGTCGATATTATCTTCGACTTTATCTACCAATAACCCTACGTGTGGGTTTAAGCCGTCTTTAGTGGTAAAAACAATAATAGGTTTATAGTCTAAGGTTATTTGCTCTTTAGCTGATTCGAATAAACGCTCTAGCTGAATTAGGTTACTACGCTTAATTTTTTCGAGCAGAGCTGATACTTGTTTATAATCGCTTTGATTGTGAGCTGATATAGCTTCTTTTACCGTTTCTAGCAATGATTGGAAAGGTTCGTTAAGTCGAGACATTGTTAGTTTTAAGTCTTCATTATCGGTGTTGAACTCTTTGTAAAACAGAGCAAAATCTTGTAGTTCTGCATCATTGCTTGAAATAGAAGCCGAGCTATTTAGCAAGTTACTTTGAAGGGTATTGAACCAGTTTAATAGTTTTTCTTGCCATGTTCTTAGTTGTTTTAGTACATGCGCATTACTTTGTTCGGTTGAGATATTATTTAAAATAATACCTAAATCAAACACAGGCGTTGGTATATCCATATAATCTTTAACACCAATAAAGCTTTTATTATTGTTGGGTAAAGTTGTTAGATTATTGTCAAAGCGTTCTGTTAATAAAATATCGAGTATTTTAAGTGAAATTGTTTTGCAGCCCACTTTAAAGTTTATTAATTCCATGCCTTTATCTTAATTTACCTGTTAATGCTTTAAGGATAGAACAAATTAAATAAATAGCTTAAAGATGGATAAGATTTAATAGAGATAGGTAACTAGGAGTTATTAGATGGCACTAGTGAGGTTTTTTATGGCACGTTTAAATTGATTCTCAAGCTGCTTTTTTCCTAATAAACCTAAGTGTTGAATCACTTTTTCATTACATTCATTTTGCAGCACTAACTTTATTAAAAGTTGTTTATCAGACTCTGTTAATTGAGACATACAAGAAGGAGACTGATTCACTACCTGCCAGAGAGTCGCAGAGATATTAAATTGAGTGAAGTTACTGTTTACGAGTAAGGCTAATCGTTCGCGAGTCTCGGGGCTTACTAACTCATCGCTAAATCCTTCAATTAGAATACTTACAAGTTGCCAATCTAGTGTTTTAAAGTGTGTTAAAAGAGCATAAAAAAAATCGTTTTTAAACTGCTTTTTTAGAGGTTGAATAATTGCACTTTTGTTGCTTAAGCATTTAACCACAAGCGCTGAATGTTCAGCTGTGCTTTTATCGCGTTGATAACCTAGCTTTACGGTATCAAACCCTTGGTTTTGCCAAAAATTAAGTAACTGCGCTGTTGCGCCAAAGCTTGCACCAAACCAACTACATTGGCTTTTTACTTGCGACTCGCAATAGCTAAGTAGCTTTTTACCAAAACCCATATTGTGAGAACTCGGATCAATCGCTATTCGTACAACGCGAGCGCTCAACTGTGTTAAGTAGTCATTATTAAAACTAAGTTGTGAGAGGGTTTGAGCCATTAAATGACCCTGTGGGCGGCGCTCTCCGCTTATAACCTGTAGAGCAAGTTCTTCACTTAAACCACCTTCTATTGCGATTAAACATACACCAACTAATTGATTGTTAATTTTGCTGATGAATATTCGTTGCGATGGTGCGTCTAGTAGTTGGCGTAAATCGTTTACACTACTTTGATAGTGAGCCAATGCAAGCAGGGCAATAACTTGTTGCAGTAAAGGCTCATTGTTTACAAGGGATTGCTGAGTTATTTCGCTATGAACTGGCTGCTCTAATTGCTCACTACTTAACTCTTTATATTGTGCATCGAGTGCAAGCAAGGTGCGAATGTGCTTCTCGAGGGGATCGTGTTTAGCAAAACGCAGTGGCTCATCAAGCGTTACAACTTTAGAGGCTTTATAGTGCGCTTTAATATAGTTACTAAAGCGAATGGTATAACCCCTACCATTGCCCTCATACCCAACCAGTGTACTTGCAAATACTATACGAGGGTAATGAGCTAGCATTTTTAGCAATAACGGAACAGGGATTGCTGCAGCTTCATCAATGAGTAATAAATCGCACTCAGGTAGTGTGTTTAATAACGCGTCAGGTGCAACGTAGTGCAAGTTGGCGACCTGTTTATGTTCAGCGTTGTATTGAAGGCTTAACTCTTGGGCTAAATGTTTAAAGCTGCTATGGGTCGCTTTAAACTGAGTGCTGCAAATAATTACTTTTTTATCAGTTAGTTTTGCCGCGGCTAAGCCAAGTGCTGCCGACTTACCTCTACCTCTATCGGCATTAATGAGTAAAGGCCTGTTGGCACGGCCGTTAGCTACTTTTACTATTTGCTCAATACAGTTTTGCTGTGGCTCATAATCAATTTTATTATGCATTACATAGCTAGCGTTATTACTAATACAGCCATTTTTTTCACTAAAGTGAAAAGCGGGCAACGGTTTAATAATAGTCGCGAAACGTTGATTAAATATGCTGTAGTCAATGCTCTGACCGTGTGATTGCACTGTACTTAATGCTGGATCTTGCCAAGAGGCTAAATCATCTAGTTCAGGCAGTAATAAAAACAGTATACCGCCTGCTTTAACGGTGCCGGCAAGTGCTGCAAGTTTATCAGGGTGCAAACCACTAAAACCATCGTAAACAGCATGAGCAAATTCTTGCCCTAAAATTTGGTGTGTGCGAGTAGGCCAGTACGAATTTTTAATCGCGCACTGCTTGGATACAACAAGTGTATTGTTTTCATCTATTAATGAGTTAAGTATTTCATAACACCAAGCTGGGCTGCCCGTGATCAACACTAGCTGACGATGATACGCGCCAGCTAATTGTTGCTCTAACTCATTTAGGTGTGCTTTATACAGCTTGTAATCGTGCATAGGCCGTTACTAACCATTTACTGCCAAGGTCGTCAAAGTTAACTTGTACGCGAGATTGCGCGCCACTGCCTTCGTAATTAAGTACGGTACCAACACCAAACTTAGCATGCAAAACTCGTTGCCCTAAGTTAAAGCCACTGTCTTCAAATGCGGCATGGCTAACTGATGCGCTAAAACGCCCGGCGGCCGGCGGGCGAGAAACCTGTGTTTTAATACGAATTTCTTCTACGCAGTCCTCAGGTATTTCGCGTAAAAAGCGTGATGGGCTATGGTATTTTTCTTGCCCGTATAAGCGGCGACTCTCAGCATGGCTAATGTATAACTTATCCATTGCTCGTGTCATGCCTACATAACAAAGGCGGCGCTCTTCTTCTAAGCGGCCAGACTCTTCGTTACTTTGCTGAGAAGGGAACATGCCTTCTTCTACGCCCACCATAAACACTAACGGAAACTCTAATCCTTTAGCTGAGTGAAGCGTCATCATTTGTACGGCATCTTCGTGCTCTTCTGCTTGTCCTTCACCTGACTCAAGTGATGTATGTGCTAAAAAGCCTTGTAAAGGCGAGCTGTATTCTTCGTCTTCAGGAAGTTCGTACTGGTCACATGCGCTAATTAGTTCTTCTAAGTTTTCTACGCGAGCACGGCCTTTTTCACCTTTTTCAGCTTGGTACATTGCCATCAAGCCTGAGGTTTGAATTGTGTACTTGGCTTGCTCATGCAAAGTTAGATCGCTAATTTTATCTTCTATTTGTTCAACTAGTTCTACAAACTTACTTACTGCACCAGAAGCACGACCAGATAAATGCTGTTGTTCTACAATTGCTTTTGCGGCATACCAAAGCGGTAACGATTCTGCTCGTGCACAGTCGCGTATATGGCTCAATGTTTTGTCGCCAATACCGCGTGCTGGCGTATTAATTACACGCTCAAATGCGGCATCGTCTTGACGATTACCCACTAGGCGTAAGTACGACAACGCATCTTTAATTTCTTGTCGTTCGAAGAATCGCATACCACCATAAATACGGTATTTTAAGCCTTCTTGCAGCATGGCCTCCTCGAGTACACGAGATTGCGCGTTACTACGGTATAAAATTGCGGCATCTTGTAGGGCATTACCTGCATTTAACCAGCTTCGTAGTTTGCTACTTACAAAGCGTGCTTCGTCTAACTCATTAAATGCTGCATAAATAGAGATTGGCTCGCCGTCGTTACCGTCGGTCCACAAGCTTTTACCCATACGTTCTGAGTTATTTTGAATTAATGCGTTAGACGCTTTCAAAATAGTCGCTGTTGAGCGGTAGTTTTGTTCAAGACGAATGGTTTCTGCGCTAAAGTCAGTTAAAAAACGTTTAATGTTTTCGATTTTAGCACCACGCCAACCATAAATGCTTTGGTCATCGTCGCCTACAATCATAATGCTGTTAGTATCGCCAGCAAGTAATTTTAACCAAGCATATTGAATGGTATTTGTATCTTGGAACTCGTCTACGAGCATATGCGCAAAGCGTTGCTGATAATGACGCAGTAACGTAGGGTTATTTTTTAACACTTCGTAGCTGCGTAGTAATATTTCAGCAAAATCAACTAGGCCCGCTCTATCACAGGCCTCTTGATAGGCGGCATAAACACGCAGCATCATTTGCTCATTAATATCGTATGCTTGAATATCTTTAGGGCGAAGTGCTTCATCTTTTTTGGCGCTTATGTACCAGCCAAATTGTTTAGCAGGCCATTTTTTATCATCAATATTCATCGACTTTAATAAGCGCTTGATCATCCGAAGCTGATCGTCAGAGTCTAAAATTTGAAAGGCTTCTGGTAAATTAGCTTCACGGTGATGAGCACGTAAAATACGATGCGATAAACCATGGAAAGTACCAATCCACATGCCACCTACAGGCGCTTTTAGTGTTTCTTCAACGCGGCCACGCATTTCTTTAGCGGCTTTATTAGTAAATGTAACTGCAAAAATACTGTAAGCGGAGGCTTGCTCAACTTGCATAAGCCACGCAATACGATGAACTAACACTCGTGTTTTACCAGACCCAGCACCTGCTAATACCAGCATGTTTTGTAGTGGGGCTGCAACGGCATCGCGTTGTTTGTCATTTAAGCCATCGAGTAATTGTGAAACGTCCATCGTTACGCCTTTTTAATCAATATTGTGGGCAGTATAACAGGTGTTTTTGTTAGGCTAAATAAAATACTGTTTTTATAAACAGCTATTTATAAAATAGTGTTCAAAACGAGTAACTTGCTAATTAACTAAGCGAATAAAAAGCGTAAACGCATAACAAAAATTGCTAATTTGACCTAAAGTTAGCAAAATTTACTAACTCTCTAAATCTAGACTAATTTAACTATTTGATTTGTAAGCTTTAATAAATTGGCATAAAGTGTGTAAGTAAATAATTATAAAATCAAATAAATACAGAGGTTAGTATGGCAGATCAAGGTTCTGGCGGTAACGTAATCGCAGCATTATGTAATATATTTTTTCCTGGTTTAGGGCAGTTAGTGCAAGGGCGTATTTTAGCGGCTATATTTTTTGCACTCGCTATTATAATAAGTTACGCACTAATTTATGTGCTTGTAGGCTTTGTACTTGTGCCTATTATCTACTTATGGTCGATCATTGACGCAGCGCGTTATAGATCGCGAAGTTAACGGTTTTAAAGTTGAGTAAAATAGCGCCATGTGGCGCTATTTTACTTTATATGTCCTGTGGTTTACGGGCGTTTACGTATATAATTACGCAATCAAAGATTTACAGGCAAACCCTATGGAATATCAATTTATTCGCGACCCTATTAGTGGGCTACGTATTAAAATAAGCAGTGAACACGCTATTATTGGTCGCTGGCTAAACGAAGAAATAGGCAAAGACAAAGTAGCCATGGTACTAGCGCTTATTGCATCGGTAAGTTCAAGCTATGAGCCGCTAACACTAAAAGGCCAAGAAATAGATTTAATATTAACGAAAGACGAAGCATTATTTGAAGCCCATGCGCTTCATCAAGACAGCGAAGACCTAATAGCGTATCAGGATGACGATTTAGCGCTTGAAGAAAATGGTTTAAGTAGTGGTTGTGGCTTTGAAGATTTCATTGATTTAATTGATTCATGGCATGAGTTTACGACGTCACGATAAACATAATTAGCACACTAATAAAAATATACAGCAATGCACAATCAGCATTTTATCTGTATTATTACACCAACGAAAATTACGCCAACCAAAACGACAGGAATTGATATGTCTGCCAATTTAAACAAGCTAGTAGTGATGCTAGAAATGCAAAACGCCATGAATACTAAAGTACATGAGCAATGGTTTACTCAAGGGTTTGAATGGTACCGCGCTATTTGGGTTGAGTGTGCTGAAATGCTAGATCATCATGGTTGGAAATGGTGGAAAAAACAAACACCAGATACTGAACAAGTTATTTTAGAGTTGGTTGATATTTTTCATTTTGGTCTATCGCTTAGAATTGACGGTGAAACTAGCTACGAAGACTTAGCAAAGCAACTTGAAACTGAGCTTAGTAATGCTCAACAAGCTGATGACTTTAAACAAACACTAGAGATATTAGCGGCGTCTGCTGTTGCTGATAAAACGTTTAATGCAGGTGCCTTTGCCGGCTGTATGGCGCAAATGGGTATGGATATTGATGATTTATATCGCGGCTACGTAGGTAAAAATACGTTAAACTTTTTCCGCCAAGATCACGGTTACAAAGATGGTAGCTATATTAAAGAATGGAACGGGCAAGAAGATAACGAGCATTTAGTTGAAGTAGTTAAAAGCCTTGATACAGAACATGCAGATTTTGCAAAGTTAGTATATCAAGGGCTAGAAGCGCGTTACCCAAAAATTTAAGTCACGTAAGTTGAGTTAAATAATCTTACGATAGTCGGTAACACTCAGGTAATCGGCTATTTCGTTATGTGGTTGTTGGCTATCAGGGTTAGCAACTGCAAGTAAGTGCTCAATGCCGTATTCTCGTGCAGCATTCAAAACCGGCACACTGTCATCTACAAACAAAGTGCGCTGCTTATTAAACCCTAAGTCTTTTTGTACTTGGTGCCACAAACTTTGTTGCTCTTTACTTACTCCATATTCATGAGTAGACACTACGCCATCTAGGTAGTTATCAATCGCTGTATGCTCAAATTTAAGCATGACACTCTCAGGGTGGGCGTTGGTAAGTAAAATTAACTCTTTGCCTGCTTTTTTAAGCTCAGTTAAAAAATGAGGTACGTCTTCGCGCATTTTAATTAAATGCTGAGACTCTCGTTTAAGCTCCATTATAGGCAAGCTTAATTGCTGCTCCCAATAATCTAAACAATACCACTGTATTTGACCGCTCACAGCTTGATAGCGTTTTAAAATATCTGCTTTAGCTGCATCTAGGCTAATGCCCCTTGCTAATGCGTGTTGCGCAGGAATAACGTTAAGCCAAAAATGACTGTCGTAATGTAAATCGAGTAATGTTCCATCCATGTCGAGCAAAACGGTATCGATTTTTGACCAATTTAACATAGGAATTTCAACTTATAAGGTTTATTATTGAACTAACTGCCATGATAGCAAATTAACGCCAATGACACAGAAAAAGCACCCAACACCACCACAAATCCTCAGTAACAATGTTGTCGCTAAAAGCCGCCTGTTTACTGTGGAGTCTTTAGAGCTAAAGTTTTCTAATAACGAAGAGCGCCAGTATGAGCGAATTCGCGGCGGTGGCCGGGGAGCCGTGATGATTGTTCCGTTAAGTGCAGACAACGAATTACTACTTGTACGTGAATACTGTGCGGGCACAAACGATTACCAGTTAGGTTTTCCTAAAGGCTTAATCGATCCGGGCGAAACGCCAGAGCAAGCTGCTAACAGAGAGCTTAAAGAAGAAATTGGCTTTGGTGCTGAGTATTTTAAACCATTAAGAACAGTAACAATGGCGCCGAGTTACTTTAATGCCACTATGCATATTTTATTTGCTAAGCAATTATACCCACAAACCCTTATTGGCGACGAACCAGAGCCGCTTGTTGTTGTTAAGTGGCCATTAACTCAGTGGCAGTCATTATTAGACCAAGAAGATTTTACCGAAGCACGCAGTGTTGCAGCTTTGCTATTATTAGATAAGTATTTAGCGTCTGGAGCTGCCGATGAATAAATTAATCGAACCGTGTATTGAATTAGCTGAGCGTGCTGGCGATGCAATTATGGCCATTTATAAAAAAGGCGATATTGGCCAACAAGAGAAATCAGATAATACGCCTGTTACCAAAGCTGACTTAGCAGCAAATGACGTACTGGTTGCTGGATTAAAAGCACTTGCGCCCGATATCCCAATTATGTCGGAAGAAACACCTATACCTGCACTCGCCGACAGACAGGACTGGCAGCGTTATTGGTTGCTCGATCCGATGGATGGTACAGGCGAATTTATTTTAGAAAGTGGCGACTTTGCAGTAAACATTGCATTGATTGAAAATAATCATCCTGTGCTTGGCGTTATTCATTGGCCTGCAAAAGGTGTGACTTATTTTGCTACAGCTAAAAATGGTGCCTTTAAACGTGAAAACTCAATTGATAAGCAAATATCTGTAGCGCCGCCAGAGAGCTTGACGCTTGCAGTGAGCCGCCGCCAAAAAATAGAAGCGGTGAGTCAGTATTTAAATAGTCAGTTTACAACTATTGCTATTGGCTCGTGCTCATTAAAAGCTTGTACTGTTGCAGAAGGCAAAGCAGATTGTTTTTTAAGAATTGGTCCAACGGGAGAGTGGGATACAGGTGCTTCACAAGTTATTGTTGAAGAAGCCGGTGGTTGTATTACCGATGCAGAATTTAACCCGCTAACGTACAACCAACGCGAGAGTACTGAGAACCCTGACTTTATAGTGATGGGACATCCAGACTGGGAATGGCAAAAAATGATTAATCCGCATCAAAGGTTGAGCGCAGAATAGCAATTTGATTGCTTTTTGTTCGGTTGAACAACTTTAATTAGTTTAGGCCTTGCATTAAATGTTTATTCCTATATAGTAGCGCTCTCTTCAAGGCAGGCTCGTAAATATTACGAAAATGTTTTAAAGAAATTACAGGCGCGGGATGGAGCAGTCTGGTAGCTCGTCGGGCTCATAACCCGAAGGTCGTCGGTTCAAATCCGGCTCCCGCAACCAATTTTTTATAAGATTTGGTTACTGTAAACTCTAGCTTAAAAGATAAAATAAAGTAGTCGATAGACTTAAAATATACAGGCGCGGGATGGAGCAGTCTGGTAGCTCGTCGGGCTCATAACCCGAAGGTCGTCGGTTCAAATCCGGCTCCCGCAACCAATTTTTAATTGGAAGCCAAGTTGTAATGTAAGCAACTTTAAATAAGTCTACAAATTTCAGGCGCGGGATGGAGCAGTCTGGTAGCTCGTCGGGCTCATAACCCGAAGGTCGTCGGTTCAAATCCGGCTCCCGCAACCACTGAAATAAATAAGAATGAAACGACACGCTTAAAGCGTGTTTTTTTATGCCTGAAATTTGATGAGTGTGGTGATTTAGCTTATAGGTTAAAGATAATCTTCACTGCATGAGGCATTCACTTCTCATAAGCGCAAGCTCCCGCCCCCTGAGATACACTTCAAAAATGTTATAAACTTCTTAAAATAAATCGTTATTACTTAAAACCTTGTTTGGTTTGTGTTAAAACGGCACAAATGTTTTTGGGTTGTTACAAATATGACTGAACTTTACCACTGGTTTGATTTAATAGGCATTGCGGTGTTTGCTGTATCGGGCACTTTGCTAGCGTACGAGAAAAAAATGGATGGCTTTGGGGTCGTAGTTTTAGCGACAGTAACTGCTATTGGTGGTGGTACAGTGCGAGATCTAATTTTAGATGTTCCTGTGTTTTGGTTACACGATCAAAGTTACTTTTTTGCCATACTCGCTTCAGTATTTGTTACAACACGCCTTATAAATAAACAAAAGCCGATACCTCATTATATTTTACAAACAGCGGATGCGTTTGGTTTAGCTTTTTTTGCAGTAATGGGGGCACAAAAAGCGCAGCTTGTTGGTATGCCCGATATGACTGCGGTAATTATGGCTGTAATTACAGGCTGCTTTGGTGGATTAATTCGAGATGTGCTTGCACGCGAGATCCCTATGCTATTAAAAGGTGAGCTTTACGCTATTACCTGTATAGCGGGTGGCACTGTTTATACGCTTGGCATTAGTTTTTCGTTAGTAACCGAAATGGCGATGGTATTAGGTATGTTAATGACCTTATTACTTCGTTTGGCTGCTATAAAATGGCAAATCACATTACACGTTTTTAAATATCCTGACTAAACTGGTGTAATCACACCATTTACTAGGATAAGGAATGTCGTTAGCTCGTATATTTTCTCGTGCTCAAGTGGGTATAAATGCCCCTGAAGTTATTGTAGAAGTTCACCTAGGAAATGGTTTACCTGCTTTTCATATTGTAGGCCTGCCCGAAGCGTCTGTTAAAGAGTCGAAAGACAGGGTACGTAGCGCACTCGAAAACTCACAATTTGGTTTTCCCGATCAACGAATAACTGTAAATTTAGCCCCTGCCGATTTGCCAAAAGATGGTGGACGGTTTGATCTTGCTATTGCGGTGGGTATTTTAGTCGCCTCTGGACAAATAGTGTGTCCTGATATTCATAAGTATGAGTTTTATGGGGAGCTTGCTCTTAATGGTGAGGTGCGTGGTGTAAACGCTATTTTACCTTCGGTACTTGCTGCAAAAGAACAAGATCGTTGCTGCTTTTTACCTCTTGCAAACGACAGCCTAGCAAGCCTAGTTAATGGCGTTAAACGCAAAGCCGTAAGCTCTATTCAAGAAGTGTGGGGGGACTTACTTAATCAACAACCCTTACCATTGAATATAGAGTACCCCGACTGCACACAAGCCCCTGACTTTTTACTCGATTTAAGCGATGTGAAAGGTCAGCCCGGTGCAAAGCGAGTACTCGAAATTGCTGCAGCTGGCGGGCATAATTTACTATTTTTAGGTCCTCCAGGTACTGGTAAATCGATGCTGGCCCAGCGAATGGCAACTATAATGCCTACTATGTCGGACGATGAAGCTATTTCGACAGCTGCGCTTTACTCTATTATTGGACAATCTATAGATTTAACTAATTGGCGACAGCGGCCATTTCGTAATCCACATCATACGTGCTCAGCTGTTGCTTTGGTGGGGGGCTCTTCAAATCCCAAGCCTGGTGAAATTTCTCTGGCACACAATGGCGTACTTTTTTTGGATGAATTGCCTGAGTTCGAACGCAAGGTACTTGATTCACTGCGTGAGCCAATGGAAACCGGTACGGTTACTATTTCACGTGCAGCTAGGCAAATGGAGTTTCCGGCGCAGTTTCAGCTTATTACAGCATTAAATCCAAGCCCAACAGGGAGTCATACAGATAAGCGGGCAACTCCCGATCAAGTTATGCGTTATTTATCGCGCGTGTCGGGGCCTTTTATTGACCGTATTGATTTGCAAATAGAACTACCTCGTTTAACGAGTGTTGAACTACAAAGTACTCAGCCGGAGGAAAGTAGTGCTGAGGTTAGAGCAAGAGTTGAAGCGGCTTATTACCTACAACTAAAACGCCAAGGTAAGGTTAATGCGAGGCTTAATAATAAAGAAATGAGTGTGCACTGTGTACTGGCGCCAGCAGAGTTGCAGTTTTTAGCCAGAGCAAGCGAGAAGTTGTCTTTATCGCCACGCTCTTATCATAGAGTAATTAAGGTGGCGCGGACTATTAGTGATTTAAAAGGGGCTGAAAATATTAGTTTAAATGAGCTTAAGGAAGCACTTAATTACCGTGCATTTGAGCGCCTTATTGCGCAATTAACTAAATATTAAATAGAGAGCATATAGCCTTTACCGCGAACGGTAACAATACGTTTTTGATCTTTTTCGTCATTTAATTTTTTACGTAAACGACCGATCAGCACATCAACAGTACGATCGTTTGGACTCCAATCGGGCTGGCCTATTTCTTCTGATATTTTTTCACGGGATGTGGCTTTACCTGCATTACTAATTAAGCAAATAAGCACTTTATGTTCGGCTTCAGTTAAGCGTGATTCAACGCCTGCAGCAGTAATTAGTGTGCGGTTATCGGGGTGAAGCTTAAAGTCAGCATATTCTATAAACTCTTCGCTTTCGTCGTCTTCTAGGTTAACTGCAACACGCTTATAGAGCGCGCGCATGCGAAGTTCTAACTCAAGTAAATCGACAGGCTTACAAATATAGTCATCAGCACCTTGTGCAAGGCCTGCAATACGATCGGCTTGGGAGTCACGACTCGATAATACAATAACGCCAATATCGGTAAGTGTGTTTAATTCTTTTGCCAGCTGAAGCCCATCACGCTTTGGCAAAACAATGTCAATTATGGCTAATGATATAGCACCGCGCAGGTTTACCCGCTGCCTTACAATGTTAAGTGCATCAGCGCCAGTTGGGTCTACCTCTATTGTAAATTCGGTATCTGCAAAGTGATTTTGGATGCGTTTAACGAGTAGTTCATCGTCTTCAACCAATAAAACATTAATAGCCATAGTACTTTATTTTGAATGCTTATAGCTCTGTATGGTAGCACCATTAGGTAAATGCTGAGAAGGGGGTTTATTAGTTTTAAGTAACTTAATATTTCAAAGGTGTATAAGACGTTATTAGAGGATGAGGTTAGCACCTTTAAACTAATTAAAAGGTGCTAAATAATTAATACTACTATTAATAAATCTGTATTAAGTCGTTATTTTAAAGGTTCAGGCTCAGTCATTTTTATACATTGAGTCCCACCATTGAGGTTCATCTTTTAGCTTTTTATCAAAGTATGCAAGCATGGTGTTCCACCAATCAAATCGTTTATCGCGTGCAAAAATTTGGTGGTCGGCGCCTTTGTATTCGATTAACTCTACGTCCTTATTAAGCAGTTTAAGCGCAGTGTACATGGTTAAACTTTCGCCTACAGGTACATTGGTATCGCTATCACCATGAAGAAGTAACATAGGAGTTGTTACTTTGTCGGCATGAAATACAGGGCTGTGCTGGCTGTAAAGCTCAGGGTTATTCCACGGAAAGCTATTTTTTGATGCTTCGCCTGAATATAAATAGCCCCACCAACCTTCACCCCAATATGAGGTAATGTTAGAAATACCCGCATGAGCTATTGAAGCACTAAATATATCGGTTTTAGTTGCTAGTAGCATGGTCATGAAGCCACCGTATGATGCCCCTAAATTTCCTACCTTTTCACTATCAACATAGTTGTATTTCTTTAAAAAGGCTTGCGTGCCTTTGATAATATCGTCTGCGGTGTAGTCGCCCCAGGCATTAACATGTTGCGCTGAAAACTTTTGTCCAAACCCTGTTGCGCCAGTAGGTTGTACTACATAAACAACGTAGCCATTTTCTGCCCAGAAGTTAAACGGGTAACGACCTGTAAAACCACGCGTAACTGGTGAAGTACCGCCGTAGTAATACACGAGCGCAGGGTGCTTTTTAGTTTTATCTAAGTTGCTAGGAATGTACACACGACCAGTTATTTCGACACCATGTTTATTTTTAAAATTAAACTCTTCTAATGTAGGGAGTCGTGTATTTGCATAGCTACTTGGTTTTGAATCCCATATTAAATCTGTTTTATTTTTACTTACGTTAAGGCGCTTTAGTTGTTGTGGAGCTAAAGCGTTGGTACCACTTAGTAAAATTTCGGTATTACGGTCGTATGAGTAACTAAATTGTTCAACAATATCCAATCCCGTACTTAACTTTTTAAAGCGCTGTTTACTTAAATCAAATAGGTAAAGTGGTTGAGTGTCTTGCTCTGTTACTTTAATGAGCGCATCGCCGTTTTCTAAAACTTGCAGTTGGCCAATAGCGGGGTCGAACTGTTTACTAAGTGCTTTTACGTTTTTACCGCCTTCAGTAAGTAGATAAAGTTGCCCGTCGTAGTTATTGGCAAGCATTGCTTTTGGTAGAGCTCTGCCTGCGCCATTTTTAAAATCGGGGCCTGCAACTACATAAATGTCTTTATTTGCATATTTAGCTAAATTACACGTTTTAAATTTACCAAGCGATGAAAGCTTATTTGATTTTAAATCGAGTTCGACTAACTCTGTTTCAGGGTGGGTTGATGCTTGCATTGCCATTACTGGGCGGCTCATTAATATTTTGCCACGGTTACTATTTGAATCTTCAAGGCTGTAAGAAAGAGGACCTTGGCTAAGTGCTTTTGTTAAACCACTTTTAGTATCAAACATATAAATTTGGCTGGTGGTACGTGCATACGACCAGCGATCTTGTAGACCTTTATAGTGCTTAGTTAAGCTGTTAGTGCTCTCAGGTGATTTAGACCAGCTAAACAAAAGGCTGGTGTCGTTATAAAAGGTAAAGCTATTGGCTCCTTCTAAATCGTTTGCTAATGTTTTTATTGAGAAGTTTTTACGGCTAAGTTGTTTAAGCTCACCATTTAACAAATACACTAAATATTGGTTATCTGGACTCCAAATAATGTTACTTGGTTGGCCTGCTTCGAAGCGATAAAGCATTTGATTATCTGAATCTTTAAGTACTGTAACTGTATTTGCTTGGTTTTGTGTTTTATCGCTATAAGTGCGAGTAGTAGTAACGTACTGCTTAGCATTAGGTGCGAGTGATAATTGGCTGATTATAGGGGCATCAAACAATTGTTTTGCAGATAAGCGTTTTGTTTTTGAGGCGCTAAGCGTAATTTTATCAACGTCGCTTTTAGGTGCAAAATCAAGCATTACGTCGTGCCAATTAGCTACTTGTTGGGCTACTATTAAAATAGAGTGAGTACTGTTATTTAAAGCTAACTTATAGCTATTTTTATCGCCTGTTTGTAGTTCGCCATTAATAAATAACTGACCTTGCTCAATCCCTTTTAAGGTAAGCGTACCTTGTGTAAAGCGGGTTGTTTCAATATTAAATTTTAGTGCCTGTAACCCACCTAAAGTGAGCGCATTGATTTTATTAAACGGCTGCCAGTTTTGTTTTTTCCCAAATACAGAAAAACTATCTGAGTCTGCTTGTAGTTGCGGCAATAGGTTATTAATAATGGCATTGCCATGAGGTGTTTGAAAAGGCTTTAACTGCATGTCTTCGGCAAGTGGGCCGATAAACTGAATTTTTGATTTATCCAATGGTGCAGCTATTGCAGCAAAGCTTAAGCTGCTAAGCGTTAAAAGAGTCGCTGCATGCTTAAATAGCTTATTTTGATGACACCATGGTGCGCTAAATTTCATTATTATGCCTATTATTATTGGAAGTTTGGCCAAATATAGCATGTATTGATACCATGCTCACATATCCAATATAGAGGAGAGAAAGTGACTTTACTGATAGTTTATATGGTAGTGGCGATTGTTATTTCGTTTTTATGTTCTGTGATGGAGGCTGTGTTATTAAGTATTTCGCCCAGCTATGTTGCATCACTTAGGAAAGATCACCCTGAGCTTGCTAAACAGCTCGAAAAACTTAAAAACAATATAGATCAGCCTTTAGCTGCTATTTTAACTTTAAATACGGTTGCCCATACTGCGGGTGCTGCTGGGGTTGGCGCGCAGGCGGCTGTGGTGTTTTCCGATGCGGCTGTAGGTATTGCATCAGCCATTATGACATTCCTCGTATTAATCCTTTCTGAAATTATTCCTAAAACATTGGGGGCTAATTACTGGCGAGCTTTAACCCCAAGTGTTACCTACGCTTTGCGGTTTTTAGTTATATCGCTAAAGCCTTTTGTATGGTTTGCACAAAAGCTAACAAATTTAATGGGTCCAAAGCACGATGAGGCTTACTATATTCGTCAAGAGATAGAGGCAATGGCTGATATAGGTACGGAGTCGGGTGCATTACATCAGGATGAGTCCGAAATAATTCGTAATCTATTGCATTTTAGACATGCAAAATTATGCGACTTAATGACGCCTCGAACTGTTATTTTTAAAATCCACAAAGACTTAACCGTGAATCAGTATTTAAACGATCACGGCTCGTCGTCATTTTCTCGTATATTGGTATTTGATAAAGACAGCGACGATATTGTTGGGTTTGTGCATAAAAACGATATTATGCTGGCATTTCACCGTTTAGGTACCGATTACAAAATTAGCAAATTGATTAAGCCTATTTATACGGTGCCGAGTTCTCAAAATGTATCGTCGTTACTGCAAACTCTTTTAACAAAGCGCACGCATATATGCCTAGTTGTAGATGAGTACGGTGACGTGCAAGGTATTGTAACGCTAGAGGACATGATTGAAGCTTTAATGGGGCTAGAGATTGTAGATGAGCGTGACCAATCTACTAATATGCGCGCAGTAGCAAGGCAGCGTTGGCACAAACGTTTAGCAAGTAGTGCGCATATAGTCAGTGAAGAAGATAAACACACTCGGGGTGATAATTAGTTAACCAGCCCCGATTAAATATTAATACCTCTTTAAGCGGGACTGCCATCAGTTTTCAGCCAATCTTTAGCCCAAGATATAAATTCGTCTTGTGGTTTAGGGCGGCTAAATAAAAAACCTTGTATGGCTAGTTTTCTTTTATAATGCCTTAAATAAACGAGCTCTTCTGGTCGTTCAACACCTTCTGCCACTAAATCTAAATTATCTTTACTCGTAATGTTAAATAACGAACTTACAACCACTTGAGAAAATAAATCTGTTTCTATATGGCTAATGAGTGAGCGGTCTATCTTAATTTCAGTAAAAGGAAGGTTCCGAAGTTGATTCATATTAGTAAAACCAACACCAAAGTCATCTAGCGATATACCAAAGCCATGCATTCTTAATCTGTTTAGTGTTTCTAATTGCATGAGGCTTGAGAGTGCATGTTGTTCTGTTATTTCTATAATTATATTACTAGGCGTGAGTTGATTTAGTTCTAAAATGAGCAGTAATTTATTAGGGCAGTTTAGGTCGTCGAGCTGAGTTGGCGATAAGTTAAATGCCATCTTAAAATCATGACCTAGTTGCGCTTTCATATTTTTGAATTCGCTGGTGGCCTTTTCAAAAAGAGAAAATGTAATTTGATTAATTAAGTTATGTTGTTCGGCAATACCTATAAAACGGTTAGGTAAAATAATATTGCCGTCTTTACTTGATAGAATACGCGCCAATACTTCAACGCTCTCAATTCTATTGTTATCAGCGTTTATTTTTGGTTGATAAAAAGGCGTTATTTCATCGTTTTTCAATGCATTAATAAGCTCATCTTTTGAAATGGCTGACTCTTTTAATAAAGTGTGACTGTTTAATTGCGCCACTTTAATAAGTAACCTACTAACCTGAGATAGCTGCACTGGTTTTGTAATATTACCAATGAGGTGAGCGTTATGTTGCTTGGCAAGGCTGGCAGCTAAACTAATAACTTTATGATCCATTTCAGAAACAATAATAATACCGCCTTGATAATGTAGCCCTCCTAAGTGGCGGATTAATTCCATACCATCCATTTCGGGCATATTAAGATCAGTAAAAATAGCATCAAAGTAGTTTATATCAGAAGCAACTTTTTCGAGGGCTTCAGCAGCACTCAAGCAGGTGACTACATTATCAGACATATTTAATTCATTTAATATGGCTTCCATAACAATCAAAATCGCTTTTGAGTCGTCAACAACTAAAATGTTAGGCACTATTTTGTTCACTGTTATCCCTTTCAATGTATAGCTTATGGTTACTATAAAAGTAGTAGTGTTTTTTTATTTTGTCAGTATCAAATGCTTTTATTTTGAAAATAGTTATAGAACACCTTTACTCGTGTTTTTAAGTTGATTAGGTATACTAGCGCCATTATTTTAAATGGTCTTAATTATGATAAGAATAGATCTTACTTTAGCCGAGCAGCCATTTTCGCTTATGGTGTCTGGACAAAAAATTGTGCAGGTGTTTCATGCTCAACAAGCTATTACCTTTGATAATCCTCGTGAAAACTATTATCAGTTTACTTACGACAACAAAGTAATAGGTATTGATACAGAGACAGTCGAAGAGCAAAGTATTTCGCTCTTTGTTGATGAGCAATTTGTAACACAACTTGCGTTACCAGCGCCTACAAATGGATCACCTAAAAAAGGCTTTTTAGGGCTGGCTGCATTAGGTTTTAAGCTTTTTAAAAGTGCTAAGGTAATTAAAGTAGTGCTTGCAGGTGCCTCTGTGGCAGGCTATGCGTGGTTATTCAGTATTGAATTTGCACTAATGCTAATTGGTTGCTTAGTTGTACACGAATACGGCCATGTGCGAGCAATGAAATACTTTGGCATAAAAACCAAAGGTATTTATTTAATCCCCTTTGTTGGTGGGCTTGCTGTAAGTGACGATAAAATAACAACCCGTTGGCAAGATGTAGTTATATCATTAATGGGGCCTGCATTTGGTTTAATTACCTCGGTGTTGGGTGTCGTTTTATATTACGCCGCAGAAATGGAGATATTTGCAGGTGTGGCAGTTCTTAGTGCGTTATTAAATTTATTTAACTTATTACCTATTTTACCGCTTGATGGTGGGCATGTATTAAAAAGTATCAGTTTTTCAATGCGTTCATGGATTGGTTTAAGCGTATGCTTATTAGGCGTACTATTTGGCTTATGGCTGAGCTACACCTTTGGCTTAATGTTACTGGTATTCTTTTTGTTTGTAGGTGCGCTGGAAATTGTATTTGAATGGCGAGGTCGCCACTACTCGCATTTAATGCCACTAGATAAATATGGCCAAGGCTTTTCAGCGGTTATGTATGCAGTTGTAGTCGCTGGGCATGTAGCTGTAATGATGCACTTTGCCGATTCGGAAAATCCAATATTGAGTCTGCCGATGACTATTTTATCGAGCTAGTATTTTTATTTTTTCTAACTAAATAAGTTCATTTTTTGCATTAATATTTTATTTTTTGACTTTTATGTTGATTTATTGTTAATTGAATTCTAGTGTAATATAAATTAGAACAATCTTAGCGGATCAACTGGATGTTATTTAGAAAGGAAGCTGTCGCTCAGCAAAGAGAGCGTTTAACAGGAGTGATTACGCTCGCACAACCACTATCAATAAAACTTACCGTATTTATTTTGGTATGTATTTCGATTGTAGTGATAGCCTTTTTATTTACAGCAGAATATTCACGCAAGGAAACAGTTCGGGGGTTTTTAATACCCAATAAAGGGATAATCCAAAGCTTTGCTAATCAAGGTGGTATGATTGAGCAGCTATTTGTACAAGAGGGTGATGCCGTTACTAAAGGTCAGCCGCTGGCGACCATTATTGTGCAGCAAAATAACAGCCAAGGCATAGCTTTGAGTACCCAGCTTGTTGAGCAGCTAAGTATGCAAATACAGTTGCTCAATGATGAGATAACACAAAACCATACCCTACAAAAGCAAGAGTCACTTAACTTGCAAGCGCAAAAACGTGCACTTACTAATGAGCAAGCTGCATTACAAAGTCAACTTACTCTGGCTGATGAAAAATTAGGGCTACTTAACCGCCAACAAAGCAACCTTAATCAACTTAATAAAAATGGCTTTTTATCAAACACCGAGCGAGAGCAACAACAGCAAGCTTTGTTAGATGTTAAGCAAGAAAAACAAAACCTAGCGCGCTTGCTTATGCAGCAAGAAAATCAATTAAGTCAACTTAGTTTTAATATTGCTAACGTGCCCCAGCAGTATACTTTGCGTATAAATAGCCTTAAACGCCAACAAGCGGATATTCAAAACCAGCTCACACAAATTAAAAGTAACTATCAATATACCATAACAGCCAGTAACAGCGGTGTTGTTACTGGCATTCAAGTGGTTGAAGGCGAAACACTTACCCAAGCCAAACCACTGTTGCATATTATTCCCGAAGGATCAGAGCTAGTAGCAGAGTTGCTGCTACCAACACGTTCAGCAGGCTTTATACAGCTAGGTAACGATACGCGCCTGCGTTTTGATGCTTTCCCTTACCAACGCTTTGGTTTTATTAACAGTAAAATTAGCCGTATCGACAAGGCGCTCATTACTCCAAATGAAATACGCCTGCCTATTACCCTGCAAGAGCCAGTGTACCGTTTGCGAGCGACACTCAGCCAACAACAAATGCAGGCCTATGGTAAGGCGTTTGAGCTGAAAAGTGGCATGTTGTTTGAGGCAGATATTATGTTGGAGCAGCGCACATTAATCGAGTGGTTACTCGAGCCACTGTACAGCCTAAAAGGGCGCGTAAGTTAAGTGTAGCGTTTTATAAAATAAAGAAAAATTTGAAAGTTTTGGTGGTTTGCTAAATGCAAACAACCGAAAAAGACGGCCAGCTTTAGTTAACTTTAGCGAGCAGCTAAAGCTAGCCTATTAACCGCTCACCTTTATTGAAGGGGAGCATATTAACAACCCGATGACTTAATTAAAAAGCATCGGATTTATGGAGTATAACATTATGCGTGAATTAAACGTAAATGAAATTAAAGACGTAAATGGTGGTAATCCTATAGTTGTAGCACTTATTGCTTATAGAATTTATAAAATAGTTAAAGCAGGAACGAAAGCTACGGCTGCTGCTACAGCTTTAGGCGGTGCTGGTGTTGTAGGTAACGAAGTTGGAAAAGCTTTAGCTAATTAATAAGGGACTAATTATGAGAGAGTTAACCAAGAAAGAGCAAAGTAATGTTAGTGGTGGTTTTCCTATATTAGGAGCTATAGCTGCTACTTTTATTGCAGGGGTTATTGTTGGCTATGCACATGAAAAGTACAAACAATACCAAAGTTCTAAAGAAACAAAACAAGCAGGGTGTGAACCGACCTGTTAACTAGCATATTTAGCTGAAAGAGGTAATAGAGTAGCTTTTTAAAGCTGCTCTAAAAAGCCGCAGGAAAATGTATGAATAATATTCAAAAAATTATCTTATCTTTACTTTATATTTTATTAATTCATTTGATCTTTAATATTTATGAAAAAATAATAAGTCCTGATTTATATTATCCATTATATATAATATTTTTAATGATCCCATCTTATTATTTATATGAATATTTAAAAAATATTAGAAAATAAAACTACTTTAGTTTCGTTGGCAGTTACTAAGAGGAGTTTTATCGTAAAGGTTGAGGCTATTAATGATACTTTTTCAGCTAGACAGAGGGATTAGAAAGTATTTCTAATCTGAATACACGTGTCGCCAAAATAGATATTTTAGTTGTAATTATTGAGATAGCGTCAGTTTTTATTTGTGCATACATATCTAGAAGAAAGTAAAACTATATAGAAAACTTCTTAGTTGTACTTCCATTCTGCCATCTTATTTATAGTGGTAATAATATTAACAACGGAAAATTTACCCTTTATCATGCAAGCTACAATAGAATTTAAAATAAACATGTCAGTTCCTCTAATTCTCCAATCCGAAATAGCTGAATGCGGCCTAGCCTCAGTGGCAATGGTGGCAAGCTATCACGGTCATAGGCTGGATATGCCAGCCATGCGTAAGCGCTTTTCGGCTAATTTAAAGGGGATGAACTTACAACAGCTGATTGAGCTGGGTGATAACTTGGGGCTCGCCAGTCGTGCATTGCAATGCCCTATTGATGAAGTCCATAAACTACAAACTCCGTGTATTTTACATTGGGATATGAATCACTTTGTGGTATTGACCAAAGTCTCTGGCAAAGGTGCAAAGGCTAAATTTGCTATTAACGACCCTGCTGTTGGTAAGCGTAGTTTAAATAGTAATGAGTTTAGTAAACACTTTACCGGTATTTGTTTAGAGCTGACTCCAACCAGTCAGTTTGAAGCCAAACAAGAACAAGCACAGATGAAGTTTACCCAACTTTGGAGCTCAATGAAGGGCTTAAAAGCAGGGCTAATAAAACTGATTGCGTTGTCACTGGTATTGCAATTATTTGCTTTGATGACCCCTTATTATATGCAGTGGGTGGTGGATGAAGTACTCATTAGTTTTGATGAATCGTTATTAACGGTACTTGCCATGGGTTTTGCTCTGATTGCGATAATTTCAGTGGTGACTAATGCGGTACGAAGTTGGCTAATTTTACGGCTTTCGAGTTTGCTCAATATGCAAATGGGCGTGAATTTGCTCAGGCACTTATTGCGCTTGCCAATGAACTATTTTGAGTCCCGCCATATTGGCGATATTGTCTCGCGCTTTGGCTCATTAGCGCAAATACGGGAGCGCATAACTACAGGGTTTGTAGAAACACTGGTCGATGGCGTAATGGGCATTACCGTATTGATTATGATGCTAATTTATTCGCTAAAACTCACTGCGGTAGTTGTTGGTGCAATTGTGCTGTATACCTTGGTACGTTTAGCGCTGTATCGTCCACTACATCAAGCCACCGAAGAAATGATTCAATCATCTGCCACAGAGCAATCGAACTTTTTAGAAAATATTCGGGGTATGCAAACTATAAAATTGTTTGGTAATGAATCGCAGCGCCAAGGTATTTGGCAAAACCGTTATGCAGAGGTAATAAACAGTGAAATTCGTTTAGGGCGTTTAAACATTAGCTTTGATTCATTTAATAAGCTGTTATTTGGCCTTGAAAGTGTATTGGTGATTTACTTTGCTGCATTGCTAGTTATGAGCAATAGCTTGTCTGTTGGTATGGTACTGGCGTTTATTGCTTATAAAAACCAGTTAACCAGCCGCTTTGCCAACTTAATTGAGCAAATTATTCAATTCAAAATGATGCGGTTACACTTAGACCGTATTGCAGATATAGCACTCACGAAACAAGAAGCTAATCGTGACGGTGAAATGGCCTATACAGGTGATGACGAAGGTAAAGTGAGAGGTCAGCTTACGCTCGAAAATATTTGCTTTAGTTACAGTGAAGAGCAAGCGCCTATTTTAAACACCGTTAACTTAACCCTGAATACCGGTGACTCGATTGCGATTACGGGTCCATCTGGTGCGGGTAAAACTACGTTGATGAAAATAATGCTAGGGTTATTACAGCCAACCTCAGGGACTGTGTTGCTTGATGGCAAAGATATTACTCAGCTTGGCCTTAAAAACTACCGCAAACAAATAGCTGCAGTAATGCAGGATGACACATTGTTAGCTGGCTCAATCGCCGATAACATCAGCTTTTTTGACCCACAGCCCAATTACTTAAAAATAGAGCAATGTGCCCGACATGCGGCTATTCATGATGATATTACCAAAATGACTATGGGTTATAACTCATTAGTAGGTGATATGGGATCAAACTTATCTGGCGGTCAAGTACAGCGTTTACTCCTTGCTCGCGCATTGTATCAATCGCCCTGCGTGTTGTTTATGGATGAAGCAACCAGCCATTTAGATAAGGATAACGAGGCGAAAATAAGTGAGCAAATTCAGCACTTACCCATCACACGGATTATGATTGCTCATCGCCAAGAAACCATTAACATGGCCAGCAAAGTCTATCAACTGAAAGAGGGTAGGTTGGTGGAGCTACAACAGCAGAGCGAGAGTGCATAAAATGACCAGTACTTGTGTTTTACACGCCTTTTTATTATGTTTACATTTAATAAAAGCTCAATACCAGCGATATAAAAACCCCAGTCACAAACAACTGCACAACACAAAACCCCATAATATCTTTTGCTTTTAGGCCTGCTATAGCCAATACGGGCAACGCCCAAAAAGGTTGAATTAAATTAGTCCAGGCATCACCCCATGCAACAGCCATTGCAACGCGCGATATATCAGCACCTAGCTCTTGTGCTGCAGGTATTACAATAGGTGCTTGTACAGCCCATTGGCCACCGCCAGAGGGAACAAACATATTAACGAGCCCTGCACTTATAAAACTAAAGAATGGCAAGCTATCAGCATCTGCAACGGCAATAAAGCCACGTGATATCTGTTGTGCTAATCCGCTATCAACCATTACCGCCATGATGCCGGCATAAAAAGGAAATTGAATAACAATGCCAGCCCCGCTTGGAATTGCTTGTTGCAGACTGTTAAGTAAATTATGGGGTGTTTGATGCAGCGTAATAGCTAAAAACAAAAATACGGCAATAACGCTATTAAGGTTTAAGTTTCCGCCAGCAATAAAAAAGTAATAACCTAAATATGCCAAACCTAATAAGCCAATTGTCATACCGAGTAGTTTACTTTGTTCCAAATGTTGGGCGGGTCTCGTTATTGTAGTAGGCTTAGGTGTTGTCTCTTGTAAAAGAGCTGGGTCGATATATACGCTTTCTTGCTCGCTTGGCAGCATATAGCGATTAACGAGCGGCATAATAATGAATAAACCAACTAATATGGCTATATTAAAGCCCGCAAATAAAGTGTGCTCTGTACTAATAATACCAATGCTGGCCTCTGAAAAGTGACCATCGGTTGCGATAGTTAAAGGAATCGAACCGGCTAATCCGCCATGCCATACAACAAAACCTGAGTAAGCGCTGGCTACTAATAATCGATAATCAACACGAGTATGTTTAGCAATTGCCTTGGCAAAAAGGGCACCAATAACTAAGCCAAATCCCCAATTTATCCAGCTCGCTAAAAGCGAAATAAGCGTTACTAATATAATTGCTTTAGGTGCGGTGCTTGCAAATGTTGCTAGTTTTTCTAATAACTTACTTATAGGTGGCGTACTTGCCAACATGTAGCCTGTAATTAACACTAGTAGCATTTGCATAGCAAAACTTAATAAGTTCCAAAACCCACCTCCCCACGCTTGTAATACTTCAATGTTGGTTGCGGTTGTAAATAAGCCCGCACTGACAAGAGTAATTATTGTAAGTAAAATTACAAATATAAAAGGGTCGGGAAGATAGCGCTCTACAATTTTAGTAAAAGGGCGGGCTATTTTATTAAGCATAAGCACAACTGTTTTGGTTATTATTTTAACGCTAATTAATCATGAAAAATCATCATTGGCAAACAGCATTTAGTCTTATATTTGCGGTTAAAAGCTTAAACATTGCTTAAAAGCATCGCTTACAGTAACGTACTGTTTATAGATAATTTACTAACGAAGATTTTGTATTATGCCGGTGATATTTAAAAGGCTAGCGTTACTTGTTCGCGCTCATATAGATCAGTTGAGTTGGCAAGCAGTGGCATTAGCTATTTTGACTCATATGCTATTAACATGGAGCTTACTATTTATAGCGAATGAGAAAGCGTTAACCTCGCTTACTACCTTTTTTTACTATTACACAGTAACAACATCAACAGTGGGATATGGTGACTTTAGTCCAACTACTGATCTTGGTCGTTGGGTGGTTGCATTAATACAAATTCCATTTGGTTTAGCTTTATTTGGTGTTTTGCTAGGAAAAGCAGGACAAACTGTTACTTACTTAATTAGGCGCGCTATGACTGGTGATAAAAACTTTGCCCACAGTAACCACCATATTATTATTTTTGGTTGGCACGACACTCGTACAAAAAAGATGATTGATTACATTTTGGCAGATACGAAACGTACTGACCGTCGTATTTTACTCGCGGTAACAGAGCAAATGGATCATCCTTTTTTAGCTAACGAAAGCGTTGATTTTGCACGTTTAACGAGTTTTACAAATTTAGCTGAACTAGAGCGGGTAGCTATTCGTAGTGCTGATAAAGTGATTATTGATGGTCAAGATGACGACCAGACATTTACGACAGCCCTGCGCATAAGTCGCTTAGTAAAAGATGATTGTCATATAAGTGCTCACTTTTTAGATGAAACTAAAGTTGAGATGATGTTAGAGCATTGCCAAAATGTAGAATGTAGTAGTGCAAAATCAGCTGAGATATTAGTACGCTCAATGCAAGATCCAGGTTCGAGCCGTGTGCAAGAGGAGCTGCTATCTACTTTGCACGGCGATACACAATTTAGCTTGAAAGTACCAAGTGGCTGCAAAGATATGGAGTTTGGTACTTTGTTTCATCACTTTAAGCTTGAGCATGATGCAATACTGTTAGGTGTTGCTCATAATTTAAGTGCGCAAAATATGGATTTAAACCCACCATTAGATTACAAAGTAAGTGAAGGCGATATTTTGCACTATATATCGGTAGAACGAGTATTAAATAGTGAAGTAGACTGGTCGAGCCTAGAAAAATAATGAATGAAGTTGTATTTTTAATTGTTGTTTTAAGTGCTTACATATTACCTGTCGTTATTGTACTTAACAGTAAGCGTACACAGGGTCATGAAAAGAATGGCTGGCTAATGGGAATCATTATATTTTCTTGGTTAGGTTTAATGATGTACTTTACCATTGTGCCCAAGCATAGGCACAAAAAGAAAAAGGCTAAATAGAGTAGTTAGCCTTTATAGCAGTTTTCGTTGGAATAATTACTCTTCCAACTGTTTGAGTTTATGCTCAATTAGAGGGTCGTCAGGTAGAAGTTGCTGGGCGACTTCTAATAGCTGAATAGCATCATTAGGGTGCTCATCTTGGTGCTTAAGTGCCACATCTATTAATGGCTGAATATCAATTTTTGCTTGATGCTCTTGTACATACACTTCTTTTTCATCAGCTAAAATTTTATGCGCTGTACTCAATAATGCTAAACGATGAGGGGAGTCTGCATTAGCCGTATTGAGACTTTGATAATAATCTTCTTTTAAGCGTAAGGTTTTGGTTTGCAGGCGAAACTGTGCAATATCGATTTGCTGATGTTGAATGAAATCAACGGCTACTTGCTTATAAAACCCAAACTTATTCAAATATGTAGCGTGTGTGCCATGTCCCATACCAAATACTCGTAAGTGAGTTAACTGCTTATAGCGCTTGGCGTGCATTCGGTCTATACGATTAGTAGGATCATAAATGATATAGCCTTGGGCATCTCCTAAATCTAGATCGTGATAATCTTGTTGCCAGTCAAACTGCTGAGCTATATCGGTACTAGAGCGGTCATCCCACGGTACTAATTCTTTATTTTTAGTGCTTACCGGGTGAAAGAACAGTACTTGGTTTAGCTTTAATAGTTTAGCAAAAGCGCCAACAGCAAATCCGCCACGACTTAAACCATAGCCAAGTCGACAGTCAAATGGAGTGATTAATGTTGATAATTGCTCGAGAAAAAAGATTAAATTACGATTACGAAACCAATTACTTTTACCTAAATGCTGAAAAGCGATTACGTTTACGTTTTGTTTTTGAGCTAAGTGATAACCCCATGGTGCAAAATCAGGATTGAGATCTTGTTCTTGCACATTAGTACCAGCAGGAGAAAAAGTAAAAAGCAGGGGCTTATTAACGTCAACAAATTCATACTTAACAAATACATCGCCGAGTAAATCACTACCCGTCATGGGTAATCGAGTTTGTTGCTCATTGCGCGGGAGAGCCAACCATTCATCTAACCAATACAGTAATTTCATTAATCCTCCAGCTATAAGTCAGCATAGATCATATCAAACTCAATGAAATTAGGTCAAACCGAGAGGGTGTTACTGCGCCATTTTGATTATTTCATCCCAGTCATTTTTAGTAACAGGCATTATTGATAGTCGTCCGCCTTTTTTAAGTGCGATTTCAGTAATATTATTATTGGCTTTAATATCTTTAAGGCTAATTAATTTTTTTAAATGGCTTTGGTAAGTAACCTCAACAACAACCCAGCGTGGTTTGTCGCTGGTGGCTTTTGCATCGTAATAGTCGCTACTTAAATCAAACTGAGTAGGATCTGGGTAGGCATCGTGTGCCACTTCGGCAATACCCGCTACACCTACGTGTTTACAGCTTGAATGGTAAATCATCACTGAATCACCGACCTTAACGCCATCACGCATAAAATTGCGTGCTTGATAATTACGCACGCCTTCCCAAAGAGTCGTTTGTTTTGGTGCGTTTTTTAAATCATCTAATGAAAACGCATCGGGTTCAGTTTTAAATAGCCAGTAAGCCATAACAGTATTCCTAACAAATATTTACTTCCCACTATTGTATAGTATCATTTGGATACTAGGGTAATGAGGAAGAAGTAATGAGCCAAGTATTAGATGATTTATTGTCGTTGTTAACACTTGAAGAAATTGAGCAAGGTTTATATCGAGGACAAAGCCAAGATTTAGGCTTTGGTGCTGTGTTTGGCGGTCAAGTTATGGGGCAGGCGCTTTCTGCCGCTAAAGAAACTCTACCTGAGGGGCGTATAGTTCATTCATTGCATTCTTACTTTTTACGCCCAGGCGATCCAGCTAAACCGATTGTTTATGATGTAGAAACTATTCGCGATGGAAAGAGCTTTAGTACTCGCCGAGTAAAAGCGATTCAGTACGGTAAGCCAATCTTTTATATGACAGCGTCATTCCAAGGTGAAGAAAATGGTTTGTCGCATCAAGCAACAATGCCTGATGTACCCGCACCTGAAGAGTTACGTTCATCACTTGAGTTTTATCAAGATAACGCTTCGCATATCCCTGAAGTCATTCGTAATAAGTTTACGCGTGAAATGCCAATTGAAATGCGACCAGTTACTTTTCATAACCCATTTAAACCAGAAGTTATGGAGCCAGTAAAGCATATTTGGTTTAAAGCTAATGGTGAAATGCCAGACGATCAGCGCATCCACAATTACTTATTAGCATACGCCTCTGATTTTGAGTTTTTACCAACAGCATTGCAGCCTCATGGTGTATCGTTTATGCAGTCAAATATGCAAGTAGCTACTATAGATCATGCAATGTGGTTTCATCGCCCATTTAGAATGGATGATTGGATTTTGTATTCAATTGATAGTCCAAGTGCGAGTAATGGGTGTGGTTTGGTACGCGGGCAGTTTTTTGATCGCCAAGGCAACTTGGTTGCCTCAACAATGCAAGAAGGGGTTATGCGTCAGCGCTAACCCCCTTTTATGGATAGAGTACTAGTTACACTGATCTTGTACTATATCGCTGATTGACTGCCAGACGCGTGCTGGCAGTAATGTTTTAAGGTGTGCGTAGGTTTCGCAAAGTTGTGTACTGCCTACTAAGCCTTTATCACCATCTGTTATTAACGACTCGCCACGTAAGTTTTCGATAAAACTAACAAGTACTTTTTTATCAAAAAATTCAGGTGTTTTAATACCATGCAGTGTGCCTAAACGTTGTGCAAGCACTTGGCTCTCTCGTTCTAATTCTGCTTTTTCAATGCCATCACTTGTTTGAATAAAACCAATCACAATAGCGTAACGTTGTAGAGTAAAACTAAGTGCTCGTCCAAGCATTTCTAGCTTAGCTAAGCAGTCATTACTGTTCGTTATATGAATGTTATCGCCATCAAACTCAATTAAATTTTGATCAGCAAAATTAGCTAAAATACGCGTTATATAGTTTTCATCAAGAGGCTGTAAATACCATTCTTTAGCAAATAACGGATAAAACGTTTTTACAAGTTGCTGGCATTGCTCAATAGTTGTGCTGTGTTGTTTGAATAGATGTAGTGCAATTAAGCTTGGTACTGCAAACAAGTGCAAAATGTTGTTTCGGTAGTAATTAAACAGTACTTTTTCTTTATCGCTAATAGTAATAATTTCGCCAAATTCATCACTGATAACTTCAAACTTATTCAGCTTTAATGCATGCGTTAGTAATTGCTCTGGTGTTTCGTCTGGCGCGGTTACTTTATCGCTATAGCTTGCATCGCGCTGTAAGCGCAGATAAAAATCAAGTTGTGCTAATAGCTTTGGTTTACTCAATGCTTGTTTATCGTTAACCAGCAATATCATCGCTAGTAAGTTAACCGCATTAAGCGCGGCCGCATTATTAATTTTAACCATTACTTGGTCGGCAAGTTTAGTTACTTGTGGCGCTAACCATTGTGGCTTTTGCACATCGGTAGGGTGTATTGAATCACGCCAATCAGGTTGGTTATCGTTTAAGTATTGGTTAATCGAGATTGGGTCGCCAAAGTTTAAATTACCACGACCGTAGTTTTTAAGGTTTTTGATTGCCTTAAAAATACCAAATATGGATTCGCCTTTTTTATCTTTTCCATCTAGCTCTTTAAGGTAGGTGTTAATTTCCATGACGTGCTCGTAGCCAATGTACACAGGAACGATAGATATTGGTCTGTCTATTCCGCGTAGCATTGCTTGTAATGTCATAGATAGCATACCTGTTTTAGGTGGAAGTAAGCGCCCAGTTCGGCTTCGACCGCCTTCCGTGTAAAACTTAACAGAGTAACCTTTAATAAACAGTTGGCTTAAATACTCTTTGAATATGGCAGAATAAAGTTTATTGCCTGCAAACGAGCGACGAATAAAAAATGCCCCGGAGCGTCTAAATATGCCACCGGCAGGGAAAAAATTAAGATTTATACCTGCCGCTATATGTGGTGGAACTAAGCCTAAATGATAAATAGAGTAAGTAAGCAGTAAGTAATCCATATGACTGCGATGACAAGGCATATAGATTATTTCATGGCCTTTATCTGTTAGTTCATGAATTTGTTCTGCGTGTTTAATATCAATACCGTTATAGAGCTTATTCCACAACCAAGTTAAAAATCGCTCGGCCACACGTATCATTGCTTCAGAGTAATTAGCAGCTATCTCATCAAGTAGCTTAAGTGCATTTTGGCGGGCTTCTGTTTGGCTAATGTTTTTAGCTTTAGCTTCATCTTGAATTGCTTTTTTTATTGTAGGTGACGCTAATAATGAATTAAATAATTGTTCACGAGAGGGCATTTTAGGGCCTGTAGCAGCTAGCTTTTGGCGCTTAAAGTGAACACGTGCTACACGTAATAATTTATGTGGTAACTCGCTTACATCGGCTTTTTCATTAACTAAAAGCGATAAGTCGAGTGGTTGGCTAAAGCGAATAAAGTTGTCGCGTCCTGAAAACAACACCACAAAAAACTTTCTAAACCAGCTAGGAGTTAGAGAGTGCGTAATTAAAGTTCGTAGCCCCGGCTTTTCTTTACCCGGGTCGCGACCCCATAAAATAGTAACCGGAACCACTTGTACGTTTTGCTGCCCACTTTGTATTAGGTATTCAATAATTTGTTTACCTTGAGCTAAAGCATTGGTTGGCTTAGCTTCATCACCAAACAGTGGTGGTGGATTTTTAATACCAATAAAACGGTCTAAATCTTGGTTACCTAATACTTGCTCTTCAGTTGGGCTAGGTAGACCATTTTTTTTACACGCATGTGCGAGAGCCGCTAAATCAAATCGTGAATTTAAACGCACTATATAAAATGTAGGATACTCAGGGTTTAGATCATACTGTTTAATAGGATTTTCTGGCAGCACTTTGCTTTTTACAAATAAGCGGCTAAATCCAGCAGACATAACATTTAAACAATAATTAAAAATACGCATCGACTCACCATATTGAGAGTATTAAGGGCAAAATTAGCGCAGTAGGATACCATAATATCTAAAAATCACTTAGTTTGCGTAATTAAGGTGTTAACTTGTTTATTGACTAGCAAGTAGAGCTATTAGTTCAAGTATAGCTAATAAGCATGTATGGGCGCTTATTTAATCAAATTTACAGCCATTGTATTGTTTCTAAATAGTTGTTGCATTTATCACCAATACCTCTATAATACGCAGGCTTTCAAAATTCCTCTGGGAATTAGAAAGGATAAATTAAGCTTGGATTTCAAGCTAATAAACAGGAGTTCCGATTTGGAACTCAACGTAGATATAATCAAACAGCCGACATCTTAAGTTTTAAGATTGTTTCGGTCGTTTTTTTATGCTCTTTTATATGCTCTTTATATTGAGGTTAAGAATGTCAAATCAACGCATTCGTATTCGCCTAAAAGCTTTTGACCACCGTTTGATTGACCAATCAACGGCAGAAATCGTGGAAACTGCGAAACGCACTGGCGCACAAGTACGTGGTCCAATCCCACTACCTACACGCTTTGAACGTTTTACTGTACTAACTTCACCGCACGTTAATAAAGATGCGCGTGATCAGTACGAGATCCGCACCCATAAACGTCTGATAGACATCGTAGAACCAACTGACAAGACTGTAGACGCGCTTATGCGTTTAGATCTTGCTGCTGGTGTTGATGTTCAAATCAGCCTGGGTTAATCGAAAGATTAGAGAGGTTTTAGGAAAATGGCATTAGGTCTAGTCGGTCGTAAAGTGGGTATGACACGAATCTTCACTGAAGATGGTGTATCTATCCCTGTGACAGTTATTGAAGCGACACCTAACCGCATTGCTCAGATCAAATCTGACGCAACAGACGGTTATAACGCGCTTCAAGTAACCGCAGGCACTAAAAAAGCAAGTCGTGTAAACAAAGCTAAAGCGGGTCATTTCGCTAAAGCTGGTGTTGAAGCGGGTCGCGGTCTGTGGGAATTCCGCCTTAACGGTGGTGAAGGCGATTTTGAAGTAGGCGCTGAGCTTACTGTTGAATTATTCAACGAAATCAACAAGGTTGACGTAACCGGTACTTCTAAAGGTAAAGGTTTCCAAGGTGGTGTTAAGCGCTGGAATTTCAGCATGCAAGACGCTACACATGGTAACTCTCTATCTCACCGTGCTCCTGGTTCAATCGGTCAAAACCAATCACCTGGTAAGGTGTTTAAAGGTAAGAAAATGGCCGGTCATATGGGTGCTGAGCGTGTAACGACTCAAAACTTAGAACTAGTTCGCGTTGACGCTGAGCGTAATTTGCTTTTAGTTAAGGGTGCAGTACCTGGAGCTATTGGCGGTGACGTTATCGTTAAACCAGCTGTTAAAGCATAAGTCCTGGAGATTTAGTGATGGAATTAGCAATTAAAGACGCTTCTGGCGGTCTTGAAGTTTCTGAAGCTACTTTTGGACGTGAGTTTAACGAAGCATTAGTACATCAAGTAGTTGTTGCATACGCAGCAGGTGCTCGTCAAGGTACTCGTGCTCAGAAGACACGTTCTGAAGTAAGCGGTGGTGGTAAAAAACCATGGGCTCAAAAAGGTACTGGCCGTGCACGTGCCGGTACAATCCGTAGCCCAATTTGGCGTTCAGGTGGCGTTAGCTTTGCAGCTAAACCACAAGACCACAGCCAAAAAGTAAACCGTAAAATGTACCGTGGTGCGATTAAAAGCATCTTATCTGAATTAGTTCGTCAAGAGCGTTTAATCGTTGTTGAAAGTTTTGCTCTAGCAGCACCAAAAACTAAAGAACTAGTTGCTAAGCTTAAAGAACTTGAGCTTAAAGATGTTCTTATCGTGACTGAAGAAGTAGATGAAAATCTTTTCTTATCGGCACGTAACCTTTATAAGGTTGACACACGTGATGTAGCTGGTATCGATCCTGTAAGCTTAATTGCTTTCGATAAGGTACTTATTACAGCCGCTGCTGTTAAGCAACTTGAGGAGGCGCTAGCATGATTCGCGAAGAACGTCTTTTAAAAGTGATCCTTGCTCCACATATCTCTGAAAAAAGCACAATTGCTGCTGAAGAAAACAATACTATTGTTTTTAAAGTAGTAAATGACGCAACTAAAGCTGAAATTAAAGTAGCAGTTGAGAAGCTTTTTGAAGTAGAAGTAACTGGTGTTCGCACACTTAACGTTAAGGGTAAAACAAAACGTACTGGCGCACGTTTCGGTCGTCGTAGCGACTGGAAGAAAGCTTACGTTACTCTTAAAGAAGGCAGCGAGCTAGACTTTGTCGGCGGCGCCGAGTAATAAGGGGATAGAATTATGGCACTTCAAAAGTGTAAGCCTACTTCTGCGGGCCGTCGTCACCTAGTTAAAGTGGTTAACTCTGATCTACATAAGGGTAAGCCATACGCACCACTTTTAGAGAAAAACTCTAAATCAGGTGGTCGTAATAACAATGGTCGTATTACGGTTCGTCATATCGGTGGTGGTCATAAACAACACTACCGTTTAATCGATTTTAAACGTACTAAAGATGGCATTCCAGCTACTGTTGAACGTTTAGAATACGATCCAAATCGTAGCGCAAACATCGCTCTTGTATTATATGCAGACGGTGAGCGTCGTTACATTATCGCACCTAAAGGCTTAAAAGCTGGCGATGCAATCCAGTCTGGTGTTGATGCACCAATCAAGCCTGGTAATGCATTACCAATGCGTAATATGCCTGTAGGTTCGACTGTTCACAACGTAGAATTAAAACCAGGTAAAGGTGCTCAAATCGCACGTTCTGCTGGTGCATACGTTCAAATCCTTGCTCGTGATGGTCAATATGTAACATTACGTCTTCGTTCAGGCGAAGTTCGTAAAGTTGAATCTGATTGTCGTGCGACTCTAGGTGAAGTAGGCAATGCTGAGCATATGCTTCGTTCACTTGGTAAAGCAGGTGCAAATCGCTGGCGTGGTATTCGTCCGACAGTTCGTGGTGTTGCCATGAACCCGGTAGATCACCCACACGGTGGTGGTGAAGGTCGTACATCTGGTGGTCGTCATCCTGTGTCTCCATGGGGTAAACCGACTAAAGGTGCGAAGACGCGTAAGAACAAGCGTACGGATAAATTTATAGTACGTCGTCGTACTAAGTAATATTGAGGAATAGCCATGCCACGCTCTCTCAAGAAGGGTCCTTTTATAGACCTACACTTGCTGAAGAAGGTAGAGAAAGCTTTGGAAAGCGGTGAGAAAAAGCCAATTAAAACTTGGAGCCGTCGTTCAATGATCATACCTAACATGATCGGATTGACCATTGCTGTCCATAATGGTCGCCAGCACGTACCAGTTTTCGTTTCTGACGAAATGATCGGTCACAAACTAGGTGAATTTGCACCAACTCGCACTTACCGTGGCCATGCTGCGGATAAGAAAGCGAAGAAACGATAAGAGGGGAAGATAAATGCAAGCATTAGCTAAACATAAATTCGCCTCTGGTTCGGCGCAAAAAGCACGTCTAGTTGCAGATCAGATCCGCGGGTTACCTGTAGATCGCGCACTAGAAATCCTGGCGTACAGCCCGAAGAAAGCGGCTGTATTAGTTAAGAAAGTACTTGAGTCTGCTATTGCTAACGCAGAGCATAACGAAGGTGCTGACATTGATGAGCTTCGTATAACAACGATCTTTGTGGACGATGGTCCTACAATGAAACGTATTATGCCTCGTGCTAAAGGACGCGCAGACCGCATCCTTAAGCGTACAAGCCATATCACTGTTATGGTTTCAGATAGCTAGGAGTATAAGTAATGGGACAAAAAGTTCATCCTACTGGTATTCGCCTAGGTATATCTAAACCTTGGGTTTCTACCTGGTACGCGAGTTCAAAAGATTTCTCTGCACAGCTTTTTGGCGATCACAAAGTTCGTACATTCCTTACTAAGGAATTGAAAACGGCTTCTGTGTCTAAAATCGTTATTGAGCGTCCAGCAAAATCAATCCGTGTAACAATTCATACGGCTCGTCCGGGTGTTGTTATCGGTAAAAAAGGCGAAGACGTAGAAAAATTACGTCAAGCGGTAACTAAAATCGCTGGTGTACCTGCTCAGATTAATATCTCTGAAGTACGTAAACCAGAACTAGATGCACAACTAGTAGCAGACGGCATTGCCTCTCAACTAGAACGTCGTGTTATGTTCCGTCGCGCTATGAAGCGTTCGGTACAAAATGCAATGCGCATCGGTTCTAAAGGGATTAAAGTTGAAGTTAGCGGTCGTCTTGGCGGCGCTGAAATCGCACGTTCAGAATGGTATCGTGAAGGTCGTGTACCTCTACATACTCTTCGTGCTGATATCGATTACGCAACTTCTGAAGCCTTAACCACTTATGGTATCATTGGTGTTAAAGTTTGGATCTTCAAAGGCGAAGTTATTGGTGGTTTACCACTAGTACAAGAGCAAGAGAAGCCAGCTAAACGCGCACCAAAGAAAGCCAAGAAAAGTGCTAAGTAGAGGTAGCGACTAATGTTACAGCCAAAACGTACAAAATTCCGTAAAATGCACAAAGGCCGCAACCGCGGTTTAGCGCAAAACGGTAACAAAGTAAGCTTCGGTACTTTCGGATTGAAAGCAACTGGCCGTGGCCGTATGACTGCTCGTCAAATCGAAGCAGCTCGTCGTGCTATGACGCGTCACGTGAAACGTCAAGGTAAAATCTGGATTCGTGTCTTCCCTGACAAACCGATTACAGAAAAACCTCTTGAAGTTCGTATGGGTAAAGGTAAAGGTTCTGTTGAATATTGGGTTGCTGAAATTCAGCCTGGTAAAGTACTTTACGAAATGGAAGGTGTTTCAGAAGAGCTTGCTCGTGAAGCATTCGACCTTGCTGCTCGTAAATTGCCATTCAAAACAACTTTCGTAACTCGGACGGTAATGTGATGAAAGCTAGCGAACTAAAAGACAAAAGCGTAGAAGAGCTTAATGCTGAACTTCTAGGACTACTTCGTGAGCAATTTAATATGCGCATGCAAGCTAGCACTGGTCAGTTAGCTCAGACACACACGCTAAGAACAGTACGCCGCGATATCGCGCGTGTAAAAACAGTTATTAACCAGAAGGCAGGTCAATAATGAGCGATAAAATTCGTACTCTTCAAGGCCGTGTAATCAGCGACAAGATGGAAAAATCTTTCACTATCGCTATCGCACGTTACGTGAAGCACCCAATCTATGGGAAATTCATTAAACGTACGACTAAGTTACACGTACATGACGAAAATAACACAGCAAAAGCGGGTGACGTAGTTACTATCCGTGAATGCGCACCAATTTCTAAGAATAAATCTTGGACTTTAGTAGACGTTATTTCTAGTCCAAAACAAGCTTAATTTTTTAATTAAGTTAGTTTTTTAAAAAAGCCTCGGCATTAGCTGGGGCTTTTTGTATTTAAAGCACCTGCAAACAGTAAACTAGGGTGAGCGGGTCATTTGGGTTAGTCTTTTATCTGAAAATACAAAGTTATCTTGGGGAGTGGTGAGAGTTTCATGTACCAGTTACTTTTTTGCTAGCAGAACCATCTACTGAATCAGAAGAAGTTAGATAATAAACTTACATATCTCAGTTAATTTAATGCCAACATGGGGCCATCTAATTCATGGTGTTACTTTTCTTTTACAGTCTTTTAGTCTGAGAACCCACTTACCTTATTTTATTACAATAATACAGTTTCAAAGTATCGAAAATAGACATCCATACACAACTTCTATCATTAGCTTATCTGGTTTTTTTATGTCTAAAACCTCAATTTATCGCCTTAAATTAATATTCTGGTATGATTAGCAAATATGCGCTTTTGAATGAATTTTTGAGGTAGTAATGACGCGTAGTTTTGAATTTCATTTGACTGATGAAGTAGCCACGGTCGCAATGGGTAATTGCGTTGCTGATATTATAGAGCAAGGTGCGGTTATTTATTTACATGGTGATTTAGGCGCTGGTAAAACAACGTTTACTCGAGGTGTAGTGCAAGGCTTTGGACATACAGGTAAAGTTAAAAGCCCAACATATACACTTGTTGAGCCCTATGAACTCGAGCGCGCAAATGTTTATCATTTTGATTTATACCGCTTAGGTGATCCTGAAGAACTAGAATACATGGGAATACGCGATTATTTTTCACCAGATGCAATTTGCGTTGTTGAGTGGCCAGAAAAAGGTGGTGAATTTATTCCTGTGCCTGATTTAGATATTACTCTAAGCTATATGGGTAACGAACGTAAAATTGTTATTAATAGCGCCAGTGAGCGTGGTGTAGCAATTGTCGAAAAACTAAATAACAAATAATAATATAGTTAAGGCAGTAATTATCAAATGAGCCGAGGTGTAGTTAAACTCTTTATTTACCTTATGGTTATTACCATAAGCTTGCCGCTGTGGGCCAAAAATACAATTAATAGTGTACGCGTATGGCCATCCCCTGATAGTACGCGTGTGGTATTTGATTTAAATGATAAGCCTGACTTTAGCTATTTCATGCTTAAAAACCCAAGCCGCTTAGTAATTGATTTAGAAAACACTAGCGAGTTAAAAATACTACCAGGTGTACCACCAAAACATCAAATAGTGAGCAAGCTACGCTACTCAAAACCTAAAAATAAGCACAGTGTTCGGTTAGTGTTTGAATTAAACGCACCAGTAAAGCCAGTTGTATTTGCTTTAGCGCCTACAGGCCCTTATAAAAACAGGCTCGTTGTCGATTTATACAATAAAAGCCAAGCTACTACAGTTGTTTCTCCTGCTCAAACAGCCGCTAAAAACCGCCAGTTAAGCCAAGAACGCGATATTGTGATTGCAATTGATGCGGGTCATGGCGGCGAAGATCCAGGTTCAATTGGTCCCTCTGGCACGTACGAAAAAACAGTAACACTGCAAATTGCAAAACGTTTAGAGCGCATGATTGATGGCGAACGTGGGATGATTTCGCGCATGGTACGAAGCGGTGACTACTTTGTAAAACTTAATACGCGCACCAATCGTGCTCGTGAAAAAAAGGCCGACTTTTTTGTCTCTATTCATGCTGATGCATTTACGAGCCCGGGACCAAATGGTGCCTCTGTTTGGGTGTTGTCGTTAAGGCGTGCTAATTCAGAGATAGGTAAATGGATAGAAGATAAAGAAAAGCACTCTGAGCTTTTAGGTGGCGCTGCGGATGTAATGAAAGATGCCGCTAACGAAAAATACTTAGCGCAAGCATTACTTGATATGTCGATGGATCACTCTATGAAAACCGGCTTAAACGTAGCTGACGAAGTGGTTAAAGAGTTACGTAAAGTTGCTAAGCTGCATAAAAAAGATCCCCAACATGCGAGTCTTGCTGTACTTAAATCACCAGATATCCCATCAATTTTAGTAGAAACAGGGTTTATATCTAACCCACGAGAAGAAAAGCTGCTTAAAAGTGCTAACCATCAAGAGCGTTTGGCTAAAGCTATATTTACTTCAATTAAAAATTACTATTTAAAAAATCCACCTGATGACTCTTTATTTGCTAAATTAAAGTCGCAATATCCAACAAAGCACAAGGTACGCCCGGGTGAATCTTTAAGTATGTTGGCGAGTCGCTATGGCATTACAGTCACTGAATTAAAACAAGTTAATAAGCTTAGCTCTAATACTTTGTTTATTGGGCAAGAGCTCGATATACCACAAAGTTAGTCATTATTATTAGCGCAATGCTTGCTAGGAAATCTCATGAATATTGAAATATTACCCGCGCGTTTAGCTAACCAAATTGCCGCAGGCGAAGTGGTTGAGCGCCCAGCGTCGGTAGTAAAAGAGCTAGTCGAAAACAGTTTAGATGCTGGCGCTACACGTATTCAGATAGATATAGAGCGTGGCGGTCATAAGCTTATTCGTATACGTGATAACGGTTCAGGGATAAGTAAAGATGAGCTAACGCTCGCGCTTTCTCGTCACGCTACAAGTAAATTAAAATCTCTAGATGACCTTGAAAATATTTGTTCACTTGGTTTTAGGGGGGAAGCGCTTGCGTCAATTAGCTCTGTATCGCGTTTAACGCTAAGCTCAAAACCAAAAGATCAAGAAGCTGCTTGGCAAGCATTTGCAGAAGGTCGCGATATGGCCGTGCAAGTAAAGCCAGTAGCGCACCCTGATGGCACAACCATTGAAGTAAAAGATTTATTTTTTAACACCCCAGCTCGTCGTAAATTCTTGCGTACCGAAAAAACTGAATTTAGCCATATTGATGAGTTGATAAAGCGTATTGCGCTTAGTCGCTTTGATGTCTCTATTACACTAACTCACAACGAAAAAGTAGTAAGGCAGTATCGTGCGAAGACAGATCCCTCTCAGGCTATTACACGTGTAGCGCAAGTTGCAGGTAAGGCTTTTGCTGAGCAAGGTTTGCATATTCAATCAGGAGAGGGTGGCTTACAGCTGCATGGTTGGGTGCTACCTGTAGGTTCAGCTAATACGACTCAGTATACTTATGTTAATAATCGTATGATGCGCGATAAGCTTATTCTGCATGCTATACGCCAGGCATTTGAAGAAGTAAGTGGAACACAAGAATTACCCGGTTTTGTCATTTATATTGATATAGACCCTCGCCAGGTTGATGTAAATGTTCATCCAGCTAAGCATGAAGTGCGTTTTCATCAAGGGCGCTTAATTCATGACTTTATATTACAGGCTATTAAGCAAGTGGTAGTGCCGCTGCAAGGTGAGTTTACGAATGAACCGCTTAGCTCTGAGATGGAATCTGCGCCTGTGTTTATGGGGTCAGCGCATAGTAGTTCTAATGATACAAAAGCGGATGGAGTATTTGATTACCCTAAATCGCAATTACAGCCCTCTTACTCTGGAAGTGCTGGTAGTTCATCATCAGGTACTAGAAGTGTTGGCGGTGGCGGGGCATACCGTGCTACACCAAGTACGAGCCATCATGATGTAAACGCGTTTTATCAAGGTGTGAGTGAGCAACACGCTGCGCATTTTGATAATGTAGCAAACATACCCGTAGCACAACACCAGTTAGAGTCTGCGCATAATGTTTTAAAGACAGTTTCAATCATCAGTGTTAATGAAGGTGCGTGTGTATTTAGTGTTGAGCAGCAATTGTATTGCTCACATTTCAAATATGCATTGGTAGATGATTGGCATAATCAAATTAAAGAGTCCGGAAGTTTAGAAGGGAAAGCTCTTTTGCTGCCCGTAAGAGTAAACTTATCAAAAGAAGATTGCTTACTTATAGAAGCTCAGCAATCGTGGTTTACTTTACTTGGTTTTGAACTCGTAATAGAAAAACAGTTTGTAATGGTTAAAAAATTGCCAGCGTGCTTATATTTACTTGATGTAAGTACAGCGATAGGTGAGCTACTTGATGGGTGTAAAGCAGATCTTGAAAATATAGAGAATTGGTTAGAGTGGCAGATAAAATGTGTACCTCCCCGGTTTTATTTAAGCAATGTGTTTTTAGCGCAACAAATGCGCTTACAAAATAATCCGCAAACTATTGAACGCTTACGCGAAAAAGCAGTTAAAATAGAGCTAAATCACTATTTAATGCAATTAGATTAAGGTATCAGTGTTGAGTAATTTACCAGTCATATTTTTAATGGGTCCAACTGCTGCTGGTAAAACAGCATTGGCAATCTCACTGTGCGAGCATTTAAATACAGAAATAATCAGCGTTGATTCAGCGTTAGTGTATAAAGATATGAACATTGGTACTGCAAAACCCGATGCAGAAGAACTTGCTAAAGCTCCGCATCATCTGATCGACTTACTTGACCCGAGTGAAACATATTCAGTTGCTGATTTTAGGCGCGATGCAGTACAAAAAATTGACGAATTTCATAGACAAGGTAAAGTACCTGTATTGGTTGGAGGTACAATGTTGTACTTCAAATCTTTAATTGATGGTTTATCGCCTTTGCCTGAAGCAGATACAGTAATAAGATCAGAGCTAGAAGCACAAGCTAAAGAATTTGGCTGGCCTCATTTATATAAAGAATTAGTTAAAGTTGACCCAAAAGCAGCCGAAAAAATAAGTGAAAATGACTCACAAAGAATTAATCGAGCTTTAGAGGTTTACAGGTTAACTGGTAAGACCATGACTGAGTTGCAAAAGCAAAAGCAGCCGGCTTTACCTTATACTTTTCATCAATTTGCGATTGCACCGCAAGAACGCAGCGAATTACACAGCCGAATTGAAGAAAGGTTTAAAATAATGATTGATCAGGGGTTTGAAAATGAAGTTTCGACCCTATATCTACGTAAGGATTTACACCCCAATATGCCTTCTATTCGTTGTGTTGGTTATAGACAAATGTGGGATTACCTTGCGGGTGAAACAAGCCATGATGAAATGGTTTTTCGTGGCATCGCAGCAACACGTCAATTGGCAAAACGTCAGTTAACGTGGCTTCGTAGCTGGCCTGATGTTACTTGGTTAACAACAGGTGACGAAGAAAACTTGCATCGTGTAGTAAGTTCGCTAAGCTAGTAGTAGTTGAATGTTTTTTTATCAAATAAGTTCAGCCACTTAATTATAATAACACCTAGAACGAAGGAACAATAACATGGCAAAAGGCCAATCGTTACAAGACCCATTTTTGAATGCACTACGACGTGAGCGCATTCCAGTATCAATCTTTTTGGTAAATGGCATAAAATTACAAGGCAAAATTCAGTCATTTGACCAATTTGTTATTTTACTAGAGAACACCGTAAATCAAATGGTTTATAAGCATGCAATTTCAACAGTTGTCCCTGCTCGCGCAGTTAACTTCCAAGCAGTTCAAGGGAGTGAAGAAACTGAAGAGCCAGAAGCTGGTAACTTTTAATTAGGAGCATAATGTTTGTTTGACCGCTATGAATCCGGCGAACAGGCAATTTTAGTTCATATCGACTTACCTAAAGAAGGGGATCGTGAAGATCTTCATGAATTAGAAATGTTGGTATCTTCTGCTGGTGTTAGTAGTTTGGCGGTTGTGCAAGGCAGCCGTCAAGCACCACATCCGAAACTATTCGTCGGTACCGGTAAAGCAGAAGAAATAGCTGAGATTGTCAAAATCCACAATGCAGATGTCGTAATTTTCAATCATCAACTCAGACCGTCACAAGAGCGTAATTTAGAGCGTGTTTGTCAGTGTCGTGTGCTTGATAGAACGACGCTAATTCTTGATATTTTTGCCCAACGTGCACGTACCCATGAGGGTAAGCTGCAGGTTGAATTGGCACAACTTCGCCATATGTCTACTCGATTAATTCGGGGCTGGACCCATCTTGAACGCCAAAAAGGCGGGATTGGTTTACGTGGACCTGGTGAAACCCAACTTGAAACAGATAGACGATTACTTCGTGCCCGAATTCAAAATATCCGTGCGCGTTTAGCTAAAGTAGCAGTGCAACGCGAACAAGGTAGGCGAGCTCGTACTCGTAACGAAATACCTACGGTATCGTTAGTTGGCTATACCAATGCGGGTAAATCTACATTATTTAATCGAATTACGAATTCAGATGTATACGCGGCCGATCAGTTGTTTGCAACGCTTGACCCGACTCTACGTAAGCTTGAATTAGGTGATGTTGGTCCTGTTATCTTAGCTGATACAGTGGGCTTTATTCGTCATTTACCGCACGACTTAGTTGCTGCTTTTAAAGCAACGCTAACTGAAACTCGTGAAGCTGATTTACAGTTACATGTAATTGACGCAGCAGACTCTCGTCTTCAAGAAAATATTGAACAAGTACAATCGGTGCTTAAAGAAATTGAAGCCGATGAAGTACCACAGCTATTAATTTATAATAAAATTGATGCGCTGGATAACGTAAGCCCACGTATTGATCGAGATGACGAAGGCCAACCTATAAGAGTATGGCTTAGCGCTCAGACTGGTGAAGGGTGTGAATTACTTAGTGAAGCTATTAGTGAGCTACTTGCTAAGAAGATGTTTAACGAAACATTATTTCTTACGCCATTGTATGGTCGCCTAAGGGCTGCATTGTTTAGTTTAAATGCAGTACATGAAGAACGCTTTGATGAGCAAGGTAATTGGCTGTTAGATGTTAGAATGCCAATGGTTGAGTGGAATCGTTTAATTAAAGAATTTGGTCCTGAAATTGCTGGTTTTATCAACCGTAATTAAAAATTGACGTTTTAATGTCGGTTTTTGTATGAGAAACGCGGTAGATTTGTTAGATTTAACACAATTTCCTAATTTATTTAGATAACAATGGAGTATAGCTATGGCCTGGAATGAACCGGGTAATAATGGCAATGACAAAGATCCGTGGAATAATAAAGGCGGACGTGATCAAGGCCCACCTGATTTAGACGAGGTGTTCCGCAAGTTTAGTAACAAGTTCGGCGGCTTATTTGGCGGGAAAAAATCCGGCAATGGTAGCGGCGGTGGACTTGGCGGAGCCGGTATTTCATTCATACTTATTATCGCCGTTATTGTATGGGCGTTAAGTGGTATTTATACGGTTAAAGAAGCCGAGCGTGGTGTGGTTCTTCAATTTGGTAAATATGACCGAATTGCTGATCCTGGTCTGCGTTGGAAAATGACGTTTATTGAAACGGTAATCCCAGTAGATATTGAAGCAGTTCGTTCATTATCGGCTTCTGGTTTCATGCTTACTGAAGACGAAAACGTAGTGAGCGTTGAGTTTCAGGTGCAATACCGTGTTATTGACCCATACCTTTATGAATTTAGCGTAACTAACGCTGATAGTAGCTTAGAAGAAGCACTAGATAGTGCACTACGTTACGTTGTGGGCCATGCAAAAATGGACCAAGTATTAACTAATGGCCGTGAGGTTGTGCGTCAAAATACATGGGATGAGCTTAATAAGATTATCGAACCATATAACTTAGGTTTAATTGTTACTGACGTGAACTTTAAAGACTCTCGTCCGCCAACTGAAGTTAAAGATGCATTTGATGATGCGATTGCTGCACAAGAAGATGAAGAACGTTTCATTCGTGAAGCAGAAGCATATGCTCGTGAAATTGAACCGCGTGCTCGTGGTCAAGTAACGCGTATGACTCAAGAAGCGGAAGGTTACCAAGAGCGTATTACATTAGAAGCACAAGGTGAAGTAGCTCGTTTTGAAAAGCTATTACCTGAATATCAAGCAGCTAAAGAAGTTACTCGTGAGCGCTTATACATTGATGCAATGGAAGAAGTGTTAGGGAGTAGTTCTAAAATATTGGTTGATGTTAAAGGCGGTAATAACATGCTTTATTTACCACTTGATAAGATCATGGATAAGCAAGGGACAGCAACACGTGTTGCACTTCCAAGCTCTAGTGATATTCAAGATTTACGCAATAAAGTAAATACGTCGCGCAATAGCTCTGTTAATAGTGGCAATGACCGCTTTAACAACGACCGCTTCAATGATGGGAGATAATCATAATGAAAAACTTTAGTTTAGTAATACTATTAGCTGCCATTGTTATGTCTTTCTCATCGGTATTTGTTGTACCTGAAGGGCAAAAAGCAATTGTAATGTTATTCAGTAAAGTACAAAAAGACAGCGACGATCAAGCGATTGTATATGGCCCAGGCCTACAATTTAAGGTGCCATTTTTTAGCCAAGTACGTCGCATTGATGCACGTATTCAAACGCTAGATGGTGCGCCGGACCGCTTTGTTACTAGTGAGAAAAAAGACTTAATTGTTGATTCGTTTGTAAAATGGCGTGTTAATGACTTTAGCGCTTTTTACTTGCGTGCCCGTGGCGATAAGCAATATGCTGAAACGCTACTTAAACAAAAAGTAAATAATGGTCTTCGTACAAACTTTGGTACACGTACAATTCGCGAAATTGTATCGGGTGAGCGTAGCGAGTTGATGGAAGAAGCGTTAGTACAAGCTTCTGAAAGTGCACGTGAGCTTGGTATTGAGGTGCTAGACGTACGTGTTAAGCAAATTAACCTACCACAAGAAGTGAGTAGCTCTATTTACCAACGTATGCGCGCTGAGCGTACTGCTGTTGCAAAAGAGCACCGTTCTGAAGGTCAGGAAAAAGCCGAGACTATTCGTGCGGGTGTTGACCGTCGTGTAACAGTAATGCTTGCCGATGCAGAGCGTAATGCGCGTTCTGTACGTGGTCAAGGCGATGCTGATGCAGCAGGCATCTATGCAAGCGCGTATAACAAAGACCCTGAGTTCTTTAGTTTTGTGCGTTCGCTCGAGGCTTACAAAAAGACTTTTAAAAATAAGCAAGACGTTATGGTGCTTTCACCAGATAGCGACTTCTTCCAATATATGAAAGGCGCTAAAGCTCAATAGGCTTTACGCTAATTATTTAAAAGTTAAAAAGCCTCGCATTTGCGGGGCTTTTTGTTAAACACAGTCTAGTGCTTTAAATCACTGTTATTTATGTGGTTATTAGCTAATATTTGGATATAACAAATGCGCGCAGAAAAAATAAGCTGAACAGGGGTGATCTTTACTTTAGTTTTCTGGTAAAATCTCGTCCTAATTTTCTCTAAGTGAATTTACGATGGGTAAAAACGTTGTTGTATTAGGCACCCAATGGGGTGACGAAGGAAAGGGTAAGGTAGTTGATCTCCTTACAGACAAAGCATCTTTAGTAGTTCGTTATCAAGGTGGCCACAATGCGGGTCATACTTTAGTTATCGAAGGTGAAAAGACGGTTCTACACCTTATTCCATCGGGTGTATTACGTGACAATGTTAAATGTGTGATTGGTAATGGTGTAGTTTTATCACCAGAAGCGCTAATGAGAGAAATTGGCATGCTTGAAGAACGCGGCGTACCAGTACGCGAGCGTCTTTTAATAAGTGAAGCATGTCCGCTAATCTTGCCTTTCCATGTTGCATTAGATGTAGCCCGCGAAACTGCTCGTGGCGATAAGCCAATTGGTACAACTGGCCGTGGTATTGGTCCTGCGTACGAAGATAAAGTGGCTCGCCGTGGTTTACGCGTAGGCGATTTATTTAATCCTGAATTATTTGCAGCTAAATTAAAAGAAGTTCTTGAATACCATAACTTCACTTTAGTTAACTACTACAAAGTAGACGCTGTAGATTTCCAAAAAACGTTTGATGATGCAATGGCTGTTGCTGATATCTTAAAAGCAATGGTTGTAGATGTAACTGAGCTTTTAGATCAAACGCGTTTAGCAGGCGAAAACATTTTATTTGAAGGTGCACAAGGTACGTTACTTGATATCGATCACGGTACTTACCCTTATGTAACATCTTCAAATACTACAGCTGGTGGCGTTGCTACTGGTGCAGGTTTTGGTCCATTAAACCTTGATTACGTTTTAGGTATTATTAAAGCGTACACTACACGTGTTGGTTCAGGCCCTTTCCCTACAGAGCTTTACGACGGTCTTGAGAAACAAGATCCAGTTGGTAAGCACTTAGGTGATAAAGGCCATGAGTTTGGCGCTACAACAGGTCGACTTCGTCGTACTGGTTGGTTAGATGCAGTGGCTATGCGCCGTGCGGTTCAAATCAACAGTATTTCAGGTTTTTGTTTAACTAAGCTTGATGTTTTAGATGGCTTAGAAACGCTTAAAATCTGTATTGGTTACAAGCTTGAAGATGGCACAGTTACTAACGTAACACCATTAGCAGCTGAAGGTTACGATAAAGTAACGCCAGTATACGAAGAAATGCCAGGTTGGTCAGAAAACACTGTTGGTGTAACGAGTCTTGACGGTTTACCAAAAGCTGCGATTGACTACATCAAGCGTATTGAAGAAATTACGGGTGTTCCAATTGATATTATTTCTACAGGTCCAGACCGCGTAGAAACTATGGTACTTCGCAACCCGTTTGCGTAATTACCATTAGATTAAAAAAAGCTGCCTAGTGCAGCTTTTTTTGTATCTAAAATTCACCTTGGAACGATCTTTGTATATATTTTAATAAGTTTATTTTTATAAGTGGTGAGCATGCGTTTATTTTACCGTAATTGCGTATTAAGGCTTTCGTTAATTCCGCTGTCTTTATTTATAGCAACCAACAGCTTAGCTACAGAAAGCCCTGCTGCTGTACCGCTGTATACAGAATCTGAGCTAATTGCGTTAATAAATAAAAATACGCATTTAGCGCGGGTAAAGGCAGATGATTGCCAGTTAGTGCAAGATATAGAAGCACGAGCCAATAAAATGGCATTGCCGTCTTATCAATTTTTATACGGCGATATGCTGGCTTATAACGTGTGCGTGGATCGTAATGTAGAGTTAGGTGTGTATTACATGCGAAAAGCGGCTGAGCAAGGCTTAGCGGCAGCGCTAGAGCAGTTAGGGCGTTACTACGACACTGGGCGTTTAGTCCAGCAAGATAAAGCAATGGCAATTACGTATTTGCGTGAAGCGTCGTCGCAAGGCAATTTAAAAGCACAACTACGTTTGGTTAAATTATTTAATGATGGCTATGGCAGCCCGCGAGATTTTGAAGATGCATACCGTTGGCTATTTAATTCTATGGTGGCAGATAAAGCTACTCATAAAAAAATTGAGCGAGCGTTGACTAAGTTAGCGCAAAAAATGCCAGATAGTGTGGTTGCGCGAGCTCGTCTTCCTATTTAATGGCCCTTAAAAACAAAACCCTAACTTTTTAAGTTAGGGTTTTTGAGTTTTTACTACCTGTAAAAGTGTTTAACTTTCTTCTTTAGCCTTTGTTTGCGGGTCTTTTAAAACCGACATTTTAGGCGGCTGTAATGCAACAACACGTTCACCTTCTTGCGGTGGTTTTTCCATGTTGATTGTAAACGGTCTTAGCTTAATAGGCGTATCGTCGTCGCTGTCTTTATCACCTTTAAGAATAAACAAAGGGATAGCCTCAGGGTTCATTTCTAGGTATTGCTCCCAGCTAAACTCATCCGAGATACGTGTTGAACTAACCTTACCGCCTTTAGCTATAATACTGCTTAAACGTGCATACGAGCCTTCGTCTCCAAACAATATTTGTCTAGATAAAAACGTTGCACTGTCTTTATTTGCTTTAGCATGCGACGTTGATGAGCGAAGCGAAAATACATTTTTTTCATTAAGTAAATGCGAAAAGTATTGAACGCCTAGCGCATTATGATGACGGTTTGGCGATAGCGCTAAGACACTGCGAATAGTTGTTAGAGGTAAGTAGCGTTCAGCATGCTCTGATTGCGGGTTACCATAATAACAAGCTAAGCCATCCATACGTGCCATTCTGCAGTTTTCCCATGCAGGATCTGAAAGGTGAACCGGAATATTCTGCTCTTGTAAGCCACGTCCAATTGCACGCGATACATGGTTTGCACCAATAATTAATATTGTGTTTGGCGATGGTTGGCGTACACCTAATAGCTTGGCAACAGGGATGGCTGTTAAGCTTTGCAGCACAACCGTAATGATGATCACCGTAAATATAAGTGGCACCATCTTTTCAGCATCAGCAACGCCAGCTTCCATCATACTTAGTGCAAATACCGACCCAACTGCTGCGGCAACTATACCGCGTGGAGCAATCCAGGCAAGTACCAAGCGAGACTTCATTGGTAAGTCAGTACCAAAGGTCGAAATAGCAATACACAGTGGGCGTGCAACAAAAAGCACAATAGCTAAAAATATAAATACATCGCTGTCGAGCATCATCAAATCAGAAAGCTGTAAACGTGCTGCAAGTAAAATGAACAGCGTTGATATTAATATCATCGACAAGTCTTCTTTAAACTCAAGTACAGAATCTATTTCTAAATCGTCTTGGTTCGCAAGCCAAATACCAAATACAGTTACTGCTAATAAGCCTGATTCATGGCTTAAATAATTTGATACAGAAAAACTAATAAGGACTAGTGCTAAAATCCCAAACTTATGTAATTCAAATGGCAGCCACTCGCGACGCATTAATAGGGTTGTTAGCCAACCTGCAGCAACACCAATACTTAAACCGACACCTAGGGTTTTAACTAAAGCAATAATAGTATGACTAAATACTTCGCCTTGGCCTACAAGCATTACAGCTTCAAATACCAATACAGCAAATAATGCGCCAATTGGGTCTATTACAATACCTTCCCAGCGAAGTATACGGTCTATGTCTTGTGTTGGGCGCATTGAGTTTAATAGCGGTGCTATAACGGTAGGGCCAGTAACAACGAGTACTGCGCCTAGTACCGCAGCAACACGCCAGTTAAGCTCAAGCAACCAGTAGGCGCTTAGGCTAATAATAATGCAGGTAGTAAGCATACCGATTGAGCAGAGATTCCTTACAACTTTTCCTATCCCTTTTAATTCTCTGAAATGCAGAGTTAAGGAACCTTCAAATAAAATGATGGCAACGCTTAGTGATACTACTGGAAACAGTAAATCACCTAAAAGTGCATCAGGGTCTAAAACACCACTAAATGGTCCAAGTAAAAGACCAGTAAGCAATAAGAAAAGAATAGCGGGTACTCTAAAAGCCCACGCGACCCATTGGGCAAGCACAGAGCAAAGTGCGATACCGGCTATGTAAATTGCTGACATAGATTAAGAATTCCTTATTTATGACGATATGTTTAGAAAGTATAACTTTTGTTAATTATTAATACAGGGGTATACACCGGAAACTCAAATATTACTAATCAATTTTAGCTGCTTATAAAAGATTAGTAGGCTTAAATTATTTAGCGAGAACTTAGCCACCTTATTTTAAAGTGTATTAATTGTTTAATTTATTGAATTTTAATAACAATATAAAGGGTATGAGTGTTTTGTATTAACTTAGTTCGAATTTTAACCTTGATTTTAAAGGGGTATTTGGTGTATTATACTTCGTGTTCTAATAATTAGTCATCTAACGAAGTTTATTGAAGATAAAACAGGCTTGTTAATCTTAACGTCATTTTTAATCTTTATAATCATGTGTTAGTGATGTTTCTAGTATTTGAGCATTACAAAATATCATTTGCCGAATTCTTGGTATGGTTTTGCCAAACAAGTTTATTTAATTATTTAATTATTTAAGTAAATAAAGGTTTGAGTTGAACTATTACTTTCAATATTTAGCCCCCCATCGTGGCGGTTAAATCTCGGTCCTTTGGTCTTCACCCTATCTGTTGGTGTATCAGACTTTAGAGGCTCTATGTATGTTGTTAATAAAAAAGCCACACACAGCTTTTTACAGCGATGCATAAACAACACTTTTAAATTTTTTGATTAGTGCTGCTCAATATTATTGGGTTGTTGCTACTTTTACTTAACCTCAAATCTAAGCTTCTTGTTTTAGATATGGTTTTTGCGTGTGTGTAAAAAAGTGTTGCCTAAATGAAAAGAAAAATTCGAAGCTATGTTTTAAACCTAGCTACTTAGTTTTAGCTCGTCTAATTAAGATGAGCGCAGATAAAATGGAAAGTTGAGCATTTATGCAAAAGTTAAATTGGCGACGTATCGTACTTAAAGTAGGTAGTGCATTAATTGCACCAGATCAAGATGGCTGCCGTTCGCGTTACATATTAACCATCGCACAGTTCATTGTTCGTTGTCGTGCCCGTGGAATCGAGGTGATTTTAGTATCATCGGGTTCTGTAGCGGCTGGAGCGCATTTATTCCCATCAGACAAACCTCGCTCTGTGGTGATGAAAAAAGCAATGGCGGCAGCAGGCCAAACAGAAATGATCGCCATGTGGGACCGCTTTTTTGACTTTCCATCTGCGCAGTTATTATTAACGCATGGCGATTTACGTGACCGCGAGCGTTATCAAAGTATTCGCGAAACAGTGTTTACTTTACTTGAGCATGGTGTTTTTCCTATCATTAATGAAAATGATGCTGTAACTACCGACGACTTAAGAGTGGGTGATAACGACAACTTATCAGCAATGGTCGCAGCAGCTGCCGATGCCGATGCTTTATTAATATTCTCAGACGTTGATGGGTTATATGATAAAAACCCTAACTTACATGATGATGCGGTGTTACTGCCTGAAATAAAATCAATTGATGAATCTATTTATGCTATGGCAGGATGTGCTACAAGTGCTGTTGGTACTGGTGGTATGAAAACCAAAATAGAGGCGGCAGAAAAAGCAACGTCACATGGTATCGCGACTTATATTATAAACGGCTTTAAAGAAGAAACATTTACGAAACTGCTAGCTGGGGAAAATCCTGGTAGCGTATTTTTACCGTACGAAAAACCGATGCAAGATTCTGTACATTGGATGACACACACAGCAAATGAGCAAGGTGAAGTTGTTGTTGATGGATCATTTGATGAATCCCTTGAAGGTGAAAGTGGATGTATTCGCGGTGATGAAATCATGGAAGTCCATGGTGAATTTGCTGTTGGTGATACCATTTTAGTACGTAGTGAAGACGGTACGCGTTTAGCTAAAGCGACCGCAAATTATAGTAGCTGTTTGTTAAACTTTATTGCAGACAACGAACAGAGTGAATTCAGCGAAAAAATGCAGGATTCAATTGGACCAGTTATATCTGAAAAACATATCGCATTATTGGAGAAGTCATGAGTTTAATTACGGACATTTCACGCCAGACAGCTAAAGCTGCCCATACACTTGCTTTACTCGATACCGAGACTAAAAATCAAGTACTAGTTGAAATGGCAGCGGCATTAAGAGAGCAAAAAGCATTTATAATCAAAGAAAACGAAAGTGACCTAAGCGCAGCACGCGACAATAACTTAGCAGCCTCAATGATCGACCGCTTAACGCTAAACGATGAGCGTATTGAAGCAATGGCAGAAGGTATTGAAGTAATCGTAAGCCTGGACGATCCTGTTGGTCAGCTACGTGATATTACAGAGCGTCCAAATGGCATTAAAATTCGTAAAATGCGCGTACCTCTTGGCGTTGTATGTATGATTTACGAAGCACGCCCAAATGTAACAGCAGACGCTGGCGCATTATGTTTTAAATCAGGTAATGGCGTAATTTTACGTGGCGGTAAAGAAGCACTTAAAAGTTCGCAAGCTATCGCAAGTGTAATGCACAGCGTACTTGAAAAGCATAACTTACCAGTATCACTTATTTCAGTGATTCCAGATCCAGATCGTGCACTATTAATGGAATTAATGCAGCAACGTGAAAGCATTGACTTAATAATTCCACGTGGCGGTGAAGGCTTAATTAACTTTGTAACTGAAAACAGTACGATCCCAGTAATTCAGCATTACAAAGGCGTTTGTCATCTATATGTAGATAAAGATGCAGACCTAGAAATTGCGCTTAACTTACTACTTAACGGTAAAACGCAACGTACGGGTGTTTGTAATGCACTTGAGGGCTTAGTAGTTCATCAAGATGTTGCAGATGAGTTTTTAAATCTGTGCGCAGTTGTATTACGCCAAGAAGGTGTAAAAATAAATGCTGACAGCTTTGCAGCTAAATACTTTGATAATGCAACTGTGTTAGCCGATAACGAATTTGGTGAAGAATACCTAGACCTAGAAATCGCTATTCGCGTTGTTCCAAGCTTTACGGCAGCGGTTGAACACATTGCACAGTTTGGTTCAAACCACACTGAAGTAATTTGCACTAAAAACGCAGCCGCTGCAGAGTTATTCCAGCGTAGTGTTGATGCTTCTGTAGTTATGGTTAATACATCATCTCGCTTTTCTGATGGCTCACAGCTGGGTCTAGGCGCAGAGATTGGTATAGCAACTTCTAAGCTTCATGCATACGGCCCTATGGGACTTGAGTCACTTACTACTGAGAAGTACTTAGTGAATGGTGAAGGCCAAGTTCGCGAGTAACCGCTAAAGCTTAATTTCATTAAAAAGCCGAGTATGGGAATACTCGGCTTTTTTGTTTTTTCAGACTACTCTGTAATTAATTTAATTTTTCAAGCCAGTCGCTTGCAGGTTCAGGCCTGTGTAAATAATAGCCTTGAAGAATAACTTCTGGATATTCTTGCAATAAATCAAAGTGGGACTGGTTCTCTACACCTTCGGCAACTATCTCGAGTTCAAATAAACGGCCTAAGCTTACAATCATATCAATAATTAACTTATCGTTATTATCAGTCGGTGCTTCCAATACAAAAGAACGGTCAATTTTTAGTTCTTGTATGGGTAATTGTTTAAGATAAGTTAAACTCGAATATCCAGTACCAAAGTCATCAATTGATACCCTAATACCTAGCTTCTTGAGAAAGTGAACAGCCTCAATAGCCGCTTCCATGTGATTAAGCAATGTACCTTCAATTATCTCAATAGTGAGTTGCTGAGGATTAATGCTATGTTGCTTTATTTGTTGGCTAATAAAGCTTAAAAAACGCGCTTCATGAAAGTGCCTGCCACTTACATTAATTGATAGGTTTAACTTAGGGTGAGTTTTACTAAGTTGCGTTAATATTTCAAGTGCATTTGAAGTTACCCAGCAATCTAAGTCATAAATTATATCTGACTCTTCGGCTATAGATATAAACTCACCAGGGCTAATGAAGCCTTTTTGAGGATGCTCCCATCTTAATAAAACCTCAGCCCCTTTAAGGATTTGGCTTCGGTCAAATTGGGATTGTAAATATAGGGATAACTCGTTATTTGAGATTGCTTTACGTAAATCTTGCTCTATTTCAAAACGGCGTTTTGCTTGCTCGCCAAACGAAGTATCAAAAAAGGTAACTCTATTACCGCCTTTTTCTTTTGCTTTGTAACAAGCCGCCTCACAGTTACGAATTGTTTCTATAGCACTTTCCCACTGATCTTCTCGAGGAAAAATATACGTGCCAATACTTACTGTTAAGCTAACGTCTTGTTCATCAACCACAAAGGAGTGGTTTACACTTATGAGCAGTTCTTGGGCTTTATTTTCAGCCATAGCTTGGGCTCTGATCCTGCCAACGCCTTTTTCAACTGTACACAGTACTGCAAATTCATCACTGCCTAAGCGAGCAATAACATCTTTTTTACTCACCTTAGAATGAATTCGTTTAGTTAATTCTTTTAATATGTTATCGCCAGCGAGTAGGCCTAATCCATCATTTATTGAGTGGAAGCTGTCTATGTCAATAATATAAATATAGGCATAACTATTTTCGGTACTACAAACCTGAAGTTGCTGCTCCAACTGCTTTAAAAAACCATTTCGGTTGGGTAAACCTGTAAGTTCATCATGCCATGTGAGGTAGTGAATTCTTTCTTGCGTTATCTTAACGCTAGAAATATCACTAAATACACCAATATAGTGCACGTTGGTATCTTGCTCGCTTTTTACCATACTGAGAGTTAGCAGCTCAGGGTAAAGCTCGCCATTTTTTCGTCTAGTTACAAGTTCTCCACTCCAATAGCCTGCTTGGCTAGCATGTTCCCATACTTGATCAAAGCTAATACTAGGGTGGTTATTTTGTTTAATATCGTGCAACTGCATTTGCAGGGAGTCAGATTCAGAGTAACCTGTAATCCGGCAAAATGAAGGGTTTACGGCAATAATTTTTCCGTTACTGTCGGTAATAACAACGCCATCAGCAGTTCCCGTTAGGGCTTGATAAAATAACTTTTGTTTTGAGGAGAGTTCTTTTAATTCTTCTTCACGCTGACTTAATTCTTTCGCCAGTGACTCAATTTCAAGTAGTTTGTCGTGCAGGTCAAAGTTTTTTTCTATAAGCCTATCTAGCATGCCTTGAGCGGTAATATGAGTGCGAATGCGTGCTCTAACGAGCGCTAGCTTGTAAGGTTTGTGTATGTAGTCAATTGCGCCCATAGCAAAGCCTTTTTCTTCAGACTCTTCTTCGGTAAGCGCAGTTACAAATATGACGGGGATGCCTTTGGTATTTTGTTTCGCTTTGAGTATATTACATACTTCGTAGCCGTCCATGCCGGGCATCATTATGTCTAATAAAATCAAGTCAGGCCTAGTTGACTCAATAAAGATCAAAGCCTGCTCACCACTAGTAGAAATACGTACATCGTAGTCAGTTAAAAGTCCTTCTACTAATACGTGTAAATTACTAGGTTCGTCATCAACAATAAGAATTAAAGGTTTATGCTTTTGTTCTGTGGTTAATCCATTATTGTTTGCGAGGTAATTTGAATGCACTATCTGTCCTTCTCTGCGTTCTTTACAATATTAAATCTAGTTCAGGTTAGTGGTTATGCCTAATTTTTATTATCGTTTCTATACTTATCAATAAGCTCAATTACTAACGCGTAGTTAAAATGATCAATTGCTTCTTTAAGCTTAAATAGGGAGTGGCCTCTATCATATTGATTCATTTCTAGCTGTCTAACCAAACTGCTAGGTACGGGGCGAGCCGTTAATGCTAATGAGTATATATTATCAATAACCGAGTCTTCATTTTCTAGTTCATGTTGCTGTATATGTTCTTTTTTAAAGCTGTCAGCTATCAAAAATTGTTTTACAGCAAAAAGTGTAAGTATTAATTGCTCATTAAAATGAGATAAATTAATACTTTTCTTATCTATTAAGCTTTCCTCAACACTTTGCGCGCTTTGTTGCAGTAGCTCAAAGCCTAATGTGCCGGCCAAGCCTTTGAGTGTATGTACTAGTCGAATTAAGCTTTCTAACTCTCTATTTTTGATTAATATATCAGCTTTAATCGAAAAGTCATTGTAATCGTTAACAAACTGAGTAAATAATTTAGCTAACAATTCGTCATTGCTTTCTAGGTTTTCTTTTGCTAAAGGCAGGTTTATAGTGCTCAGAGATTCGCTACTTTGCAGATGCTTTTCTATACTTTCGTAAAGCGCATCAAAAATAATCGGTTTTACTAAAAAGTCATCCATACCCGCTCTAAACGCTGCTTTTTTATCATTAGGATCTGCGGCTGCTGTAATTGCAATTATGGGAGTTTTGTAGCCTCGCTCTCTTAATATGCTTGTTGCTTCTAGCCCATCCATAACTGGCATTTGAACATCCATAAAAATAATATCGATGTCATTTTTCTCTACTTTATCTAATGCATCATGTCCATTGTCAGCAATGATCACGGTCATATCTAATCTTGCTAAAAGGGCGGAGGCTATTTCTTGGTTAATTCTATTATCATCAACAACTAATGCATTAAAACCCGAGAATTTAGGGTGAGGCTTTAATTGCTTTTCTTTAAAATTATTTGGTGAAAGCTTTCTTAAAATTTCAACTTCACTATTTTTATTACCAATAATTATAATGTCTATATTTTCATTTTTTGCAATTGGCTCAGGAGACTCTTCATCGGTAATTAATAAAATCAGTGTCAATTTTTCATTAACGTTTTTATTTTGAGCGTACAGTTGTTGTAAAATAAAGTTATCGTTGAGCTCTTTTTTTTCTATCGACATTATTACAATACTAAATGGGCTACTAGGCTGAGACATTTTTGCAATGGCTCTTAATGGTTCTTGTGTTGTTTCTGTCGTTATATTTATATCACTTAGTAAGTCCATTAATTTTTTAATTTGCTCATTATCAGGGCTAATTAATAAGGCGTGTTTTTTAAGCTTTTGTTGCTCAGATAAAGTAAAGGGTAGAGTAAAGAAAAACTCGCTACCTTGATTAATCGTGCTCCTTACTTGTATATCTCCGCCCAGCAATTTAGTTAATTGTTTGCTTATAGTGAGCCCTAAACCGGTCCCACCATACTTTCTTGTTGTGCTTGAATCACCTTGCGAGAAAGACTGGAATATAATTTTTGATTGCTCTTGCGTCATCCCAATACCCGTGTCTTTTATACTAAAGCGAAGGTTTATTGTTTTTTCGTGTTGAGATGTCGCTTCTATAATTAATGATATTTCACCATGCTCAGTAAATTTAATTGCGTTACCTACACAGTTATTTATTATTTGGCTTAAGTGCATTGGGTCGCCAATAAGTTCAAGCCCTGCATCAACGTGTAAAGTAAAGTTTAATAACAAGCCTTTTTGCTTAGCATTTGTTGAGAATAAATTTTGAACGTTAGAAACTATAGTATGTAAGGTAAAAGGGATTTGCTCTAACTGAACTTTTTCCGATTCTAGTTTAGAAAAATCTAGAATATTATTTAAAATCTGCAATAAATTTTGAGCACTTGAAAAGGCTTTATCTGCATAGTGTTTTTGCCTTGAGGGAAGCTCACTGCTTTGTAAAAGTTGCAACATACCTAATATGCCATTCATTGGGGTGCGAAGTTCATGACTCATATTGGCTACAAAATCTATTTTTGTTTTATTGGCTTTATCGGTTTGCTCCATAGCACTCGTCAGGTCGGCATTCATTGCTTCCATTTGGGAATTTAATACGCGGGTTTTATTGAGTAGCTCTTTGGTTTGCTTATTTTTTAAATATAAAGCGTTAGCTGCTTTTATTACCGATGCTATTTCAGTTTGATTTTGGCTGTTATTTGAAATAGTCACTGGCTTTTCGCTATTCATATCTTTAAGTAATAAAGTGAGCTGAGTAATTGGTTTTATAACCGATCTAAAAATAAAATAGCTTAAAAATAAAATGATTAACATAATTAAAACGGCAAATATATTTGCCTGTTCTGTATTTTTTGTTAAGTGGCTACTTAGTAGCTCTTCTGTTTTGATTAGTTTATTTTTTTCTATGTTTTTAATTTCATTAGTTAAATACAGCAATTCGTTTTCTATGCCTGTAAGCACTACATTTACAGAAAAAGTGTAGCTACGGGTGAGTAATACAAGTTGGTTATAAGCTTGTTTTAAGCTTGTTGTTTTATTGGAGAGGGATTCATTTATTACAGAGGTGCTCGTTAGTTTTTTATGTAAGTGATTTAAGTTTTGTTTTACATTTTGTGCTTCATCAAAATTAGGTTTATAGAGATAGCTTATAATTGCGTGTTTTAAATTACTTATTGTGAGTAAAACATCGTTAAAAATAACTTTATTATCATTGTTTGAAGACCCTTCTAAATCACTAATTGTTACCTGTAGGTCATCAATAGGCTGTTTGAACTGAGTAGTGTAAAGGTGTTCGCGTTTTTGTCTGTTTACGACAACTTGGCCAAATGTATCTTGGTAATTATTTAGATACTCGCCAAGGCGTATTAGTGAGTTTTTGTACTGTGGTGTATGGTTTTGAGTGTTTGCTTTTAGTTGCTTAAGATCTAGATTTGCCTTATTTAAGTAAAAATTAAATTTGGTAATCGTATTTTCATTTGCATTGTCAATAAATGAAACTGCATGCCCTTGCAGGGAAATAATATCGTTTTCTAAGTGATTCACAGCTTCACTTTGAATAAGCGCGTTATGCTGCGACTTTTGCAAGTTAAGTAAGGACGTTTGTGAATAGTTAAACAAATAGCTTTGTAAAAGAAGTAATCCAATCAGCGAACACAAAGCTAATATTATTTTTGATTTAATTGAATTTATTATCATTATCGGCTAATCAACTCATACCATTTTTGTAGACTGTAGTCATAGGTTGGCATAACTGTATTCCATACTGCTACATTGCTAAAGCGTTTATGGTAACTACCGCCATTACGTTGTCCACCTGCTTTTACTGCTACGTCGCCATTTGTATTTAATAAATCTATGCTTGTTACTTTTCCACCGTACCAGTAATCCCATTCGGCCGGCGATAAGAGTAGTTTAGAGCGTTGTGGGTTACTAATGTAATAACCTTGGCGAGCAATAAATGCACCAGGCCAACCCGAAAGCCACCAGTTCATATAATCGTAAGCTGCATCTTTTACGCTACTTTGTGTTTGTGACGATAAACACATAACACCATGCCAGCCTCGGTAGCCTTCTTTTGGCGCGGCAAAACGAACATTAATATTTTGGCTGTTTAACGCAGAGACGGCAGGCGAAAACATACTTTCTATATGGGCTCGCTTACTTTTCATAAATTCAATCGACTCAGGAACCGAATTCCAATAGCCACTAAAGTGACCTTGGCGTTTAAAGTCGAGTAATATACTAAACAATCTATCAAGTTCTGAACGAGTCATCGCACCTATATTGTTAAATTTTATAAGCCCTTTACTTTGTGCTGCTAGGGCTAGGTCAAAGAGTCCAATGGTAGGCGCATTTACGATAGCTACTTTACCTCTGTTCTCGTCATCAAGCAGCCAACTCCAGCTTTCGGTTTCGTATGCTATACCGGGCTTAATAAAATCGGTGTTGTAACCAAAAGAGTCAACATTATGCACATAAGGTAAAAAGCTAATATGATCGCTTTCTTGTGAGCTTAATGTGCCATCGGGTTGAACATTTAATAATTTATAGGGAGCATCACCTGCACCAATACTTGCAGTTTCGGTTAGTTTTCCCGTTTTAGTAAGTGGATTTATCTCGTTAAAGTAGGTGAGTCGTTTTTTTTCTATTGGCTGTATAGAACCTGCATCCCAAAGCACATTAATGCTGTTTGACCATTGTTCGTATAAATCAAAGGAGCTTGGGTCCATTGATGCCTTTTGCAAAACAGCAGCGCTGCCTGCGGGAGTAAATTCTATATTAATACCTAAGTCACTCATCGCTTGCTTGCGAATAGCCTCTTGGAGTGTTACATGCGTACCAAGTACTCTTAATATGACTTTTTTTCGGGCAAAAACATAAGGCGCATGTGTTATTGCACCAGCTGTTAAACCTATTGCAGCTAGCTTTTTTAGCGTTGAACGCTTAGGTATGTCCATGTTAAGCCTAAAGTACTAATGTGTGACATTATGTATAGCTAAAAACTTGTAAAGACACAAGTTGAATGGATAAATTTAAAATTATATAGAATGAAAAATTAGAATAGTAGGGTGTCAAAAAATAATAAAAACAATGGAAAAATAGAAGAGTAGAGCGAATTTGAAAAGGAGTAGGAAAGTGGTGGAGCTAAGCAGGATCGAACTGCTGACCTCCTGCGTGCAAGGCAGGCGCTCTCCCAGCTGAGCTATAGCCCCACATTCCTAAGTTACATATAATGTAACTGCTTGACTGCTGAGTTCCAAGCGGGACGAACTTTAAGTTTTTTTATAAAATTGGTCAAGTATTTTTTCGTAAATTTTCACTGTTTACGTCAATTTTTGTTAGACTCGGCTTAATTCAAAACTAAAACGATAAAAAACAATGAAAAAATGTGTTCTAGCGCTTATGGTTTTACTCGCTGGCTGTGCCTCGAATGACGATCCGCCTTTTGAAATAAATAATAAACAGTTTCACGAAAAGCAAGATGAGCAAGGCAATAAGCTTTTTGCTTATGTTGTTTCGGTAAAAGCTAAGCATCGTGAAAACTTTAACCTAGACCGTGGTCCTAACAATAGACCAAGCCGTGGTGAGGTTAAGCAGTATATAGAGAAAGAGCATTTTGAAGAATCGAGCATTCTGAAGTTACAGCTAGAAGACCAAGCAGTTGAATTATTAAATCAAGAGCTAAAAGAGCGTAAATACTGCGATAACAAACATGAAGTTAATGATGTTTTATGGCGAGATTTGAGTGTACAGCTAAGAGGGCGTTGTTTGTAATATGTTGCCTGATAAAACTAAGTTAGCAGAGCTTTTAGCGGACCTAGATATTACTTACGATGCAATAGAACATCCGCCGCTACATACTAGCTTAGCGGCTGATGAGTTTATGATTGAGCGCCCAGGTACTCGTCTTAAAAACCTGTTTTTACGCGATAACGAAGGCAAGCGACACTTTTTAGTTATTACAGCGCACAATAAGCAACTCGATTTAAAGGCACTATCAAAGCAACAAGGGCTTTCGCGTTTAGGATTTGCATCGAGTGAACGCTTAGCAACGTATTTAAAAGTGGCTCCTGGGTGTGTATCTATGTTGGCTCTTTTAAATGATAAGCAAAACGAAGTGAGCTTATGGGTTGACCAAGATATTTGGGGTGGTGATTTGTTTCATTGTCATCCGTTTGAAAACACCCAAACATGGTTGCTTAGTAAAGCTGATTTAGAAACATTTTTTAATCACACAAAGCATCAACCGCGCGTTGTATTTTTACCCTCAAAATAAGCCCACATAATTAACGATAAACCACATAAACAAACCGCAAGCAGCGTAAACATAAACGCTGTTTGCCCATGATGTTGGTATACCACACCGGGTAATAACGACCCCAATGCCCCACCACTGTAATAAAACGATACATATCCGCCATTGGTTACGCTTGGCGGGGCTTTACTTATTTTATTAACGAGCGGTGCGGCAGTTGAATGAATCACAAACATAGCACCACAAAACAAAGTAAATGCGATTAAAAATAAGCTAAGCTGGTGGCTCATTAATAAAATAATACTCACACTATAAAAACTAAATACCGCAGTTAATAAATGCCAAGGCGAAGGGACTTTTTTAAGCAACCAAGGTGCAGCAATAGAGGCGAGGGCCCCAACTAAATAACCACTGTAAACTAAACCTATGTCACGAGTATTGGTAATTAAAAACGTGTTTTGTAATATAAACGGTAAGTAATTAAGTAATGCAGCAAAACAAAAAAACATACAAAAGACGGCACCGTACACTTTAAGGATAGCGCCTTCTTTAAGTTGTTTAATGTAATCCAGAGGGGAGAGCTGCGACGGTGTAGCTGGGTTTGTAAAGCGAGAATGCTTAATTGTCAAAGCTAAGCAAATAAGCATAAAAGCAATTACGTAATAAAAGCTCTGCCAATTCCATAAGTCGCTAAACAAAGCTGCGAGCACACGACCAAAGTAACCACCAACTATACTGCTACCAATATATAGGGTCATGTTTTTTTGAAGTGTATCAGCGCTATAGCTCATACCTATATAGCTAGTCATTGCTGTTAAAGCTGCGGGGAGCGTTAAACCTTGTAAAAATCTGACTAATAATAAAAGCTCAAAGCTAGGTACATAAATAAAAAGTAAGCAGCTAAGGCCTAAAAGCACCATTGCAATACGTAATATAAGTAGTGGATTTATTTTTGCTAAAAATAAACCATAAACGAGCGGGGCAATGGCTAAGGGCAGCATAGTTGCAGTCATTAAGCTGCCAGCTACCGCAGGTGCTACATTAAATTCGCTCGCAAAAAGGCTAAGTAGGGGTTGGGGTGCATAAAGCACAAAAAATATAAATACCGAGCAAACGAGTAGATGAGGTAAACGCATTATATGGCTCGTGCATTTGCTGATTGATTGCGTGGTATTGTATTAAAAATTGCTTTTAATTCATAATTAAAACCATAGTCATTGCGCTATATCATGGTTTGTTTTAACTAGTTTGCTAGATTAATGTCGATAGCGCTGTTATTTGAACTCGTTGGTGATTAAAATAGCGATAATATTAGTTTTTAGTGGAACAAAGCCATGGGTTCATTACAAGACCAATTGCTTCAAGCAGGATTAACAACATCGCATAATGCTAAAGTTGCTAAATCAGAAAAGCGTAAGCAACAAAAAAAGCAAAAGAAAGGGGCTACTAGCAACCCAAGTGATCTGCAAAAGCATATTCAACAAACCAAGCTAGAACAGCAAAAAAAAGCTGAAGAGCTTAACCAAACACGCCAAGTGAGTTTAAAGCAGCGCGAGCAAGAAGCGCGTGTTAAACAAATTTTAGAGCACCACAACCAAGACGCTATTCGTGGTGAGCGCACATTTAATTTTACTTATCAAAACAAAGTAAAAAATATCGACGTGAACGAGAAAACGCAAAAAGCGTTATCGGGCGGTCGTTTAGCTATTTGTGTACTAGAAGGGCAATTTTACGTATTAGACGACGAACCAGCACGCAAAGTGGCCGAAGTTGACGAAAAGTATATTGTTTTTCATGTAGAGCCAGAAAACAAACCAAAAGATGAAGATGACCCGTACGCAGACTTTGAAGTACCAGATGATATAGTGTGGTAATAGTCCATTAAGGGTAAGCTCATTTTTATTTGATAAAGTATATAAAAGTGAGACAGAAACGAGTTAGCGGTTTTTGGTTAAGTTGATCGTCTAGCGTCGTTTCGTACGTATGCTTTTTATTTGATTGTTTACTACAATCAATAGAACAGTTTTTCTAACCGTCAAAAAAGAAGAGTAAATACAATGAGCAAGATGAAAACACTACTATTAGGCGCGGGCATTACTTTAGCCGCAAGCTTCTCGTTTAATGCAGCTGCTGCCGATGGCGCTGCACTTTATACCGCTAAAAATTGTCAAACTTGTCATGGCGCTGAAGGTAAAGCACCAATTATGGGTATGTACCCTAAACTAAACGGTCAAAACAAAGACTATTTAGTAGCGCAAATGAAAGACATCAAATCAGGTGCACGTAATAACGGTATGACCATGGCTATGAAAGCAATGGTTGCAACGGTAACTGATGAAGAGTTTGAAGCAATCGCAGATTACCTAGCTAACGTAAAATAATTTACGCAGCTATACCATTTTAATGCAATTGGTATTTTAATTTTACAAACAGCCACACAATAGTGTGGCTGTTTTGTTTGGTGTTTGCTATAAAATAGAGACTGCTTTAGACTTCTAAACATCTGTTCGTACAGGTTAATAATGTACGTTTTTAAAAGGCTTATTATGTTTGATTTACCCCAACTCGATTTAAAAAATAAAGTATCGGCACAAGAGTGGCAACTGCGTGTTGATTTAGCCGCGTGTTATAGACTGGTAGAGCACTTTCGTTGGGGGGATTTAATCTATACGCATTTATCAGCACGTTTGCCTGGCACCGATCATTACTTAGTGAATGCCTTTGGTTTAACCTTTGATGAAGTAACTGCGTCTAATTTAGTAAAGGTCGACTTAGACGGTAATATTATTGACGATACGCCATTTAGTATTAATCCAGCTGGCTTTACTATTCACAGTGCGATTCATGAGGTACGCGAAGACGCTCATTGTGTTATTCACCTTCATACTAAAGAAACAATCGCTGTAGCTACACAAAAAAATGGTTTATTACCGCTTAGCCAGTATTCAATGTTTTCACTGCCATCGCTTTCTTATCATGGCTACGAAGGGCTTGCAGTAAACGACGACGAGCGAAAAGTGCTGCAAGATGATTTAGGCAACACTAGCCATATGTTATTGGTAAATCATGGTGGCTTAACAGTAGGCCCAACGGTAGGCGATGCGTTTATGCGCTTTTATGATTTACAGCGAGCGTGTGAAATTCAATTAGCACTACAATCAAGCTCGCAAGAGGTGATTGAAGTACCGCAACCTATAATCGACAATATTTATAATCAAGCAAACGTAGTACACAGTGGCAGCACTGGCGGGCAACTTGCGTGGCCTGCGATGTTACGTAAAGCGTATCGACTTGACCCTAGTTTTGCAAAATAACCCATAGCGGTTAATAAGGAATTTTAATGAAAGTAAATCGCGTTGAAGTATTTGATATTCACTGTCCTGATAGACCTTCGTGGACACCTGTGTTTGTACGTATTCATACTGACGAAGGTATTAGTGGTGTTGGCGAAGCGGGCCTTGCATACGATTTAGGTCACAGTGCTGCAGCGGCTATGATTAAAGAAATGGCCGACGCCTTTTTAATCGGCCACGACCCATTTCAAACAGAAAAACTATGGTCACGTATGTTACGTGAGAGCTTTTGGGGTTTAGGTGGCGGACCTGTTGTATATGCTGCAATGAGCGCAATTGATACCGCACTTTGGGATATAAAAGGTAAAGCGCTTGGTTTGCCTGTATATCAATTATTAGGCGGTAAGGTTAACGACAAACTACGTACGTACGCTTCGCAATTACAGTTTGACTGGGATAGCGAATTTAAAGCGCTAGTACAACCGCAAGAATATGCAGAAGCGGCTTTAAAGGCGATGGCCGAAGGTTACGATGCAGTAAAAGTAGATCCAATTCAGTACGATAAAGACGGCAATACTTATTACGACCGTACAAAAATAATCTCACGCACTGAAATGAAGCTATACCGTGCACGCATGCAAGCTATTCGCGAAGCCGTAGGCGACGAAGTAGACATTATTTTTGAATGCCACAGTTTACCGGGCGTGACAACCGCCATTCAGTTGGGTGAAATTGCAGAAGAATTTGACTGTATGTACTTTGAAGAGCCAGTTAACTATTTAAACCATTCATTACATGCAAAAGTAGCAGATAAAGTTAATGTGCCAATTGCTGGTGGTGAACGTTTGTATAATCGCTGGGGTGTGCGCCCGTACTTAGAAGATCAAAGTATTGATGTTCTACAACCTGATATTGGTTTATGTGGTGGTTTTACCGAAACCAAAAAAGTGTGTGATTACGCTGATATTTTTGATGTGCGTATTCAAGCTCACGTATGTGGCGGGCCTGTTGCAACGGCAGCATCACTGCACTTAGAAACGGCTATCCCTAACTTTTTGATTCATGAGCACCATACTTATGCGATTAAAAAGTGGAACCGCGAGTTATGTTTACAAGACCCACAACCTAAAAATGGTTTCTTTGAAGTATCAGAAGAGCCTGGGTTAGGTATTGAATTAAACGATGAGATTGTTATGCGTTCTCAACGCGTAGAAATAAAATAATAGCCTTTTAAGCTAACTTTAGGTCATGCATTAAAAAGCCGGTAAGTGATTAGTCACTTACCGGCTTTTACTTGTTCGGGGGGAGGTAAAGCTTGTTATAACTCGTTGACTTTACATTCCACGTCTTTAAGTTCAATAGTTGCTTTGCTATCGAGATGGCGTATGTAGCACTGATTACCTTTAATCATCAATTCAAACTGATCGGGTGTATTGCGACTTTGCGTGTCGATAATATTATTACCATCTACATTGCTAAGGGTTACTGTGCCGCTGGTAGTAAATACATCATCAGCTAATTGAGTCTCTTGCATATGTACAAGTGTTTTAATTGCTTTGCTAACGGCTGTTTTATTTGGCTTTGCCAGTAGGGCATGTTGCAGCTTAGGTGTCGGGTCTGGGTTTTGAGATATGCAGCCATTGAGAAGAAGCGCTGAAAATACAACGATTAGTAAAAAGTACATTTTCATAAATTGGCCGTATTATCATAAAAAGAGAGTTTAATATAACTAGTTTTACTTACACTTGGTAGTAGTGCTTAGCGTTTGTATAGCTAAGGTCATGCCATGTCTTATCGTTTGAGCATAACGCCTTATGGCAGTGCCATAGATTGTTGTAGCTTGTATTTATTTGGCACACAGGGAAGTTGCTAGCAAACATAATACGCTGCTGGCCAAAGTGATTAAAAAGAAAACTAAAACACGCTGCTTGTTGCTCGCTGGTGAGTTGTAGTAATTCAAAACCAGAGAATTTAATTGCTATGTTGTCATGCTGAGCAAGTAACTCAACACCTTGTCGCCAATCATTTAAATTACTTGGCAGTCCTGCATGATTAATTATAATTTGAAGCTGCGGTAGCTGCTTAGCGTAGTAAGCTATTTGTTTGGTTATTTCGCTATTTTCAATATCAAATTGAGCTTCAAAATGCAGTTGGGTATCTGATAATATTGTTAGGTTTTTAAAACTATTAGCATCTAATAAACGCTTTGCGTCAGTACCTTCGGTTATATCTCTAATGCCACACAAACTCAGATGAGCTAAAGCTTCTAACGAGTTTATAAACTGATCAGCCGATGCGTCAATTTGGTTGTAACTAATGGCTTTAAATGGAATACCTTTTAAATGCGAGTCTAGCCAGTTTAGCTCGTTAATAGGGGAGGTGTTATCAAACCCAGCCTCAATGTGCACAATACCCGCAAGTTCAAAATCAGTACTTTTAACAAGTTGCTCTGCACTTATTGGTTGTTTAATTTTTTCTAGGTTAGGCCATGCTGGCGGGTTTTCGCCTTGTAGCCAAGTATATTGCCCCTCGGCAAGATTAAAAAAATGCACATGAGGGTCAATAATTTGCATGCTCATTGCGCTGTGTAACCACCATCAATACTTTGTAGGCTGCCAGTAATAAAGCTGGCATCGTCGCTTGCTAAAAAGCCCACAAGGGCGGCAACCTCGTCGGCTTGACCTAATCGGTTAAGCGGTTGCAGACTTGCTTCCTCGGCAACTATTTCAGCTTTGTTTGCGCCACTTTTTGCGCAGTACGCATCTATCGCGTTATGAAATAGCGGGGTTTCTATTGTGCCAGGGCATACCGCATTTGCTCTAATATTAAAACCCGCGTAATCAAGCGCTGTTGTTTTAGCCATTGAGGCAAGGGCATGTTTTGTTAGGTTATACGCAAAAGAGTTTTGTTTACCTATAATTGCCTGATCGGAAGCGACTAATATAATAGCGCCGCCATTTTGCGCTTTCATGCTTGGCAATACGCTTTGTATTGCGGCATAAGCGCCTTTAACATTAAGCGCAAAAAGTGCATCGAGAGTTTGCTCGTCGGTGCTTTCTATATTTGCGCTTAAGTGTTTTCCAGCATTAGAAACAAGTACATCAATACGTTTGCTTTGTTCACAGATAGCGTTGATACAGCTTTGTACCGCCGATACATCACTTACATCACACTGATGAAATATACCGATTTCGCTCAGCTCTATATCAAGGTTATGTACTTCATAGCCATTGTTTAGCAAACGCTTTACTACGGCTAAGCCAATACCTTTTGTACCACCTGTAACAACTGCAACTTTAGACATACTTACTTCCTTTATTGCTAACTAGTGAGAGTGACCACAGCCGCCTTCAGCGTGCACGTGTCCGTGAGAAACTTCTTCACTTGTTGCTTCACGTACTGATATAACTTCAACGTCAAACGTTAGCGTTTTACCAGCAAATGGGTGGTTTAAATCACAATCTGCGTTAAAACGACCAACCTTAACTATAGTAACCTGATGACGACCTTGGTTAGAGCTAACCATTGCTGTCATACCAGGTTTCCATACTTTAACGTCGCCTTGTAGGTGCTTAAGCGGAATACGTTGAATTAAGTCATCAACACGCTCGCCGTATGATTCACTTGGCTCTAGAGTTACACTAAATTTTTCGCCAGCTTCTTTGCCTTCAAGTGCTTTTTCTAAACCAGGAAGCATGCCTTCGCTGCCATGAATGTAAGTCAGTGGCGCTTCGTTTGTGCTACTTTCAATTTGCTCGCCCGCTTCGCTAAGGGTGTAATGAAATTCAACTGCTGAATTTTTGCTAATTTGCATGCTTGTCTCTTCAAATAATAACTATGTTAGGGCGCAATTTTACGCGAAATATACTTGTTTATAAACTTAACGTGGCTGATTTAGTGTTTTTTGTAAATTTAGCAGAAAATCTTTTTTTGTTGGGGCTGCTTTTTGCTTTTCAGCCTGTGGTATAAACAGTACTAATTGAGTGCCAGGCTTTAAAATACTTGATGCAGAGAGTTTGTTCCATTTTGCCAAGTCGCTATGAGGTACATCGTAAAGCTGACTTATACTCCAAAGGCTATCGCCCGACTTAACTTCATAATCTATTTCAATGGTGGGAATCGCAATCTCTTGGTGTTCTAAATAAGGGCTGATTTTGTAATCAACAGTTAATGTGCTTGGCAGGGTTTTAGGTTGTCCAACTAATAACTTTTCTCCAACGCCTATTAAATTATTATTTTTGTTATTAAGTTGTTTTAAAGCTTTTACCGACATACTAAAACGTTTAGCGATGCCGTATAGCGTGTCGTTTTGTTTAACGATGTACTCTCCAGCAAAGTTTGATTTAAAAAACTGACTTTTTAATAAGGCCTCTTGCCCTATAGGCAGCAGTAAAGTATGCGGCCCGTTAGGTGAGCTTTGATTTTTTAAATATCCCTGATTAATCGCGTGTAACTGCTTTGAACCTATACCAGAGAGCTTAGCGATGACTGAAAAGTCGAACTGCTGGCCTATATTCATCTGTGTTGTAAATGGCTTATATGCAAGCTTTGGGCGTTTAATGCCCTTTTGTGGGTGCTTAACTAAATAGCTTAAAGCGAGTAACTTGGGTACGTAGTCGGCGGTTTCTTTTGGCAGACTGAGTGACCAGTAATCGGTGCTTTTACCGCGTTTTTTGTTTTTTTCGATTGCGCGTTTAACGCGGCCCTCACCACTGTTATAAGCAGCCAAAGCATGTAGCCAATTACCATCAAAGCGTTTATGTAAGTAGCTTAAGTAATCAAGTGCAGCATCGGTTGAAGCAAGTACGTCTTGGCGACCGTCGTACCATTGGTCTGACTTAACTCCAAAGTGATGCGCTGTTGCGCCAACTAACTGCCAAACACCAACAGCTTGCTGTGATGAGGCTATCGTTGGTCTAAAATCGCTTTCTACAAATGGTAGTAAAGCGAGCTCCATAGGTAGTTGCTTTTGCTCAATTTTTTTTACGATATGATACAGGTAAGGCGCTGCGCGTTTACTCACAGTTTGTAAGTAGTTAGGTTGCTTTGCGTACCAGCTGATACGCTTTTTTAACGCGCGATTTTGATAAACCGTAAAGTGTAGATTGTTGGCTATATGCACCCACAGATCGGTGGTTTTTGGTGGGCGCTTTTTTACGATTGTTTTTTTGAATTGAAGTGGCGTAACGTGCTCACTAACTTGGGGCGTTTGAGCTACTTCATCATCAATATCATAAGTATAGTCAGGCTCAAAATGAGTAAATATTTGTGGAGCTTCTTGTGGTTCTTGCTCCGTTGATTGACAACCAAATAACAAAATACCCAAACAACATAAAACCAAACTGCGCATAGTGATCACTTTTGTGAATTCCTTTTATTATTTTAACACAATCCGTTGTGTTGAGTTATTCTGCGCTTTTTGCGCGATTTAGGCCAGCTTGTAAAAAGAAGTTGCTCGATTTTATATTAAGCGCTTCTTGTTTATAAGGCTCAATAACTGATTCAGGAAACGACAGCATTAACTGCTCAATACTTTGATCTTTATTGTTTTTAACGTGCTCTGTTATGGCTGTTAAAAATGATAGAGGCTGTTTCAGCTGCTCTTTTGTTAATGTACCGCCGTGCCCAGGTAAAATAATAGTGAGCTTTTCGTCGTTAATATATTGCTTAAGCAACGTTTGCCAACTTTTAAGTTCACCGTGTCCAGGGTAAGGAAGCCAGTCAACGATATCGCCACCAATCAGCACACTGCCATTATTAGTAGTAATAGTTAAATCACCGTTAGTATGGGCTTGCTGCGGCTCAATGGTTATCTCAAAACCACCAAGGTCGATAGTTTTATGATTATCGATTATTATTTTTGGTTCGCCAAGTTGATATTCTTGCCAGCGAAAAAGTCGTTTTTTTGCAAGCTCTAACTTATTTCGCCATTTAGCTTGCTCTTCTTTGGGCACATTCGCTAATCGTTGGTAGCTCAGCTCAATGCTCTTTTCATACGTGTCTAGCTTGTCGGTATATGCTGTTTGATAAAGGTTAAAATTTTTATTTACCTGCTGATGAACAATGAGCTTGGCATCAGGATAAAAATTTTGCATAACCGCCATACCTAGCAAGTGATCGTCATGGTAGTGGGTAGCCACTAAATAGCATAAGGGTGTTTTAAGGCGGTTCTTTAAATCTTCAGCAAGTTGTTCAACTGCAGCAAAATTGGCGCTCGTATCAACAAGTAGGGCACATTTCTCGCCTTCAATTAACACTTGGTTAGAGTCGTAAAAGCGAAGCTTGTCTTGTTGCTTTAAAAACTGAATATGAGGGTTTATTGTATTCCAAGTGACGGCAGCATAGGTGCTAGGTACTATTGATAATAAAGTGCATGCTAATAGTAAGTGCTTACATGAAGAGGCTATGTTTGAAAGTTTTAACTTCATTTATTATCTCTACGCTGATGTTTAATTACTTTAATAATAAACAAAAAGCGCAGTATGCGCTTTTTATTTTTGGTGTTTGGGGTCATTTGCCAAATGCTGACTGAGTTTATCAATCATTTGGTCTTGATGCTGTTGCTCAACTGTAGCCTGTGTTTTTGCTTCTAGCAATTCGTGGCTTAAGTTTAATGCTGCCATTAGTAGGGCTTTTTGATCGTTTCTAACGGTTGAGCGTTGCTTCATTTGCTCAACTAAGTCATTTAGATTTTTAGCTGCTGCTATTAATGCATCTTCCTGCCCTTCAGGGCAAGCAAATTGCTGCTCTTTACCTAGCAACTCAACAGTGACCCGCTGGTTTTGCAGCTCAGACATTAGCTAGCCTGTTGTGCGCTTTGTAACTTATCAAGAAGACCAGATAAAGTAGTGCTGGCATCTTTTTGCTTTTCTTCATTTTCTAAAGCTTCAAGTTGTAGCAATTCGTTGTCATCGCTTAGTTTAGTGTTCTGTTCTTTTAAAGTAACAACATCTGTTTGTAATTGGTTATTACGTTCGATTAAAGAATCGATCAGTTGTTCGAGTTGTTGAAGAGTAGTGTTATTCATAAAGGCGCTCATATAACTGTAATTAATGTCATGCAAATGTAAAGCAAAGTGTGTTGATTTGCCAGCATTTACGGTGGTTTTAGCTGATTTTTCTTTTGCGTTAAGGGATAATTCAGCATATGGGCTTTTTCATTCAGAAATGGTTCACTTAAACACTCTCTTATCTTGGTGTAAGTTGCCAAAGCCTAGTGCTTATGGTTCACTTACGATATTAAATTGCGTATGGCGAAAATAAATAATGCTTAGTTACAGACACTCATTTCATGCGGGTAATCCTGCCGATGTACTTAAACACTTAGTACTGGCACAAGTGCTAAATTATCAAACAATTAAAGATAAACCGCTTGATTATATAGACACACATTCAGGTGCTGGCTTTTTTGAACTTGCAGCTGCCGATGCGCAAAAAACGCAAGAGTATCAAGATGGTATTGAAAAACTTTGGCATCATAAAAGTGAGCATGCTGAGCTTAATGAATACATTGAATTAATTAAGTCATTTAACGACACTGACGAACTTGCGTTTTATCCAGGTTCACCAAAAATTGCAGAGCACTACTTACGCCGCCAAGATAAGGGTTGGTTTTTTGAACTGCACCCGCGCGATTTATTATTACTTGAAGAAAACATGCAAGGTAAGCGATCTATTCGTGTACGTGGAGAGGATGGTTTTGCAGGCTTAGTTGGTTTGTTACCACCAGCATCTCGCAGAGCGTGTGTATTAATTGATCCTCCATACGAAATTAAAGATGACTACGAAACGGTTGTAAAAACCTTAGTTAAAGCTCATCAGCGCTTTGCTACAGGTACTTACATGATTTGGTATCCGGTTGTTGATAGAGAACGCATTGATAATATGGAGCAGGGCTTAATTGATTCAGGAATGCGCAACATTCAGTTATTTGAATTAGGCACTGAAGCCGATACTGATGTACACGGTATGACAGCATCGGGCATGATTGTAATTAATCCTCCATGGAAGCTAAAGCAAACAATGGATGCAATAATGCCTGAACTTGTTAGTTTGTTAAGTGAGCCAAGTGGTTTTTACAGAAGTGAACAACTCGTTGATGAGTAACTTTAAATAGCGCTTATAACGAATAATAAAATGCCCAGCTTTGCTGGGCATTTTATTTAAAATCAATACGAATGTGTTAGGTAATATTTATATAAGGGAGCTAAATATTAATTAAAATAAACCGCACTAAAAGTAGCAAGTGTATTACCGCGACTGTTTTTAAGTTTTAGTGATTCACCTGTTATTTCCCACTTTGAAGTTTTGCTAAGTACGTCAGACATAGCCGCTTCTTGGCTCATATTATCCGAGCACATCTTTTTTGTACTTGCTAGCTGACTAAGTGTAATTGTTTGCTGCTCGGTACTATAGCTTCCGCTAAAATTATTACAGCCTAAAAAGCCATTAACGCGGTGGTCTTTATTGAACTGAATGAATGGTTCTTTAGTTGTAACATTCACAGTTTGAGCATTTATTGTTATTGCTTTCCAGTAAGTATTTGTGAGTGTTACATCGGGTTTTTGAGTCGACACTTTTGAAAGCTCAATTTTATAGGGGGTAGTTAACTGTGATTCTGCAAACGGGTCATGATTTGTTGTACTTGTGTAAAGCACTTTGTCTTTATTTATAATTCTGGCGCTTAGGCTATAGCGATGTTTATCGCTAATTTTGCTGGCATCATAAATTAGCTCAACGGTAAATGGCGGGGCTTGGGTTACATCAATCACTTCTTGTGTGATTATATCGGCTTTTACATCCATTTTAGATACATTGGAAAGCGTAACTATTAATTGCGAGCCAGGGCGAAGCATACTGCGATCTTTGTAGCTAGCTTGGATAGTTAGGCTGGTTATTGCTTCTGCAATTTCTGTGTTTTCAGTCGATTTAGTTTGCTCACCGCAGACAGTTACTGCAAAAGCGCTAAGCGCCAATAAGCCAATCCCTGCAACTGCCTTTTTACGCGAAGATACTGCTTGATGCTTTTCCATGTTGGTTATCCTTACTCAATATTATGTCCTTAGTGTATTACCTAGTTACTTAATCATTCCTTAACTTATTTTAAACATAAAAAAAGGCGCATTAGCGCCTTTAATAATTAAAAACAAACGATTATTTTTTAACAAACTTAGTTAAAATAACAATGCGCTGGCCGTCAACTCGCCCTTCAATATGTTCAGGGTTGCTGGTTAGGCCAATATTACGAACAGCTGTTCCACGTTTAGCTGTAAGGCTACTACCTTTAACGTCTAAGTCTTTAATTAGGGTAACAGTATCGCCTGCTTGAAGTACTACACCGTTGCTATCTACATGCTTTAAATCGTCATCTTCAGCAAGTGCTTTTTTAGCCCACGTTAGCGTATCTTCTTCAAGGTAAATCATGTCTAGCGCATCTTGTGCCCAGCCATTATCAGGCGCTAAACGCGAAAGCATTCTGTAAGCTACAACTTGTACTGCAGGAGTTTGGCTCCACATGCTATCGTTTAAACAGTGCCAATGTGTAGGCGTTATTTCGCTGTTATTCTCGATTTGATCTTTACATGTTTGACACGTGTAAATACATTTATCTGAGTGGGTTTCAGTTACCGGTGGTACTTCATAAACAGATAAGTTCTCGGTGGCTGCACACAATTCACATTGATTATTACTACGTTCGATTAAGGCTTTTTCAATACTCATGGGGCTCTTTCTGATTCTGGTCGAGTTAACATTTACTGCTATTGTACTCCAAAACACGAGCTCTGCGCCATTAGTCCCTTAATTTTGTGTGGGTATATTACTCATATACTTATCTTCAATACTTTTTATATATCCTTGAGCGTGAAGGTTTTTAATTGCTAGGTTTATTTGGGGCAATAACCCTTTATGTTTGCTCAATAAACGAATTCTTAAAAAACCATGGGAATGCTGTGCGCCAAAGGCAATGTTTATCCCTAACTGCTTTGCCCAATAGAGCGCAGTTAACTTACCTATTAGTGCTGCTTCTACACGGTTTCTTGATAGAGCGGTCATAAGTTCTTTCTCGGATGGAAAGTCAACACGCTCAAAGGTGTTGTCATTAAAGTAATAGTAACCTAGTACTGTTCCTATATTTTTGCCCTTTAAGCTATCAGCGTTTTGCCAGTTCTGGGCATTTTGAGGCAAGGTAACAATCATTTCTGTGGCATAAATAAGGGGCTCTGAAAAAACATAACGAGAGTCATTTCTCTCATCCTTTGGGAGCCATTCTAATGAAATAACATCAAAATCGATTATTTCATCTTGTAAATATTTGGTAATACGCTTTGTGGGTAGGTCGATATGAGAAGCTGCAATATTTGTATCATCGAGTGCTTTTTCAATAATTTCGGGTAATACACCAGGCTTTTCTGGATCATTTGTATAATATGGATAATGACTACCTGACGCGCTAACATTGTATTTGAGGGGAGTAGGGTTAATGCTGGCATAGCTAAAAAATACAAATAGCAGAGGGCTCAGTACTAATAACCGAATAAAATTAGCCAAATCTCCACCTTTTATATTAATATTTTTATATTAGTGTTATGTAATTTTAACATTTTTGCAATGACGACTATGTTTATCTTATGCGAGTTGCATTAAAGTACACATATTATTGGCTGTTTTGCCATCTCTTATTTATAGGTTTAGAGCCAAGTGAAATTAAATAACATACCTGATGAGGTACAAAAAATAACTCAGTTTGTCGCGCGGCAACCTATTTTTGATATAGACCAGAATGTTTTCTCGTACGAACTGCTTTATCGAGACTCAGCCAACAATGCGTTTCCTGTGGGCACTTCTGATGTGCATGCGACAAGCCGCCTGTTTTTTAATGCATTAATGTTGGTAGGTTTAGATAGACTTACCGCGCATCATTTAGCTTTTATAAACTTGTCATCAGAAACTATTCTCGATAACTTTCCCAAACTTTTATTGCCAGAAAATAGTGTTATTGAAATAGTAGAGCGTACGGGCAATATTCCTGCGGTTGCTGAGCGTGTGCAAGAACTTAAAAAAGAAGGGTATGTTTTTGCACTTGATGATTACGATGGCGATCCAAAATGGGAGCCACTATTAGCACATGTTGATTACATAAAAATTGAGATAGATGATCCGGTTATTAAAACCAATATGCGCATTAAAAAAATAAAACGCGCAAATCCACATGCAAAAATAATTGTTGAACGAATAGAGACGCATGAACAATTTAATATATTAAAATTGGCAGGCTGTGATTTATTTCAGGGGTTCTTTTTTTCTCGCCCAGAAATGATTACGTATAAAGGTGTAGAGCCTTCAAAGTTAACTGTTTTTGATCTATTGCGTTTTACAGCAAAACAAAAACTTTGCTTTAAAGAAGTTCATCAACGAGTGGCCAGAGATGTAGCTATAACAGCCAGGGTTTTAAAGCTGGCTAACGCGCGTTCAGGCAAAGCAAATTTAGTTATTACTTCTATTTCACAAGCGGTTATTTATTTAGGTGAAGACACAATAAGGCAATTTGTTCGCGTATTAGCAATTAGTGAGTTGGGGGTCGAAAAACCAACCGAATTAACTAAGCTTGCTTTAACGCGGGCTCAATTTATGTCGCTTACTTTAGAGCAAAATAATAAAGAGCTGACCGAGCAAGGGTATCTAGTGGGTTTGTTCTCGGTGCTTGATGCTATTTTAGATGCTGATTTAAAAGACATAGTTAAAGAGTTTACCTTAGATGCTGCAATATCAGATGCTTTGCTACTTGAAAAAGGCACTTTAGGTGAGTGTTTATCGCTTATAAAAGAATTTGAATTAGATAATGTAGATGAAGCTATGGTCCATTTGGCCAACATAAACTCAGAGCTACACATTGGCGATATATTTAATTTTTTACTGGATGCTGTTTTATACAGTGACGACATTATTGAGGCAATAGCAGAATAAATATGCGTAATTGGTTGTCGGTTATAAGTGTAGTGGTTGCTCTTTGTTTATTGTTTCCTGGTATTACAAAACCAGTATTAACAATAGAGGGCAACATAGATAAATCAAAACTAGCGCAAGCGGGTATTGAAATGCTGGCTGAAGAGGGCGATGGTCGAACTCGCAGTATGCTAATGATGTTCTCGAACATGCTAGGGCTTGATAAGTTAGAAGGTGAGATTAGCGCCTATAACAAAACACAAAGTATTTTAGGCACAGTTAAAGAGCTTGCTAGCAATAATAATTTATTTGTAGCCGCTTTAGTGGGGTTGTTTTCTATTGTTATTCCAAGCTTGAAGCTGCTATTACAATTGCTTTATTGTTGCCTACCTTTGAATGGGTTTAAGCAAAAGCTCGGTCTGGTTATTTGTGCATTAAGTAAGTGGAGCATGGTTGATGTATTTGTTATTGCATTAATAGTGACTTACTTAGCAGGTAACGCCCATGGTAAAAGTGGTGAGCTACTTGTTATGAATGCACAATTTGGTGAAGGGTTTTGGTATTTTAGCGCATATTGTATATTTGCAATTATCGCGAGTAACTTAATTAAAACACCTGATAAACCGCAGTCTACATAATTAAAGTATTTGTGGTTGCCGTTAGGTTACCTTACAATCATTTTAAAGTTTATTAAAAGGCATAATGTTGCAACGTTTTTACTCTAGTTTACTCATGATAACTTTACTGCTCACTTTTGTGGGTCAGGCAGTTGCGTCTGTAGCTATGGTATGCGAAATGCCACATATGCCAACTAAAACAGCAATGCATGCCCAAATGCCAATGACACAAAGTAGTGATGCAACAGCTGTCGCTAGCATGTCTGAAAATATGATGCAGATGGATTGTTGCGACGACGAAAGTACGCCACAAAATGACTGTAAATGCCCTATGAGTGGCTGCGCTGCTAACTCAATGCTTAATGTTGATACTTTATTTAGCGTTACTTTACTTGAATCTGAAAAAGTAAATGTACGTGTATTTACTACACAAATTAATATACCTCGTTCACTCTATCGCCCTCCTATGTCTGCTTAATAGCAGGATAGGTGTATGTAAAAATTGCGATAACCCCGTTTATTGGTAACTCCTAAACACCTTTTTTGCTTCCTAATTTAAGATTTTCTTTTATTTTTAGATGGAGCAGGTGATGAACCACGCTGTAAGTATTAAAGTCGTATTATGTAGTGTTGTGTTATTTAGCACAGCTGTTAATGCGCAAAATAACCTAAATACCGAAATGCTAAAGCAAACTAGTAATGAGCAAACGCTTAGCTTAACGCAAGCGCTTAATTATGCGCTAACGCATGAGCCATGGCTAAAAGCGAGTGGCTACCAAGAAGATGCTGCAATAGCGCAAAGCATTGCCGCAGGCACCTTACCCGATCCTGTTTTAACGGTTGGCTTACTCAACTTACCTACTAACGGTTATGCGTTTGACCAAGAAGGGATGACGCAGCTTAAAGTTGATTTGAGCCAAAAGTTTAGCCGAGGGAATAGTTTAGCGCTTAGACAAAAAGCATTAGCACAGTCTGCTCAACAATACCCTTGGCAGCGCGCCGATCGCTTAGCACAAGTAAAAGCAATTGTGATTGAGTCGTGGTTAAACGCGTATCGTGCTCAGCGAAGTATTGCTTTAATTGAGCTAGATAAAGGGCTATTTACTCAACTTATTGACATTACCGAAGCAAGCTACGCAAGCACCTTAGGTAAAACACGTCAGCAAGATATTATTCGTGCGCAATTAGAACTCACCCGTCTTGAAGATAAGCTGGTTATGCTTGAGCAGCAATTTGAAAGTGCTAAAAACCGCTTAGCACAGTGGTTACCTATGGATATGCTTATGCAGCCTTTAAATACTGAGTTTACTAAAACCGCAGGGCTGGTTGATTTTGCGAGCCTTGAATTTGATGAGCTAATACAGTTGCTTATGACGCATCCCGCAATTATTGCGATAGATAAAACCGTAACGGCAAAGCAAACCGAAGTTGCACTCGCTAAGCAAAGCTACAAACCTCAGATGGGCGTTAATGTGGGTTATGGTTACCGAGATGATACCCCGATGGGTGAGTCGCGAGCTGATTTACTCTCTGTAGGGTTTAGTATTGATTTGCCATTGTTTACTGATAACAGACAAGATCAACAGGTTAAATCGGCTATTGCTAGTGCAGAAGCTACTAAAACACAAAAGCTGGTGGCGCTTCAAAAACTCAAAGGCATGTACTTTAAGGAGTTTAGCCAACTCGCTCGTTTGCAAAAACGCGATGCGCTTTATCAAAATACGTTATTACCGCAAATGTCAGAGCAATCTCAGGCAACACTAAATGCTTATACACGCGACGACGGGGATTTTTCTGACGTGATGCGCGCGCGCATTAGTGAACTTAACGCCAAAATTGATGCACTGAATATTCAAGTAGATCAACATATTATTACCGCCCGCCTTAATTATTATGCAAGTAGCTTAGACCCCCAAGTAATGAGCGAGCAAACTGGAGAATTACACAATGAATACTAATTTAAAGTTACTTGTTGCCGCCTTAGTTGGCGCAGGCGCCTTTGGGTTAATAGGCAGCTTAGTAATGCAGTTTTTACCTAGCAACTCGGCAATGAATGAACAACAAAGCGCAGACAAACAGCCCTTATATTGGGTAGCCCCTATGGATAGTAATTACAGGCGTGACGCGCCAGGGCTTTCGCCAATGGGAATGGATTTAGTACCTGTGTATGAAAACGCTAGCAAGGCTCAGGATGGACCAGGTGCTGTAACTATTTCGCCTGCAGTAGTTAATAACTTTGGTGTAAGAACTGCCAAAGTGCAGCTTAAAACACTTCACAGCGATATAAATACTGTGGGTTATGTGCAATATAACCAAGACCAACTTATTCACATTCATCCGCGTGTAGAAGGCTGGATTGAAAGTTTATATGTTAAAGCACAAGGTGCAGAAGTTAAAGCCGGTGAGCCTTTATATACATTGTATTCACCACAATTGGTGAACGCACAGGAAGAGCTTTTATTGGCAGTTAATCGTAATAATACCGTGTTAATTCGCGCTGCAAAGGCGCGTTTAGAGTCGTTAAATGTGTCTGATGGATTTATCGAGCGCTTACAAAAAAATAAAAAGATAATGCAAAATATTACTTTTTACGCAAAGCAAAGTGGTGTGGTAGATGAGCTAACAGTACGAGAAGGCTTTTACGTTAAACCAGGCACATCAATGATGAGTATTGCCCAGCTTGATGAAATCTGGGTAGAGGCACAAGTGTTCGAGCGCCAATCAGAACAAGTGAGTGTTGGGTTGCCCGTTACAATGACGCTTGATTACTTAAAAGATCAAAAGTGGGAAGGTAAGGTTGATTACATTTACCCCGCGCTTGATGCTAAAAACCGGACTCTGCGTGTAAGGCTTAGGTTTGAAAATGCAGATCATCGGTTAAAACCAAATATGTTTGCACAAGTGAGCATTCACGCTAAAGCGAGTAAGGCGCAATTTACAGTCCCTAAAGAAGCGGTAATTCGCACGCAGCATCAAAACCGTGTGGTTATTGCATTAGGTGAGGGTCGTTTTAAATCGGTAGAAGTTGAAGTTGGGCAAATTAATAGTAATGAAGCTGTCATTTTGTCAGGTGTAATGACAGGTGACACGGTAGTGACTTCAGCGCAATTTTTAATAGACTCTGAATCGAGTAAAAGCTCCGACTTTAAACGAATGGAAATGCCTAGTTCTAGTATTAACTCAGGTATGAGTTCGGATTCTGGTTCAGACTCAAATATGAACATGGATATGCAGCCACAAAACGCCACGGTTAACGGCACTATTAATGCCATAGATACACAAAATCGCATTATTAATATTAGCCGAGAAGCCATTGAAAAATGGAATCGAGAACCCGCCACAATGGACTTTGTATTAGCGCCAGATATTGATATTAGTCAGTTTGAAAATGCCCAGTATATTAATTTTACTTTTAGCATTATTAACGATGAATTTGTAATTACTAAAGCGCAAAACGCAGAGCCGATTGATCATTCTACTATGCAACATAGTTCTCACTAGGAGCCATTATGATAACTGCCATTATTCGCTGGTCTGTTAGCAATCGCTTTTTTGTGTTGTTGCTTACATTAATTTTACTGGGTGGAGGATTGTTTGCTGTAAAAAATACTCCCGTGGATGCCTTGCCTGACTTATCTGATGTTCAGGTCATTATAAAAACCACTTACCCGGGGCAAGCGCCGCAAGTAGTGCAAGACCAAGTTACATTTCCGCTCACCACAGCAATGCTTTCTGTGCCGGGTGCACAAACTGTAAGGGGTTTTTCGTTTTTTGGAGACTCGTACGTTTACGTTATTTTTGACGAAAAAACCGATTTGTATTGGGCGCGTAGCCGAGTACAAGAATACCTAAGCCAAGTAGCGAGTAGATTACCCGATAGCGCTACGCCAGAGCTTGGCCCTGATGCAACAGGCGTAGGTTGGATTTACTTATACGCACTAATTGATAAAACAAATAAACACGATATTAGTCAGCTACGAAGCTTACAAGATTGGTTTTTAAAGTTTGAGCTACAAACTGTGCCCGGTGTATCTGAAGTGGCTGCTGTTGGTGGCATGGTTAAGCAATACCAAGTCAATGTAGAGCCCGATAAATTACGCGCATATGGTATTCCGCTTAGCCTCATTCAAACCGCTATTCAACAAGGCAACCAAGAGATGGGCGCCTCAGTAGTTGAAATGGCTGAAGCAGAATACATGGTAACAAGCACAGGCTACATTAAGAGTGTTGCCGACTTGGAAGCTATTCCGCTTGGTGTAAACGCCAACGGTACTGCGCTGCAATTACGTGATGTAGCCGATATTAGAGTCGGACCGCAAATGCGCCGTGGTATTGCAGAACTGAATGGTGAAGGCGAGGTAACCGGCGGCATTGTTATTATGCGCTATGGCGAAAATGCACAAAAAACCATTGAGCTTGTAAAAGCAAAATTAGAATCGCTTAAAAAGGGATTGCCAGAGGGCGTTGAAATAGTCCCTGTGTACGATCGCTCCAACTTAATAAATAACGCGGTAGATAATTTAACAAGTAAGCTAATTGAAGAGCTTATTGTAGTTGCCTTAGTGTGTGTGGTGTTTTTGTTTCATGTGCGCTCATCGCTGGTGGCGATTATTACGTTACCGCTTGGAATTTTAACGGCATTTATAATTATGTATTGGCAGGGGATTAACGCCAATATTATGTCTTTAGGAGGAATTGCAATAGCGATAGGCGCAATGACCGATGGCGCTATCGTCATGATTGAAAATATGCATAAGCATATGGAAAAAACGCCCCTTACCAACGAAAACCGCTGGGAAGTTGTGGCTAAATCGGCGAGTGAAGTGGGTCCTGCATTATTTTTTAGTTTATTAATTATTACCGTCAGCTTTATGCCGGTATTTATTTTAGAAGCGCAAGAAGGACGTATGTTTGCGCCACTGGCTTACACTAAAACCTATGCTATGGCAGCGTCTGCTGGGCTTGCGATTACCTTAGTGCCGGTATTAATGGGTTACTTTATTAGAGGTAAAGTCATTTCGGAGCAAAAAAATCCAGTTAACCGATTACTCGTCGCAGCGTATCGACCACTACTTAACTGGGTGCTTAAATTTCCAAAAATGACACTGGTACTCGCGGTGGTTGTTTCTGTTATTGGCTTTTACCCGGTAAACAAAATAGGCAGTGAATTTATTCCGCCACTTGATGAGGGCGACTTAATGTATATGCCCACAACGTATCCTGGTTTATCGGTAGGTAAAGCGCGCGAAATATTACAGCAAACCGACAAGCTAATTGCCACAGTGCCCGAGGTTAAAACAGTATTTGGTAAAGTTGGGCGAGCAGAAACTGCAACAGATCCTGCGCCGCTTACAATGATAGAGACGTTTATTCAGTTAAAACCAAAAGACGAATGGCGCGAGGGTATGACTCTTGAAAAACTTAAAAAAGAACTCGACGGTTTGGTTAAGTTTCCTGGGCTTACAAATGCGTGGGTTATGCCAATTAAAACACGTATTGATATGCTCGCAACGGGTATTAAAACCCCTGTGGGAATTAAAGTTGCGGGACCAAAGTTGAGCGAAATTCAAAAAATTGGTCAGCAAATAGAAGTGCTTTTAAAAGATGTGCAAGGCACCGCATCGGTTTACTCAGAGCGAGTAGCCGGTGGACGTTATATAAAAGTAGATATAAATCGTGAAAAAGCCGCGCGTTATAGCTTAAACATCAGCGACGTACAGCAAGTTGTATCTACTGCAATAGGTGGTACAAACGTAACACAAACGGTAGAAGGGCAAGAGCGTTACCCTGTTAATTTACGTTATCCGCAAGCATACAGAGACTCGCCAGAAGAGTTAATGTTGTTACCTATTGTAACGCCTACAGGGCAGCGTATAGCACTTGGTGATGTAGCCGATGTATTTATTGAAGATGGACCGCCTGGTATAAAAAGCGAAAATGCACGTTTAAACGGTTGGAGTTTTATTGATATAGATGGCGTTGATATTGGTACTTACGTTGAGCACGCTCAGCAAGTGCTCGATAAAGACCTAATACTACCTGCTGGCTACTCAATTACGTGGGCTGGGCAGTATGAATACATGCAGCGCGCTAAAGAAAAACTGACTTATGTATTACCACTTACATTAGCGATTATTATTGTATTGCTTTACCTTAATTTTAGAAGCTTTGCTGAGGTCACTATTATTATGGCTACGTTGCCACTGGCAATGATTGGTGGCGTATGGCTAATGTATTTAGAGGGCTTTAACTTTTCAGTTGCAGTAGGTGTAGGCTTTATTGCCTTAGCTGGGGTAGCGGTAGAAATTGGGGTCATTATGTTGGTGTATTTAAACCAAGCCTATCAAGAAAAATGCCTCGAAGCAGAGCAAGCCGGAAAACCGCTTAGCTTAGTGCAATTACAGCAAGCCATTATTGAAGGTGCAGGGCTTCGAGTACGCCCGGTTATGATGACTGTCGCGACAATTATTATCGGTTTATTACCTGTACTTTATGGTACAGGCACCGGAAGCGAAGTAATGAGCCGAATAGCAGCGCCTATGGTTGGCGGTATGGGCAGTGCAATTGTACTCACCTTACTTGTTATTCCTGCTGTTTACTTGCTGTGGCGCAAACAAGGACTTAAATAATATAAAACAACAAGACTATAGAGCAATGCTGTTACTACTCACGCATTGCTCTATAAAAATTACCTATAATTTGTAAGTTGTTCTATTAAATAGCTAGTTATTACTCATATTTAAATTAACTAACTGTTTTTAAATAGCTTTTTAATTGGCACGCTTTACGCAGTGTATTACTTATACAGTCAACTAAGTAAGGAATGCACATGCAAGTTAAAACAATTAAAGAGGTATACGATTGGACCGTTTTGTTTCATACGCAAATGGCGGCTAATTTTTATAGCGTAAAGGATTTACTCGATGAACATAATGCAATGCTGGTGGACTACTACCTAAATTACGAAAAAAAACTCGCCGAAGATCTAGTCGGGTTTAAAGCGATAACTGAAATAAATACGCTCGATACGTACAGTTATGAATACTTTGCTAAAAATCCTGAGCTAATTACTTTTGAAGACATTAGTAAAGATCAGCAATTCGATGAAGAAGTCATTCAAGGCTATTTAGCACAGCAACATCAAAAAGTGATTGAGTTATATGAATACTTACTTGAACGCGCCGAAACCGAAAGTGGGCAAGAAAAGCTTCAACAAATACTAGAGCTTGAAAAGCAAGGTATAAAGCAAATGATGCAAAGTACTAATCGTCATATGGATATGTAGCTTTATAAAAGAGCGGGATTACTGAGTTTATCTCGCTCTTATTAGCTTTAAGGTGATTATTTAAAATAGCTGATGCTTGCATCGGCTTATTTTATGTCTGCGTTAAATAATCTGCAGAGCATTTTGATGGACTAAAATGGTATGCGTGTCAGTTGTATGGCACGCATAAATGGAGGTTAAACTTCTTCCGTATCTACAATTAAATCACTTGTAATTGATTCCAATGCTTCAATAACTTCGTCTTTATCCATACCATTTGGCAAAGTAACGGTAGCAACAGCGCTAAAAATAGGCACTCCCCAATTAGGTGCACTTTGTTGTCTTGAATTTAAGTGAGTAATATTCGCGCCTTTATGACGTATTACACTTGCCAGTTCTTGAACAATACCAGGACGGTCGTTACCTGTTATAACTAGATTAATTTGCTCTAGTGTTGATGGTTCAATCCCTGTGTTTCCGGTTTCAATACGAACGTCTAACTTAGGTAACTTATTTAAAGCACTTTGTAATGATTGAAAATGCTCCTCAGCAACTTCAAGTTGAATAATACCTGCAAAATGACCTAATAAATGGCTTAAGTTACTACTAAGCCAGTTGCCATGATTTTGTAATACGACTGATGAGATGCTCTCTACTAAACCAGGGCGATCTTTCCCTAAAATAGTTATAACCAACTGCTTCATAAATAATTCTCTTTTTAAGCCCAAAGAAAGTAAATGCATAGGCATTAAGTGTATTGTTTAATATAAATTGTCTGTTATTGCACTTTGTATAAATCTTTGATTTTAAATTAATAAAAATGGATATAGTTGTGTTGACTCTACGCAGTATCAATAGTCATTATTATTTACTAAGTACTCTTTGAGTATTGACCTCGATAAATACTTTGTCCAATTATTTTATAATTTAGTTCACTTATAAATCATCGATTTGAAGTTAATTTAGGCATTTACCTCGTTAGTTTTATTTAAAGCTGTTTTAGAGTGCTTATTATTACTGCTGTAACATTACTGTCATCTTGATGAAATATAATTTATGCAACGTTAAGATTTAAGGGTGTTTTGATGACTTCAAATCCGAATAAGCCGACTTTTAATACGGATCGAAGCCGTCTATTTAAAGATCGGTTTGCCAAGTTTGGCATAACCGCAGGTGGGATAATGGTATTGGTAGCACTGCTATTAATATTCTTTTACCTTCTTTATGTAGTACAGCCAATTTTTGAATCAGCAAAAGTAGAAAAACGCGATAGCTTTCATGTTGCTAATTCACAGCAAATAGCAGGCTTAGGTGTAGAAGAGCAAACTGAAGTTGCTTATTTACTAAGTCAGCAAGGTCAGGTTGATTTTTACAGTGTTGAGTCAGGTAGTTTTGGTAAAAAACTCAAAACACTTAATGCAGATTTACCAAGTGATGCAACAAGCTTTGCAACAAGCGCGCCTTTTCAAGGGCATTATGCGTTTGGTTTAGAAGATGGCACCGTAATGGTTGTTGCACCTAAATTTTTAGTTACCTTTCCAAACAACGAACGTAAATTAACACCTCGCTTAGGTTTTCCTCTTGGGGAAATGGCTTTAGAAGTAGATGAGCAAGGTGCGGCTATTAAACGCTTTGCATTTAGTCACTATGAAGACAAAACAGCGGTTGTAGCTCTTACAGAAGACAAGCGTGTATTATTTAGCAGCTTTATTGCTGAAGAGAATATGTTTACCGGTGAAGTAGAGTGGGTTGTTGAGCGTACAGAACTTGATGTTAATGGGCGTGTAGACGAGTTATTAATGTCGCCAGATACAACACGTACTTTTGTGCGTTCTGCTAATCAAGTGTATGTATACGATACACGTGACCCAAGTGATGTAGAGCAAATTCAGTTGCTTTCGGCTAACGAAGAAAATGCAAATATTGTATCTGCACAACTGCTAGCGGGCGCAAATTCACTCATGCTTGCTAATGATAACGGCGAGATTTCGCAGTGGTTTGAAGTAAACACTGACACAGGCCGTGAATATCAAAAAATTCGCTCATTTGAAACAACTAAGCAAAGTAAATTAAATATATTTACTGAGTTTTACCGTCGTACTTTTTTTACTACTGGCAATAATGGTGAGCTAGGTGTGTACTACACAACGAGTGAAGCAAAATTATGGCAGGGGAAAGTAAGTGAAGGCGCAATAGAGAACTTTGCAATTGCACCACGTTCAAATGCTGCGTTAATTTTAGCGGATAATAAGCTAACAGTATTAGACATTCATAACGAGCACCCAGAAGTTACTTGGTCAGCACTTTGGCAAGAAGTGTGGTACGAAGGTTACCCAGAGCCAGGTTATATTTGGCAGTCAACATCAGCCAGTGACGACTTTGAATCTAAGTTTTCACTTGTGCCAATTTCGTTCGGTACATTAAAAGCAGCACTTTATGCGATGTTGTTTGCTGTACCAATCGCGCTTTCGGCGGCTATTTACACGGCATACTTTATGTCGAGCAAATTACGTAAAGTGGTTAAGCCTACCGTTGAAATAATGGAAGCATTACCAACCGTTATTTTAGGTTTTTTAGCGGGTCTTTGGTTAGCCCCATTAATAGAAGAGCACTTACCTGCAATTGTTGGGTTACTCATATTATTACCTTTAGGTATGTTAGCGACAGGTTTAGCCTGGACTAAATTACCAACAAAAATACGCCATAGAATTCCTGATGGTTCGCATTCAATCATCCTTATTCCGGTCGTTTTACTTATTGGTTGGTTTTCGTTTGCTATGAGCGAATTTGTTGAACTTTGGATGTTTGACGGCAATGTGCGTCAGTACTTAACAAATGAGCTAGGTATGACATTCGATCAACGTAACTCGCTTGTTGTAGGTATTGCGATGGGTTTTGCGGTTATTCCTACTATATTCTCAATTGCAGAAGACGCGGTATTTAGTGTTCCAAAGCATTTATCAAATGGCTCATTAGCATTAGGTGCAACGCAGTGGCAAACACTAATACGTGTTGTATTACTAACAGCAAGCCCAGGTATTTTCTCTGCGGTAATGATGGGACTTGGCCGAGCAGTTGGTGAAACCATGATTGTACTTATGGCAACCGGTAATACACCGATTATGGATTGGAGCATTTTCCAAGGTATGCGTACGCTTGCAGCAAATATTGCAGTTGAAATGCCAGAGTCAGAAGTAGGTAGTTCGCACTATAGAATATTGTTCTTAGCGGCCTTTGTATTATTCATATTCACATTCATTTTTAACACAGTCGCTGAGTTTGTTCGCCAGCAACTGCGTGAAAAATACAGCTCAATGTAAGCGGAGAGACATGACATGGTAAAGCAGTGGTTTAAGTCTGGTTCTCCTTGGATTTGGATGACCGGTGGTGCAGTGAGCATCAGTTTGATTTCAGTTTTAGGCTTATTAGCAATGATAGCCTGGAAAGGGTTAAGCTTTTTCTGGCCTTCAGAAGTTGTACAGTTTGAACTTGAAGGGTCGATTGCAAAGCAAACCGTTATTGGCGAAGTTTACGACCGTGAATTAGTACCAAAAACGCGTTTAGCCGCGACAGGTATTGATGTTAGCGGGTTTGAAAAAGAAGAAATAGAGCGCTTACTTATTAAAACAGGTAACCGCGAATATGTAGATTTAGATTTTCGTTGGATATTAGAAACCGACATAACAAATAAAACAGCACCAGCGGCGCTTGCAGTATTTGAGCGTAGTAAAAACGGTAACTTTTATGGTTATGTGCAAAACGTTATTAAAGACGGTCAACCGGTTAATGGCGATAAAATAGAAGCGCTACATGAGCTTGTAGAGCGTGCGGTTGATTTAAATGACGAAGCACTTGATTTGCAAAATGGTGACATTGGGCATATTAACTACGCACTTGAACGCTTACGTTTAAAAGAAAAAGGCTACTTACTTGATAACGCTCTCACTGATGAGCGTGTTGCTGAGCTTGCTCAAGCACGTGCTGAATTACGTGCAGAGTATGGTGTACTCGAAAAAGATTTATTTGCACTACGCAAACAAGCTAAACGTGACCACGTAACTGTAAAAGATATGCGCGGTGAAGTTGTTACAATTCCTATGTATCAAGTACTTGATGTTTGGTTTCCAAACGATATGGGCTTTTTTGCAAAGCTAGGCCACTACTTTGTGCAACTAGGTAAGTTTGTATCCGATGATCCACGTGAAGCAAATACAGAAGGCGGTGTTTTCCCTGCTATATTTGGTACTGTATTTATGGTTATGCTGATGGCTGTAATTGTGACGCCGTTTGGCGTTGTTGCTGCAATTTACTTACACGAGTACGCCGCAAAAAATGCAATCACTAAAATGATTCGTATCGCAGTGATTAACTTGGCCGGTGTTCCTTCAATTGTATACGGTGTATTTGGCCTCGGCTTTTTTGTATACATGTTAGGTGGTAGCTTAGACCAATTATTTTATCCAGAATCGTCGCCAACGCCAGTATTTGGTACGCCAGGTGTAATGTGGTCGGCATTAACGCTCGCTATACTAACGTTGCCAGTTGTTATTGTATCGACTGAAGAAGGTTTATCTCGTATTCCAAGTACCGTACGCGATGGTTCACTAGCGCTTGGCGCAACAAAAGTTGAAACGTTATGGCGCATAATTATTCCAATGGCAAGCCCTGCAATTATGACAGGTTTAATACTGGCAGTTGCGCGTGCTGCAGGTGAAGTTGCACCGTTAATGCTAGTAGGCGTTGTAAAAATGGCTCCTACATTACCACTTGATGGCAACTTCCCGTATTTTCACTTAGATAGAAAGTTCATGCACTTAGGCTTTCATATATACGATGTTGGCTTCCAAAGCCCTAATGTTGAAGCGGCACGCCCGCTGGTATACGCAACGGCCTTTTTATTGGTGTCGGTGATTATTACCCTAAACATAACGGCCATTGGTATACGTAACCATTTACGTGAAAAATTCAGATCGCTTGAACACTAATTAGTAAAGATTTTATAGGTAACAAAAATGATTACAGTCGCTCCAAAAGTAAACCAAGCTAATATAGGCCAGAAGTTAGACCTAGAAAATTTAACGGATGACCAAAAAGCGCTAGAGATTAAAGATCTCGATCTTTACTACGGTGATAAGCAAGCGCTTAATAAAGTAAATATGAACATTCCAAAAGGCCAAGTAACTGCGTTTATAGGACCATCGGGCTGTGGTAAATCAACTCTATTACGTTGTATTAACCGCATGAACGATTTGGTTGATATTTGCCGTATTGAAGGTGAAATATTACTTCACGGTCAAAATATTTACGATAAGAGCGTAGATGTAGCAGCACTTCGTCGTAATGTAGGTATGGTGTTTCAGCGTCCTAACCCATTTCCTAAATCAATTTATGAAAATGTGGTTTATGGCCTACGCTTACAAGGCATTAAAGAGAAGCGTAAGTTAGACGAAGTGGTAGAGCAATCACTTCGTGGTGCTGCTTTATGGGATGAAGTAAAAGACAGATTACACGATAGCGCGTTTGGCTTATCGGGTGGTCAGCAACAGCGTTTAGTTATTGCTCGCTCAATTGCAATTGAGCCAGAAGTTCTTTTATTAGATGAACCTACATCAGCACTTGACCCTATTTCTACTTTGGTAATCGAAGAGCTAATAAACGATTTAAAAAACCAATTTACCGTTGTTATTGTTACACATAACATGCAACAAGCAGCACGTGTATCTGATCAAACAGCCTTTATGTATATGGGCGAATTGATTGAGTACTCAGACACAAATACCTTATTTACTACACCAACGAAGAAAAAGACCGAAGATTACATTACCGGTCGTTACGGTTAATTAGCCCGTTGTAGCGTGTTGTGCAAGATTAAGAGAGAAGGTAACTATGGAACATAATATTAATAAACATATTTCTGGGCGTTTTAACCAAGAACTAGAAAATGTACGTAATCATGTATTAAGCATGGGTGGCTTAGTTGAGCAGCAGTTAAATAGTGCGCTTGATGCTGTGAGCCGTAACGATGCAGAGCTTGCTCAAAAGGTACGTCAGAACGATTATAAAGTGAATGCTATGGAAGTAAGCATTGATGAAGAGTGTACGCGTATTATTGCTCGTCGTCAGCCTGCAGCAAGTGACCTGCGTTTAGTGATTGCAATAGCTAAAACAATCGCTGATTTAGAGCGTATTGGCGATGAAGCTGAGCGAATTGCTAAAGTTGCACTAGACTCATTTACCAAAGATCAGCAAGATTTATTAGTAAATATTGAAAATATGGGCCGTCAAGTTTTAAAAATGCTACACGACGTACTGGATGCATTTGCGCGTATGGATGTGCAACGCGCATTTCAAGTACATAAAGAAGATGCAAAAGTTGACCGCGAATATGAAGCTATCACACGTCAAATAATGACTTACATGATGGAAGATCCACGCTCAATCCCTAAAATCATGGACTTAGTTTGGTCTGTTCGCTCATTAGAGCGTATTGGTGATCGCTGTCAGAACATTGCTGAATACATTATTTATTTTGTTAATGGCAAAGATATTCGCCATACATCTCAAGAAGATATAGAAAAATCACTATGATTTTTTACCCATCATGCTTTTCTATTAAAGCGGCTTAGTGTCGCTTTGTGTGTTGCAAGCTTTAGTGAAGTAATAAAAAGCGTTCACAATCTTGGTTAATACTGTAAAATTCATGCTGCAAAGCATATCAATTTGATTAAAGGGTCAGTTATGCCTACAAACGCGTTTTTAGGAGTATTTGCAAAATCTCCTATCAAACCAATGGAAGAACACATCAAGAAGGTTCATCAAGCAAGTAAAGCTTTGATACCTTTTTTTAATCACGTATTTAAAGAAGAGTGGGTACAAGCAGAAGAGCTTCGCATCACTATTCGCAATTTAGAACGTGAAGCTGATGATATGAAAAGAGATATACGTTTACAATTACCGCGTGGTTTATTCATGCCGGTAGAGCGTACAGATCTTCTCGAACTAGTAACTCAACAAGATAAGATTGCTAATAAAGCGAAAGACATTGCAGGGCGAGTGATTGGTCGTGAAATGACCATTCCAAAAGTTATGCAAGCTGATTTCTTAGCTTACTTAACCCGTTGTGTAGATGCGACTAAACAAGCATCTAAAGCAATTAACGAATTAGAAGAATTGCTAGAAACGGGTTTTAAAGGTCGAGAAGTCACCTTAGTAGAAAAAATGTTAGTTGAATTGGATGCCATAGAACAAGACACGGACGAAATGCAGATAAAAGTACGCCGCCAGCTACGTGATGTAGAGGGTGAGTTAAATCCAATTGATGTTATGTTTTTGTACAAAATCATTGAATGGGTTGGCGAGCTTGCAGATATTGCAGAGCGCGTAGGATCACGTCTTGAGCTGATGTTAGCTCGTTAATTTAAAATCAGTTCAAACACGAAAGATTAAGGTTTTACAATGGATATCATTGCATCTTACGGCACGGTATTAATTTTAATTGCCGCAGCAGTCGGCTTTTTTATGGCTTATGGTATTGGCGCGAACGACGTAGCGAACGCCATGGGCACATCTGTAGGTTCAAAAGCGCTAACAATCAAACAAGCTATTTTTATAGCGATGATTTTTGAATTTGCAGGCGCTTACTTAGCAGGTGGTGAGGTTACATCAACAATTCGTAAAGGAATTATCGATGCCGCACCATTTGCAGACATTCCTGAACTTATGGTTCTGGGTATGATTTCGTCTTTATTTGCAGCGGGTGCTTGGTTATTAATGGCCTCGTTCTTGGGTTGGCCAGTATCAACGACTCACTCAATCATTGGTGCAATCATTGGTTTTGCGTTAGTTGCTGTTGGTACTGAGGCGATTCAATGGGATAAAGTAGGTGGTATTGTTGGTAGTTGGATTATAACGCCCGCCATATCAGGCTTTATTGCATACTTAATATTTATGAGTGCACAAAAACTTATTTTTAATACAGATGCACCACTAAAAAATGCTAAACGCTATGTACCACTTTATATGGGTTTAGCAGGTTTTATAATGGCCTTGGTCACAATTAAAAAAGGCTTAAAGCATGTTGGTGTTGATTTAGGTGCAGCCGAAGGGTACGCCTTAGCAATAGCTGTAGCAGTTGTCGTTGCTATAATTGGTAAAATTGCTATTTCTCGTTTAAATATCGATCCAAAAGCAGATAAACAAATGCAATTCAACAATGTTGAAAAAGTGTTTGCTGTTCTTATGGTATTAACAGCATGTTGTATGGCCTTTGCACATGGTTCTAACGATGTTGCTAATGCAATCGGTCCACTAGCTGCTGTTGTAAATATTGTTGAAAACAATGGTGAAATTGCTAAAAAAGCGGCTATTGCTTGGTGGATTCTACCTCTAGGTGGTTTTGGTATTGTTGCGGGTCTTGCTATTTTGGGCAAAAAAGTAATTAAAACGATTGGTGAAGGCATTACACATTTAACGCCTAGCCGTGGTTTTGCTGCTGAACTAGCCGCTGCTTCTACCGTTGTTATTGCATCAGGTACTGGTATGCCAATCTCTACTACTCAAACCTTAGTGGGTGCGGTATTAGGTGTAGGTATGGCACGTGGAATTGGTGCACTTAACATGGGTGTTATCAGAAACATTGTAGTTTCTTGGGTAATTACATTGCCAGTTGGCGCTGCCCTTGCTATTGTTATTTTCTACGTACTAAGAACCGCATTTGGGGTTTAACAAAAAAGTACTCAAAGACTTTTAGCTTGAAAAGATCTCAATGCCCTAGGTGTTGGGGTCTTTTTATTTGTGGAAAGAAAAAATGACCAATCTTCCAAGTATCAAACAGCTACAGTATTTATTAGCTGTTCATCAACATCAGCACTTTGGCAGAGCTGCCAGTGCCTGTTTTATTGGGCAATCTACTTTAAGCAGTGCTATTCAAAATCTTGAAGAAACTTTGGGTTGCCAGCTTATTGAACGCGAAAATCGCAGCCTTATGTTTACCAGTATTGGTGAAGAAGTTGTTGAGCGCTCTCGTAAAATAATTAACGATACAATTAGTTTAAAAGAGCTCACTAAAAGCTTTTTAACACCACTGAGTGGTAAATTAACGGTGGGTGTTATACCTACAATTGCTAGCTTTATAGCGGCTCCTCTGTATCACTTTTGTAAAGAAACCTTTTGTGATTTAGAGCTGGTATTAATAGAAGATACGAGTGATAAGCTACTGGATAAACTTGAGCATGGGCATATTGATTTAGCGCTACTTGCACTGCCATACGAAACCGATAAATTTCATACACAAGTATTGGCAAAAGATCAGTTTAGTTTAGTGCACCATAAGGATTACAGCGCTGCAAAGGGCGTAGTCGACTTTAATCTATTACCAGAGGCTAGCGTATTCTTACTCGAGCGTGAGCACTGTATGACAGGCCATGCGCTCAGTGCATGTCATTTAAATCGTGCTAGTTGTATTAACCCATTTGAAGCAGCAAGCTTGCATACATTATTGAGTATGGTTGAGCATCAGCTCGGAGTGACTTTTTTACCACAAATGGCGATTAACGCCGGAATTTTAGATAATAAAAATATGGTGGCAACACCATCACAAAGCGATGCATATAGAGATATTGGCATATTGTGGCGTAAAACTACGGGGCGGATCCGCGACTTTAAGTTATTTAGTCAACAGCTTGAGATATTTTTAAAGCGCCAATGTAGTTTAGATTTTTCTAAATAAGAATAGGAAATGAATGAAAGCAGCCTATAAAGGCTGCTTTTGATTTTGAAGATGGCTTTCAAAAGGCTCAAGTTCGGGTAAAAATAGTAAATAAATCCATACCACCAAGTTAAAGTAAGGCACGCAGCCTAATACAGTAAAAACCTTAACTGGGTAGCCTTTAATATTTGCGTAACGATAACACTGATACGCGATTGCAAAATGTATAATCAGTAATAACATAACTAGCTGTGTCATACCTTTCTCCTTAAAAGCTTAAATAGCTTTGAAACCCACTATAAATATCAGCACTACGTCGCCAAAAGGTAATGTCATGTTTTTAAAGTGAAATACATTAAAAGGCACGACATTTTTTATTTGATACTGAAAGTATAGGCAAGAAAGGTAATATTGGTAGTAACAAATTGTTTAATTTTGTTTATTTTGGGCTAGCTTGTTGTTGGTAAAACGTTTTATTTTTTGAAATTTTTTCAAGTTCATCTTTTACTTTTTCAACAGGTACTGGGCGTGCAATAAAGTAGCCTTGTCCATAATCAACACCTATCTCTTTTAGTGCAAAAAATATCTCTTCGTTTTCAACGTACTCAGCTACAGAGCGCTTATCGAGAGACCGACTAATATCATTTATTGCTTTTACTAACGCTAAATCTATAGGGTCATTAAGCATGTCGCTTACAAATGAGCCATCAATTTTTACATGCTGTGCTGGAAGCTGCTTTAAATAGTTAAATGTACTAAAGCCAGTTCCAAAATCATCAATAGAAAAATGACAGCCTAAGCTATTAAGCTTCTCAATCATTTTACGAGTCGCTTTTAAGTTGTTAATACTTGCTGATTCAGTTATTTCAAAAATTATCCGCGAAGGGGGCACGTTATACTTTTCAAGGTTTGATTCAATTAATGGCAATAAGCGTTCATCTAAGAATGATTGTGCTGACAAATTAATAGCAACTTGGTTTAACTCTGGGTGCTTAGACACACAAGCAACGGCATTACGTATAACGCATTGATCCATCAAAAATGTGTCGTTAAGCATCTCTAAAGAGGGAATAAATTGATTTGGGTACACAAGTTCATCTTTGAGTTTTAAGCGTAAGAGCGCTTCAAAATAAGCAACTTTACACTCTTTAAAATCCCAAATAGGTTGGTAATGCAGTTCAATATTATCTTGCTGCAGTGCTTGGCGAATTTCGTGACCCCATTCAAGCCCAGTTTGAAGCGTATTGTTTTGAGCGTCCTCTTTTGAGTAGCAATGTACTAAGTTACGCCCTAGATTTTTGGCAATATACAAAGCAATATCGGCTTGTTTTAAACATTCATTAGGATCATTATTTTGTGTCGTAATTTGAGTTAAACCGATAGAGCAGCTAATCGTGTATATCTGATCTTCTGATTTAAAAGCATGTTTTTCTATTGCGCTGCACACACCTTCAGCAATAAGGTGTGCATCCAGTAAATTCATATTGGTAAGTATGACTGCAAACTCATCGCCGCCTATTCGGCACACCAAATGGTCTTCGCCAATATTTGCTTTAAATAATTGCGCCACTTCTTTTAATACTATGTCACCTTGGTGGTGACCTTTGCTGTCGTTTATTATTTTAAAGTGATCGAGGTCAATATAAATAACAGCATGCTCTATGCCATCATACGTGTATTTATCTTGGCATATTTTATTAAGCTGTTGATCAAAGTAATAACGGTTATGTAAACCAGTTAATGGGTCATGGTGTGCTAAATGACGTAGTTGGATCTCTGCTTGTTTACGTTCATGTATGTTGTCGATAGTGGCAGTTATGGTCGCGTTATTACGACTATTTTTGATTAGCTGTAATCTGCATTCGACCCAAATTAAATTGCCATTTTTATGGGTGAGCTTTACTTCTATTTGTTGCTGTTGCTCGCCACCATGTAAAATGTCATTAATAGTATAATTTAGTCTTCCTTTATCTTCGTTATTACAATAAGCGCTTAATGGGGTTTGTAGTGATGATTTAACACCAAAACCGCTCAATGCCTCCCATGCAGGGTTAATAAAACGAATATGCCCTTGCTGATCAAGCTCTAAAACAACCGTATTCAAATGCAATAAAATACGCTGATGAGCCGAAAATAACTCTTTGTAACGCACTTCGCTCACGCTTAGCTGCTCTACTTTGTAAGCAAACTCAGCATAACTCACCATAAAATCTTCACGTCGTGCGGCGTGGTCACACACTTTATTTAAAAATGAAGGGTCGTATGGGGCTCTAATAAAATCGGTAACACCAGACAGCAAAAGCTGCTCAGCGTAATCAGCATCATCACTTTCTATAATCGTAACAATAGCTTGTTTAGAATTGTGCTGTAGGATTTCTTCAACGAGTACACTCGAGCTCTCTGCACTTGATGTAGTGGCATCGAGTAGCACAATTGAAAACTGCTGTTGGTTGTAAGCGTTTAGTGCTGCTTTGGCTGAGGTAACGTGAGTAATAGCAAAGTTTAACTTTAACTGTTCACTTATTTTGTCGGCCGTATTTTGAAGTGGCTCTAATAATAATAAGTTTAGCCGGCTACTTTTTTCTAAGTGAGTAGATAAAACATTCGCAAGTACTTGAGGGAGCATGTCTTTATGTTCAAACGGCAGTACAGCATCTATCCCGTAGCTTCGGGCTGTTGTTTCGGCAATACGCTCACAGTAAATTGGCGGAATAAGTAAAATTGGGGTGTTTTTTGGTGTTTTTAATAATCCTGAGCGGATCATCCTCGAAAAGCGCCAGCCGTCAATTTTTCCAACATTAATGCCCGTTATTATAATATCAACAGGGTGTTGTTTTAAAAGCTTTAAAGCTTGTTGGCTATCTTGCGTATCAATAAAGGTAAATACATTTAAGCTATCTAAAGTGCCTTTAATCGCGCGACGTTCAGCACTACTTGCGTTTAATATTAGCAATTTAAGCTGGTTTGGCACGTGTTGAACACCCCTAATGTAACTTATAATAATTCAGCCGAACAAGAATAGTGACATTTAACCATAAGAACAAGAAAATTTAATGAGAAACACGCAAACAAGACATTATAAGTTTGGCTGATTTCTTGAGCTTAATACCCGATACATATACACTTGGCGCGATTTTAAATGATGTGGATTACTAATTATGCGCGTGGCTGACTTTAGCTTTGACTTACCTGATGAATTAATAGCTCGTTTTCCTAAAGCGGACAGAACTAGCAGCCGTTTACTTACTTTAGATGGCCCAAGCGGAACTCTAGAACATAAAGTGTTTAGCGACATACTTGATTTAGTAAACGAAGGCGATTTGTTAGTCTTTAACAATACACGCGTTATTCCAGCACGTATGTTTGGTCAAAAAGCCTCTGGCGGCAAAGTTGAAGTGCTTGTAGAGCGAGTGCTAGATGAACATCGCGTACTTGCGCACGTACGGGCAAGTAAGTCGCTTAAGGTTGGTAACGAAGTTATTTTAGAGGGCAAAGCCAAGGCAATAATGGTTGCACGTCACGATACATTATTTGAGCTTGAGTTTGATCATAGCCAAAACGTGCTAGATATACTTAATGATATTGGTCATATGCCACTGCCTCCTTATATTGACCGACCTGATACCGAAGCTGATCGCGAGCGTTACCAAACTGTTTATGGAGAAAAGCCAGGTGCAGTTGCTGCGCCAACAGCGGGCTTACATTTTGACGATAAGTTAATGACGGCACTAAAAGATAAAGGTGTAAACATGGCTTTTGTTACTTTGCACGTTGGCGCCGGTACTTTTCAGCCAGTACGAGTGGATAGTGTTGATGAGCATGTAATGCACTCCGAGTACATTGAAGTACCCGATGATGTAGTTGCTGCCGTTGCACAAACCAAAGCAGGTGGCGGGCGCGTAATTGCTGTAGGCACAACTTCAGTACGCTCATTAGAGTCGGCAGCTAAAGTTCATGGCGGTAAATTAGATACGTATTTTGGTGATACCGATATATTTATTTTTCCGGGTTATCAATTTAATGTTGTTGACGCCATGGTCACTAATTTTCACTTACCAGAATCAACGCTTATAATGCTAGTCAGCGCTTTTAGCGGACAAGACAATATTATGGGTGCATACGATACGGCAATTGAACAAAAATACCGATTTTTTAGTTACGGTGATGCGATGTTTTTAACACGTAAGTAACCATTTATTATTTAATACTCAGTAAAAAACACTAAAAACCCCAGCAACGAAGCTGGGGTTTTTGTTTAGCATAATAAGCAAAACTGAATTTATCGCAGCTAATAGTATTAATGAGGCAAAAAGGGTAGAATCGAGCGGTTAAATTATAGCTTGTTGGACTGTTTTTCTGACATTGAGGATGATATGAAATTTGAATTAGATTGTACTGACGGAAAAGCGCGCCGCGGCCGCTTAATTTTTGACCGTGGTGTAATAGAAACACCTGCATTTATGCCTGTTGGTACTTACGGTACTGTAAAAGGTATGACGCCAGATGAGGTAAAAGCCACTGGTGCGCAAATATGTTTAGGTAATACCTTTCATTTAATGCTTCGCCCAGGTACTGAAATCATTAAGCAACATGGTGATTTACACGACTTTATGAATTGGGATTTCCCAATTTTAACTGACTCAGGCGGTTTCCAAGTATTTAGCTTAGGCGCAATGCGTAAAATCACTGAAGAAGGCGTGTTATTTCAATCTCCAGTAAATGGTGATGAAATTATGATGTCGCCTGAAAAGTCGATGGAAGTACAGCGCGACTTAGGCTCAGACATCGTTATGATTTTTGACGAGTGTACGCCATACCCAGCAACTGAAAAAGAAGCTAAAGATTCTATGGAGTTATCTCTTCGTTGGGCTAAGCGTTCAAAAGAAGGGCATGGCGACAATCCATCTGCTTTGTTTGGTATTATTCAAGGTGGTATGTACCCAGAATTACGTGCACAATCGCAAGCAGGCTTAGAAGAAATTGGCTTTGATGGCTATGCATTAGGTGGTCTATCAGTAGGCGAGCCTAAAAACGAAATGATGAATATTCTTGATCATTGTGCGTTTAAAATGCCAGAAGACAAACCACGCTACCTTATGGGTGTAGGCAAGCCAGAGGATTTAGTTGAGTCTGTTCGCCGTGGTATTGATATGTTTGACTGTGTTATGCCAACACGTAATGCGCGTAACGGCCATTTATTCATTACCACAGGTGTAGTTAAAATACGTAACGCAGTACATAAAACAGACACAGGGCCACTTGACCCTGAGTGTGATTGCCATACGTGTGGAAACTATTCACGAGCTTATTTGCATCACCTTGATAAATGTAACGAAATTTTAGGTGCGCGACTAAACACAATTCATAACTTACGTTACTATCAACGTGTTATGGAAGGTTTACGTAATGCAATTAGCGAAGGTAAATTAGAAGAATTTGTACAAGATTTTTATGCTCGCCGAGGCCAAGACGTGCCAGAGCTAGTAGATATAAAAAATTAAACTTTAAAATTAAAGAGGAAGTATCATGAGTTTATTTATTTCAAATGCACACGCAGCAGCTGGTCAACCTGCGGCAAGCGGTGGTTGGGAAATGCTAATAATGTTAGCTATTTTCGGTTTGGTTTTTTACTTTTTAATCTACCGCCCGCAAGCTAAGCGCGTTAAAGAGCACAAAAGCTTAATGAGTATGATGGCTAAAGGCGATGAAGTACTTACCCAAGGCGGTTTAGTGGGTAAAATTGTGAAGATTTCTGAAGAGAAAGATTTCATCGTTATCTCTTTAAACGAGCAGGCAGAAGTAACAGTACAAAAATCTGCAGTATCTGCAGTATTGCCAAAAGGCACAATGAAGTCGCTATAAAAATAATAAGGACGACCCCGTGTTAAACAAGTTTCCAGTTTGGAAGTATTTACTTGTTTTAGCTGTGGTAGCCATTGGCCTTTTATATGCCTCTCCAAACTTGTATGGTCGTGATCCGGCTATACAAGTTTCAGGTGCTAAAGGCGCTGATGTAGATCTCAGTGTTGTAGACAAAGTAAACGCAATCCTTGAAAAAAATAATGTAACCGCTAAATCGACAATACTTGAAGATGGGCAAATTTTAGTTCGTTTAAAAAATGTTGAAGAACAGCTTAAAGCGCATGACTTACTGCGTGATTCGCTGAGCGACGATTACATTTCTGCTATTAATATGGCACCTGCTCAACCAGCTTGGTTAAAAGCGGTTGGTGGTAACCCTATGAAGCTAGGTCTTGATTTAAGTGGTGGCGTACATTTCACCATGGAAATCGACATGGCAACAGCGGTTGATAACCAGCTTGAGCAAATGGAACAAGATTTTCGTAGCGACCTGCGCGAAGAAAAACTACGTTACCGTAGTGTTCGACGTGTAGCCGGCTCTGAGCGTATGCGTGTAGAAATGCGTACCGAGGAAGATAAAAATGCAGCTGAAAGCGTTTTAGAAACTCGCTACCCACTAAACGTTTACATTGATGACAGCAGTAACGATAAAGCATTTTTTGCGACGATGAGTGAGCAAAAACTCAAAGGAATTCGTGACTACGCTATCAAGCAAAATGAAACGATTATTCGTAACCGTATCAACCAAATTGGTGTTGCAGAACCTAACGTACAACGCCAAGGCGCTGAGCGTATTATTGTTCAACTACCAGGTATTCAAGACACAGCACGCGCTAAAGAAATTTTAGGCGCAACAGCAACACTTGAATTTCGCGAAGTAGACGAAAACGCTGATATCAGCGCTGCTGCTCAAGGTCGTATCCCAGCGGGTACTGAAATGATCATGAGCCGCGACGGTTACCCTGTTGTACTTAAAAAGCGTATTATTCTAGAAGGCAGTCATATTACTGGCGCGCAATCTGGCGCTGATGAATACCAACGCCCGCAAGTGAGTATTACGCTCGATAGCAAAGGTGGGGCAAAAATGAATGCCTTTACCAAACGTGCTATTGGTAAGCGTATGGCAACGGTATTTATTGAATATAAGCCATCAGGTAAAAAAGATGCAGACGGTAAAGCGCTTCCGCCTATTAAGGTTGAAGAAGTTATTAACGTAGCAACAATTCAAGCACGTCTTGATCGCTCGTTCCGTATTACAGGTATCGATAACCCAGCTGAAGCACATAACTTAAGTTTGCTACTTCGTGCAGGTGCGCTTGTAGCACCAATTCAAATTGTTGAAGAGCGCACTGTAGGTCCAAGTTTAGGTCAAGAAAATATTGAAGCGGGTATGACTGCGGTTGCACTTGGTTTTGCGTTTGTACTTGTGTTTATGCTTGTGTACTACAAAGGCTTTGGTATGGTTGCAAACCTTGCTCTTGCGGCTAACTTAGTACTGATTGTTGGTGTTATGTCTTTAATTCCAGGCGCTACACTTACGCTACCTGGTATTGCCGGTATTGTATTAACGGTAGGTATGGCGGTTGATGCTAACGTACTTATTTTTGAACGTATCCGTGAAGAGCTAGCCGATGGCCGAAGCCCTCAACAAGCAATTCATTTTGGCTACGATAGCGCATTTAGCACTATATTCGATGCCAACATCACCACGCTAATTGCTGCCATTATACTGTTTGCAGTAGGTACCGGCCCAATAGCGGGCTTTGCAGTAACACTTGCGATTGGTATTTTAACTTCAATGTTTACAGCCATCGTTGGTACCCGTGCGGTAATCAACTTATTTGTTGGTGGTAAACGTATTGATAAACTTTCGATTTAAGGAGCTGACATGCAAATTTTAAGTTTGGGTAGTAGAACCCTTCGTTTCATGTCTCTTCGAAAAGTGGCTATGGGTTTTTCGACGTTATTAATTTTAGCGTCGTTTGCATCAATTTTTGTTAAGGGCCTAAACTTTGGTTTAGATTTTACCGGCGGTACGGCGGTAGAAGTGGGTTTTTCACAACCGGCTGATCTTAAAAAAGTACGTGATGCACTAGCTGATAATGGTTTTGCAGATGCATCAGTGCAGCTATTTGGTTCAAGCCAAGAGATTTTAGTTCGCTTAGCACCACGCGGTAGCGATGTAAAAGCTGAAGTGATTGGTAACCAAGTAATTGATGCGCTTAAAAAAGCAGACGACAGCGTAGTAATGCGCCGTATTGAGTTTGTGGGCCCAAGTGTAGGTGAAGACTTAAAAGAGCAGGGTGGCCTTGCCATGTTAACTGCACTTATTTGTATCTTAATCTACGTTGCATTTCGTTTTGAATGGCGCTTTGCTGTGGGTGCGGTAGGTGCACTACTACACGATGTTATTATTACTGTGGGTTTATTTTCGATATTAGGTTTAGAGTTTGATTTAACTATATTAGCGGCAATTCTTGCGGTAATAGGTTATTCACTTAACGATACGATTGTTGTATCTGACCGTATACGTGAAAACTTCCGCAAAGTGCGCATTGACGATACTGTAGAAATTATTGATATTTCACTTACGCAAACACTTAATCGTACACTTGTAACATCAATCACGACTATTTTAGTATTGATTGCTTTGTTTGCATGGGGCGGACAAACCATTCATGGCTTTGCAACTGCATTGCTATTTGGTGTGTTTATTGGTACTTATTCTTCGATTTATGTTGCGAGCTCTGTTGCTATAGCAATGGGCGTAAGCAAAGAAGACTTAATACCAGAAGTAATTGAAAAAGAAGGTGCAGACCTAGACGCAATGCCGTAATGGTTTTGTAACTACTTTAAAAAACCGCTCATTGAGCGGTTTTTTATTGCCTGTAATATATTTATGCTCACGATTGTTTTAGCTTTACTGTGCAAGTATGAATAAACAGTGCTAACTTTGTAGAGCACGCCATGAGTGTAACGTCGTACTATGTATTTAAAATAAGTATTAATAGCGCGGTTATTAATAAGTACAGTTACATAATATCGTCATCTTATATTTAGGCGCTGGAAGCTATTTAGCTTAAATAACGCGATAATTTAAACTATCAATAATAACTGTTAAAACTACCGATAATAACTAAGGTGATAATTATGTTGCCATTAAAGTATTTGATTAACGTAGTAAGTTTGTTTGTATGCAGCGCTTTAGCGAGTGAGGTAAATATCGTAAATGTAGCCCAGGAGCAGCGTGTGCAATATGCTCGTGACGACTACCTTAACGAGCTATTAGAAAAAGCATTGGTTAGCGCACAATACCCTGCAGAGATTAACCCCGTTTTAATTCATCCCCATCAACAACGTACTTTAATAGCACTAGATACAAAAAATTTAGATTTATACTGGAGTATGAGCAGTCCCGAAAGAGAGTCTTTAGCTATTGCGATTAAAATCCCATTATTTAAAGGCTACATAGGTAAAAGGGCACTATTAACAAGTAAGAACAGCATTGCTAGATTTAAAGGTATTACTAGCTTAGGGCAGTTAGGTAAGCTTTCTGCGGTGCAAGGTCATGATTGGCCAGATACAAAAATAATGGCATTTAATGGCTTGCATATAAGACCGTTTGCAAATTATCAGGCTATGTTTGCCTTAACAAGTGCAGGGCGTATTGATTACTTTCCACGTTCATTCATCGAGGTTAATTCAGAGCTAGCGGCAAATAAAGAAAGCAACCTAGTGATAGTACCTAACTTATATATAAGTTACCCAACAGGATTTTATTATTTTGTATCAAATAGTAAGCCAGAGCTTGCAGTGGCAATTGAAAAAGGGCTTAAAATAATGCAAAAAAATGGTGAGTTTGATACGTTGTTTGATGAATACTTTGCGAAGGATTTAAATACATTACCTTACGAAAAAGGTAAAACAGTAGAACTCAAGCTAGATAATCCTTATTTTTAGACACAAAAAAAGGAGCCTGAGCTCCTTTTTAGCATGCTATTAATAGCATCAAATTAGCGAAGTAACGACTCAGTTAGTACTGGACGAATTTCACGAATAATTGCTTGAGTCAATTTTGGTGAACCACAGATAATATTGCCGCTGTGGTTATAGTTATTACCACCAGCGAAATCTACAACCATACCGCCCGCTTCTTTAACCATAAGTTCGCCTGCAGCAGAGTTCCAAGGTTTTAAACCAATTTCAAAAAATCCATCAACACGACCAGCTGCAACGTATGCCATATCTAAAGCAGAACAACCTGCACGGCGAATGTCTGCAGTGTGTACAAACAATGCTTTAAACGCTTCAGTGTATGCATCCATGTGGTTTTTGTTTTTGAAAGGGAAACCAGTAGCAAGTACAGTGCCTGCAAGAACCGTAGTTTTGCTAACACGTAGACGTTTACTGTTTAACTGAGTGCCTTGACCGCGAGATGCAGTGAAAAGCTCACCACGAATTGGATCATAAATAACAGCTTGGTCTAAACGACCTTTAACTTTAAGTGCGATAGAAACCGCGTAATGAGGGATACCTTTGATGAAGTTAGTTGTTCCATCGATAGGATCTACAATCCATTGGTAATCATCATCCTTGCCTTTATGCTCACCTAATTCTTCACCAACAATAGAGTGAGTAGGGTAAGACTGTAAAATAGTGTCACGAATTACGGCTTCGGCTTCTTTATCAATGTTAGTTACTAAGTCGTTAGCGCCTTTTTGTTGCACTTCAACTTTTGATAAATCTTCACTTGCGCGAAGTAAAATTTTGCCTGCGTTGCGCGCAGCGCGAACCGCAATGTTTAACATTGGATGCATGGTATTACCTTTGGGTTGTAAAAGAACGTTTATATATTTCAGCCGGCGTATTTTAGCGACTTTTGACATAAAGTAAACAATAAACCCCAAATACTTATGTTTGTTTTTTATACAAGATTGAAAAGTGTCTATATTTTTAAAAAATAATAATGAGCAATTAATAAGTCACTATGTTCCTTTGTGTGTTAATTAAATTGAATTAATTTTAAATAACGCTTTACCTAAAGTTAGCTTGAGGTTTTATCGTGCCCCTAACTTAATTGATAGGACAACATTATGTATTTAGAGCACGTAAACTTAGTCGCGAGTGATATAGATAGTATGCTTAAATTTTATCGCGCTGTATTTCCACATTGGTCGATTAGAAGTGAGGGCAGAGGCGATTGGCATGGAAAACCAAGACGCTGGGTACACTTTGGAGATGACACGCATTACATTGCGATAAGCAGCCATGGTGAGGGTGAAAACAGAAACTTATCGGGCCATCAAATTGGTTTTGCACACTTTGCTTATGTAACTAATAATTTAAGCGCAGTAGTAATGCGCTTAAATAAAGTGGGTTTTACAGTAAGCAAGCAAGGTAGCGAGAATCCTTTCAGAAAGAATGTCTACTTTATTGATCCTGCAGGGTTTGAAGTTGAGTTTGTAGAGTATTTAAGTGATATACCAAGCGAGCGAAATAACGATTTATAATAAAATACTAAGCAGCACGCTAAAGTGCTGCTACTCAATTATAGTTAGCGGCTATTACTACCCGTGCCAAACTGGGTTTTTAGCTCATTTGCAAAGCTCATAAATTTTTCTTTAATTGTGCGCTTTATTTTTACTTCAACCGATCCCATAACTGCCTTTCCTTCAATATGAATAGTAGGACCTTGGCGTTTGTTAAGCGACACAGATTTATTTTCAAGACTACTTAAAATACAAAACATTTTAGACACTACATTTACATGCTCTGGTACGTAAATCTCATCGCTACCAAAAATACAGTTAACGTGAATAGTTACATTTTGATGCGCAAAAATGGCATCAGTAAAATCAAGTACCACCGATCCCATAAAGTTACTTAAATATATATTTTTTGGGACAACCCACTGACCGCTTCGTTCGTTAGAGCCTAAAATACTGCGTAATGTAAAGTCATCATCACTGTTCTGCTGTGCGCTATAATGTGGTTTAAATTGCGATTGTTTTTCTGCTTTATATTGCTGATCGGTATTAAGTGTTAAGTCTTCTACTAAGGCTAGCAGTGCTTCGTTATTAGGTGCATCCATCGCGCTATCGAGTCGTCTCTCAAATGCATCAACAGAAATAACCCCATGACTGTAATTATAAATTAATTGATCAATTACTTGTTCGCGTACTTGCTCTATCGGGCGGTCTTCAACTTTTACAGACATGGGGCATTCCTTATTATATTTACTATTGATATTGCTCTTGATGTTTATATGCAAAGCACGCACCAAATATAATCACCTTAATTATCAGTAGGTTAATTTATAATGATGTTTTTTATTTTGTTATATTAACGATAGATTAACCAAAAATGCAATTATCTAGCTATTTTCACTATTTGAGAAAGTTTTACCGAGTAGCCTGTAAATAGTTACACAACTATAGATAATGACTCACTCAAAAATTAACTCAACCTGTTGAAATTTAAGTATAAATAAAGTTGGCCCAAAGCTCGCATTAGTTAAAGTGTCTTTAATCAAAAGGAGAAAGATTATGAAAACATTTAACAAGTCTATTATCGCAGCTCTAGTTCTTGGTACTACGGCTATGGGTGCCCAAGCAAACAGCTGGGAAAACGAAAGTAAAGATGCTTGGATTGACGGTAAGGCAGAAACAGTTCTACTTATGAACACTAATCTAAACAACTTTGACATTAACACTGATGTAAAAAATGGCAAAGTAGTACTTACAGGTAAAGTTAATAGCGAGCTTGATAAAGAGCTAGCAGAAGAACTTGTACTTAGCTTAGATGGTGTATCTGATGTTGATAACAGCCTTACTGTTGTTAAAAGCATGGATACCAAAGATAAAAGCAATGACATGATGGACGATGATGATAACGACCTAACGGACGCTAAAATCACCACTGTAATCACAACTCGCTTCCTGTTTGACTCAGAAGTTGGTGGTACAGACATTGATGTTGATACCGACAATGGTATTGTAACTCTGAACGGTTCAGTAGAGTCTGAAGCTGAAAAACAACTAGCAGTTAAAATTGCTAAAAATGCTGAAGATGTTCGTGACGTAGTTGATAAACTAGCTATTGTTGCTGAATAATACAGTATGGTTAAGGCCCACTAACACTGGGCTTTACGTCTTTTTAATGCTTAATTTAAATGGAGTTTAGTCATGGATATTATTCGTATAATACTTTCGGTTTTATTACCGCCATTAGGTGTGTTTTTGCAAGTTGGCTTAGGTATGCATTTTTGGTTAAATATTTTATTAACACTGCTAGGTTATTTCCCAGGGTTAATACATGCAATCTACATTATTGCGAAAAAATAATGACAGATTATATATTGTGTAAGCCGACTACTGAGGGCTAATGATACAAGTGCCCCAGTACTGTTCGGCTCACAATATTAGCTTTTAAAGTAAATATTTTTTATCAAAATCTAATTTTTAATTTACTCAAACTAAGTGATTTATTTCTTGTAACTCACTCCCAAAATACCCTCAGCCAAACCATTGTTTACTTCAATTAAACTTTCTAACTAACTGCAGTGTTCTGATTCTGTATTGATGCTAGTTAGGAAATCTTTAACATTAGTTTGTTTATATATCTACAATACGCGATTAATTACTCTATTATTTAGTGACAATATTACCATCACTTCTAGTGTTATCATTAAACCAAGCTTTTACGCATATTGAGGTAGCTAATTGAATATTCGACTTATACTGTCAGGCGTTGTGTCATTCGTTTTCTATTTTAGCTGGGCCTACTGGGCAAACAGTTCGGCAGATATTGCTAAATCGGTCACGCTTCAAGCTGCATTAGTACAAGGTTTGTATAGTGGATTTGTAACGCTGTTTTTTACTTTTATTTTAGAAAAGGTCGTCAACAAGTATAAGTTTAGTTATGTAACGCTTGCGTTTGTAACTCCAATTATTTGTATGTTTCATTCTAAAACACCACAAAACGTAGCAATACGACAAAGCTTCAATAATGCAATTAACTCTAGCGCCTCGTATTTAGGTAACAAAAAAATAGCAGGTGTACTTTTTGCGCCTATTATTCCGATTACTGTTCAATCGAGCTTAGTGATTATGGTGAATGTAATTAATCAGACACCTAATTTGGCACTTACAGTGGCCCCAAGCATATTTTTTACAGCCTTGTATGCCTACACATATATGTTAGCTTTACTTAAAAAGTAGAGCGTTAAATACAAAAGACTACATGTGGGAGGAAGGTTTTTATAATTTAATGCAGAGAATATCATCGGGAATATCTTGTATTTTATGCTTATACCCACCTAAAAGATTACTATTTAAGCAGTTAGCTTACTGATTGTTAAAATAAAGGTGTTTGGTAGTGACAAGCACCTAAAAAGTTTTTATACTGCAACCCGCTTTAGTCGCTCTGTGACTGAACGCTTCAAAAATTAACTGCCTAGCAGTTATATAAAAGTTGGCCCCTTAGCTCAGTTGGTTAGAGCACACGACTCATAATCGTTAGGTCCCCAGTTCGAGTCTGGGAGGGGCCACCACTTTTGCAAACTTTCCAAAAAATACCTACTCAAATTATTTAAAGCTACATGAACTTAATATCGTGTAATTTATTATTCTTTATTTACCTCTAATAATAAATATAATTTAAATAAAGTTAATCCATAGATTAAGCTAAGCTTTCTTAAATTTGAAAGAGTGCGAATGCACTATTAAATTCCAGCGTTAAATCGGACGCTATTCATGCTCTGTTTTGTAAATGACAATGAGCTGCACCTGATTTTAGAATACAAAAAAAGCCCCTATTGGGGCTTTTTACTTACTAGTGTTTACTTTTATTGCTCAAAACTACAAGAGTTAACTAATTTTTACGGTATATCTCATGCTCAATATCGTAAATATTTACGCTTAAACTGTCTGATGCTCTGCAGTATGTTTTTAAGCATGAAAGTAGCAGTTCGCTTAACATTTGTTTTTGCTCAATTGAGCGCCCAGCCAATATATGTACCGCGATATGTATAAACCCTGATTTTCCTGCGCCAAGTTGATATTGCTGATAAGCAATAGCGCGCGTTTTTATGGTTTCTAACTCAAATAAATCGCTTTCAAAGGCGGTATTGTGAATTTTTTCTACGAGAACTTGTGGTAATACAGGGAGGTCTTCTGAGTGTTCAATAATAATGTGCGGCATTTAGGCGTTTCCTATTATGAGTTACTGCATGAGCGAGAGTTAATTGTATCAAATACAACAGGGTTCGCTAAACCCTGAGCTATCTAAAATCTTTACTTTAAACTAATTTAGTCGTATTTATTTTTGATGTTAGTATAAAAACATACAGGTGAACCTTCGCTTAGTAACGTAGGTGCTAAGTTACTTATATATTAATTAAGGATAAGTATGAAATTACCACAAAAATTTAAACGTTTAGTTTTACTTGCAGGTGCTGTTGTTACATTAAGTGCTTGCTCTGATGATGTTGCGTCGGTAAGTCTTGGGTTATTTACAACTAAAGATGTTGTAGTTAATTCGCAGCAAGATCCAATCCTTGAAGGCGTTACTTGTCATATTAGTCATATAGAGGCTAATTTGGATTTTTCTGATCCCTCTGATATGTCTATAGCGTGTCGTCAAACGGGGCCTATTACAGCGCAGCAGCTACAAAAAATAGACCGCAGTAAATCAGGTGAAGTGATATTCAAATCATCTAAAAGTATATTATTTAAATCACTAAAAGTGCGCCGTATTTACGATGCTGAGAATCGTACTTTATTGTACTTATCGTACTCAACTAAAGAATCCAGTGGTAGCCACCACCATGCGCTATCAACAGTGCCGCTATACAATACTCAAGCGTGGGATTGGGCGCTTACACAGAAAGACTAAACTAGCACTAAAACTTATAAGAGCACCTTATGTTAGCTTTATTTAAATCGGCACCTTTATTGGAAGATCAAGAGCAGCAATGGCTTATTGATACATTTATTTGGGCTGTAGAAAATTTTGATGCTGAGTTTTTTACAAAGCAAACACAAATAATACTGCCAACGGCCACTTTTTTCCCTGATTCGGTATCGAGCATTGAGGAAATGGCGAGTAATGTTTTTACCCGCGTTACTAATTACGCGGGTATGGATGCATGGCCTATTCAATTAGTCGCACCTCAGCAGTTACAACCACAAGTTTTTCCGCACTTTGAATTTAGTGATGAAATACGTGGCGAAGGCAGCCACCTAATTGTGCCGCCAAGCCATAAGGTCAGTATCTCTTTTAACCCTAATCAGATTAATCAGCCACAAGATTTAGTGGCAAGTTATGCGGGTACTCTGGCCACCATACTTATCCATCACGTTGGGGTGCTACCGCCAGGCGGTAGGGAGTATTTACCACAAGCTGCCGATGCACTTGCTTGTTTTTTAGGATTTGGTGTGATGATGACCAACACGGTGTATCAGTTTAAAGGCGGTTGTGGCTCTTGTTATAATCCATACGCTAACCGTGAAGCTAAGTTAAGTGAAACACATACGGTATTTATGCATGCCCTGATTAGTTACTTTAAAAACGATAAAGTGTCTAAAAAACATTTAAAGCCGCATTTACGTGGTCAGTTCAAAAAAGCACAAAAAGAAATTAAAGCATTGGTAAATAACTCGGCTAACCCGCTGTTATTAGCTTATTCGCCAAACTAGCAAGGATCTGCGTGGAATACTTAGATGAATTTTTACTGATTGTTATTGCTCATTTTTTTGCAGTAGCAAGCCCAGGGCCTGACTTTGCCGTAGTACTTAAGCAAAGTGTGCAACAAGGAAGGCGCAATGCATTGTGGACAAGCGCCGGTGTTGGCGCTGCTATTTTACTGCACGTTGCCTATTGCGTTTTAGGTGTTGCGCTTATTTTAACGCAATCGCCTAGTTTATTTATGGCGCTTAAGTATCTTGCCGGTGCATATTTAGCTTATTTAGGCGTACAAGCACTCAGAGCTGCAAAACCTACAGCAAGTAATGAAGGCGAGGCTGCAAAAGATGTTGAAAACAAAACCGTTCAAGAGGAACCTGTTTGGCTTGCTTTTAGGCGCGGCTTTTTCACAAATGCATTAAACCCAAAAGCCACGTTATTTTTTATGTCGTTATTTACACTCGTGATTAGCCCAACAACACCGACTAGCGTACAGATCGGTTACGGTGTGTACATGGCACTGGCTACTTGGGCGTGGTTTTCAATGCTTTCAATAATACTTTCTAGAAATAATGTAAGGGGTTTTTTCCAACAACGCGGTTATTGGTTTGACCGTGGAATTGGCGTTATTTTAATTGCCCTTGCAGTACGTGTTGTTATTTAACTTATTTAAAAAGTACAGGAGATAAAATGCCGTTATATAATTTTTCGTTTGGCTCTAATATGTCATCTAATCGTTTGTTAGCGCGCTTACCTAATGTAAAGCGTGTAGGAACAGCGGTACTTAAAGGTTACGAGCTAACTTTTGATATGCTATTTAAAGATGGCTCTGGCAAATGTAGTATTTGCCCAAGCGATAAAGAAGGCGCGCTGGTTTACGGCGTTATTTATGAGCTTAATGAAGATGAAAAAGTTATTTTAGATGGTATTGAGGGCGTAGGTTACGACTGCGTAGATATAGCCCCAACGCTTCTAACGGGTGAGACTGTAACTGCACATTGTTATATAGCTAATACCCATGACAGCGATGTACTCCCATACGATTGGTACATAAAACACGTTCATCGCGGATCACTTGAAGCGGGCGTACCAAAAGAATACAGTGATGCGATATTAAATCGCGCACAAAAAAGCGATACCAATCAAGAGCGCGCAGCAATTGAATTTGCAGTTCATCAAAAATAATAAAATAGGATTGATATGAAATTAACCAAACTTGCCGCAATTGCACTACTAGCAGGCACTACGTTTAGCAGCTGGGCACAAGTTGATACCAACAAAATTGACGACGTTATTAAAGCCTCAATGGCGCGTTTTGACGTACCCGGCATGGCAGTCGCCATTGTTGAAAACGATAAAGTGATATTTGCTAAAGGCTTTGGTGTAACTAATCTCGATACCAGCAAAAAAGTAAACAAAGACACCTTGTTTGGTATTGCTTCAAACACGAAAGCGTTTACAACAGCAGCGCTTGCCAAGTTGGTTGATGAGGGGAAGTTAAGCTGGGATGACCGCGTAATTGATCATTTACCAGAGTTTAGATTATACGACTCATACGTAACACGCGAAATGCGTATTCGTGATTTATTAAGTCACCGCAGTGGGCTAGGGCTTGGGCAAGGCGATTTAATGATTTGGCCAAGTACCGACAAGTCAGTTGATGAAATTTTAGCGGGATTACAGTATTTAAAACCAGCGAGCAGTTTTCGTAGTAAGTACGCTTATAACAACCTGATGTTTGTTACCGCTGGTGAAGTGGTTGCACGTGTGTCGGGGATGAGCTGGAACGATTACATCGAAAAAAATATATTACAACCGCTACACATGGACAACTCACGCGCAGGCTTTTCACGTATTCCAAAAAGTAATAAAAACTGGGCGACAGGTCATATTCCTATGGATGGCACGCTTCATCCATTTTTTGTGAATTACCTAGAAGATTTTAGAGGCGCAGGTGCCATTGCTTCAAGTGTAAACGACATGAGCCAATGGCTTCGTACGCAATTAGCAGGCGGTAAAATGCCAAGTGGCGAGCAGCTGTTTAGCGAAAAGCAACAAGCGCAAATGTGGCACCCACATATTACGTCTATGGCGTCTAAAAGTGCGTTTGAATCGTATCATCAGCAGTTTAGAGGTTATGGATTAGGTTGGAGCATTGAAGACTACCACGGCTTTAAAAAGCTAGGTCATGGCGGTGGTATTTTAGGAATGGTATCGCAAGTTACTTTATTGCCTGAGAAAAAACTTGGTATTGTTATTTTATCTAATCAACAAGCTTTCGGTGCACTTTCGGCAGTAACCCATGAAGTACTTGAAGATGCGCTTGAGCTTGAAGATAAAGACTGGGTAGAGGATTTAGCTAAAAGTCATTTTGAAGGTAAACAACAGGCGTACGCTAATGCAAAACCAGAAGCCCCCGCTGACTACCAACCACAATTACCAAACATTAATTACACCGGTACATTACACGATGATTGGTATGGCGATGTAATTATTGAACAACTTGATAGTAAATTGCATATTGATTTTACGCATACTAAGCGCTTAAAAGGCACACTTGAGCATTACACTGGTAATACATTTATAGTTAAGTGGGATGAAAAGCTGCTTGAAGCGGATGCGTTTATTCGTTTTGAAATGAGCTCACAAAATCGTGTAAACAGCGCTAAAATGCGTGCAGTATCAACACAAGTTACCGACTTTAGCTTTGATTTTAGAAACCTGCATTTAAAAGCAAAATAGCTAATAATATTGATATTCAAGGTATCGATATTTAAAGTATCAATATAAACCAAAGTCGCAAAGCCACCCGTCGGTGGCTTTGTTATATTAAGCATTCAATTTACTTTGGCTAGGAGCATTTTATGCGTACTGCAGTTATTTCACACCCTCATTGCCGTAAACATAAAATGATAGACGACCATCCTGAGTGCCCAGAGCGCTTAGATGCAATTACCGACAGATTATTAGCCAGCGGTGTAGATGTTGGCTTAACACACCTGCAAGCACCTAAGGCCGAGCGTGAGCATTATTTACTTGCTCACGATGAAGCTTTAGTTAAGCACGTAGAAACTACACTACCAACAGAAGGGCTCGCTAATTTAGATGGCGATACGTGGCTGTGCCCCGATTCGTTTAAAGCGATTGAGCGGGCAGTAGGTGCCGGATTGTTAGCTGTTGACGAAATACTTGCTGATAAACTCGATGCTGCTTTTTGTTCTGTGCGCCCGCCAGGGCATCATGCTAATAAAGATTCATCATCTGGGTTTTGTGTGTTTAATAACTTAGCTATTGCCGTTAAGTACGCACAAAGCAAAGGGATTAAGCGGATTGCGATTGCTGACTTTGATGTACACCATGGGAATGGCACACAAGACATTTTTATTGATGACGAAAACGTACTGCTTTGTTCGTTATTTCAGTATCCGTTTTATCCTAATACAGCGGTTAAAAATAATAGTCATATAGTTAATTCACCTCTGCCAATTGCTAGTAATGGCGACGACCTAAAAGAGGTGTTTACTGGGCAATGGTTACCAAAATTAAAAGCGTTTAAGCCTGAATTACTTTTTATAAGCGCAGGGTTTGATGCACACCTAGAAGATGATATGGCGAGCTTAAAGTTTGTAGAGGATGACTACATTTGGCTTACCGAGCAACTATGTGGTGTTGCTAAAGAGGGCGGCTGCAAAGGTGTTATTTCGTATTTAGAAGGTGGCTATGCGCTATCAGCTTTAGGTCGCAGTGCTGTAGCGCATATAAAAGTGCTTACTGAGGTTTAAATAAAGAGAGTGTTTATAGCCCTAATAAATTAAACGCCTGCGCTGTGCTTAGGGTTTTGATTTTACCAAGGCAGCATTGTCCTTCATTTAATAAGTAAGCTGTAACAAGCTGTGCTAGTTGCTCGCCATTCAATTCAGGGCAAGCAGTGCCTTGTAAATTAAGGTAGTCACCTTGCTTATTAAGTACTCGCACATCGCTTAGTTCACTTTGCATAACGCTGTGTAAGCACTCTTGTTGCTCTTGTTGGTTATGGGCTATCTCAAGCTCATTATAAATAACCAATAACTGTGGGTAGCTGTTTAACATAGCCCGTTAGCCTACGGTTACTTCATAAGACGTAAATTTACGAATATTAATAACGCCTTTTTCAAAAATTAAGTACTGGCCTTTAATACCTTGTAAAACACCACTTACAACAGGGTCTTTATCAAAGTTAAATGAGCTGATTTTTGTTGGGTATTCGGTTACTGGAAAGTTTAAATCAACCACATCTTCATCAAGTTGTTCTATTGCTGTTGCGCCAAATAATTCACTGAGCTCGTTTAGCTTTTCACTAATTTGTGGGATCAGCTCGGCTGCAGCTGCTTTTAAGTCAATTGCTTCGTTTTGACCTTTTAGCATATTGCGCCAATTCGTTTTATCGGCAATAAATTCAGCCAATGCAACTTCCACTAAACCTGATTGCAGGCGGGTTTGCACTTTAAAAATAGGTAATGCCTGAGTAGCGCCTTGATCAACCCAACGAGTCGGTATTTGTGTGTGGCGGGTAATACCTACTTTTAAGCCAGAGGTGTTAGCGAGATATACATAGTGCGGAATCATGCAGTTTTCTTCGCCCCACTGTGGCTCTCGGCAAGTACCTTGATCGTAGTGGCAGGTTTCTGGTTTCATAATACACATATCGCAACTAGCGAGCTTGCGCATGCATACAAAACAGTGACCTTGAGAATAGCTTTTTTTGGTTTTTTTACCGCAGTTAGAACATAAAATAGTGCCACTAAAGGTAAGCGTAAGCTCCTTACCTATAAATGCATTTAAGTCTACTAGGTGTTCACCTACAGGTAAGTGATATTGTACTGGTTCGGTTAAGCTCGATTTTAATTTACGCAGTGTGCCTTGCATCTTTACTTGGCCCCTAAAGATGTTAAAAAGAGGAGTCTAACATTTTTAAGCTATATTGGCTTTTTAAGAAGTGTAAATAGTCGGTGTAAGGCAGTGCTTTTGCGTATAAATAACCTTGGGCGCAATCAGCATTCATATCTTTGAGCAAGTGATGGATTTCTTGGGTTTCTACCCCCTCAATTGTTATTGATAAATTGAGGTTATGCGCCATATCAATGGCTGTTTGTACAATAACCTGGTGAGTAGGGTTATTAGGTAAATCAAAAACAAATGACTTATCTATTTTAAGTTCACTAAAGTGATAATTGACTAAGTAGCTAAGTGACGCATAGCCTGTCCCAAAGTCATCCAGTACTACTTTAATACCTAATGCGGTTAGCTCATCAACTAACTTTATAAGTGCATCCTGGCTATCTACGAAGGCCGATTCGGTTAGTTCAAATTTAAGTAACTGTGCCGGCACTTGGTATTTAATTAAAATATTTTCTACTTTTTCGGCTAAGTTATTTATAGTTAAGTTTTTAGCGCTTAAATTTACGCTAATTGTGTGCTCGTTATAGCCATTTTTTGTAAGCTTGACTATGTCTTTACAGGCTTGCTCTATTACCCACAGTGTTAGCTCGTTAATAATGCCTGTGTGCTCAGCAAGTATTATTAGTTCTTCAATTGATAAGTTGCTGTAAGCTGGGTCGGGCCAACGTAATAAAGCTTCAGCACCACTTACGTGGTTACTTAATAAGTTTATTTGAGGTTGGTAATAAAGTGCCAGTTGATTTGTTTTGATGGCTTGTTGCAGCTTAGCGGCTAGAGCAACGTCCATCATTAGATTATTACCGTTTGACGATGACCCAACTTGATTAACGCTACCTTTTGCTTTTTTAAGCGCTAAATAACCACGCTTTAACCAATATTCAAAGTCGTTACTCTTACCTGCACTACTAATACCTATACTGTAACTAAGCTGCAGGTTTAGCCCTTTAATTTCATATTGTTTTGGTAGGCTGCTAATTATTTTAGTCAGTAGTGCTTCTAGCATTTCTTGGTTTTGTGTTTTAGTAGAAATACAGGCAAATACGCCACTGCTTAAATCGGCTAAGCGTGGGCTGGTGTTTAAATCTGTTTCGAGGTTTGTAAATTCGCGTTCATGGCTGAGTTCTAATTCAAGCTCTTTGGCTACATGCTTTATAAGTGTGTAGCCCTGAGAAGAGGTAATAATAGTATTGAGCGAATTAAAGTGACGTATTTTTATTAAACATAAAGTTGTTGAGCGGTTTTGGCTTTGTAGCGCCATAAATGCTTGTTTTAGCTTGGAGCTATTAAGTAACTTTGTTTGTTGTGTGTGCGTGGCATGGTAAAGCGCACGTTCGCGCTGATACCTTACTCGGTCAGCTAACGCCATTGCCATTAAAATAACTTCGCACAAAATAGCCATTAAAAAGGCATGGCGGGAGGTAAAGCTATAAGCCAAAAAGCCAGTGAGCTCCATAGGCTGTATTACCGCACCAAATATCAGCGGTATCCACGAAAGTACATAAAACTTAGCCCACCTAAAGCCGCTACGTAGCTTGTTATAAATTAAAATAATACAAACAACGTATAAAAGTGCCATTACACAAAAAAACAACGGGGCTGCAATGTACTCAGGAATAAATAGACTAGCTATAGCCATTACTGACATAAACAAAAGCAGTTTTACGCTCATTTTGTATCGCCAGCAATTGTCCTTGTGATAGCGTAAAAACATAGTACAAAAGGCGAGAGTGAAAAATGATATTGCGTAGTTAAAAAATATGACTTTTTCGTGAATATATAACTGCCATTGCACTGGCCATAAATAAAATCCAAAACCAAGCACTGCACCCAATAAGGTTAACGCACTAATGATATAGCCAATATAAATTAAATAAACACGGTCTTTTATGCCAAAATAAAGCACCAAGTTATAAAGCGCAGCCATCAATAGCACGCCTACAAAAATACCCCAGATCCCAGTTTGAGAGCGCACTAAGTCAATAAACTCTTTATCACGATATAAGTTTACAGGTGTTTTACTTATGCCGACTGTGTCTATTTTCATTACTAGGCGTTGTGATGATTTTCTTTCTACTAAAAAACGAATATGCGGTACGCTGTATTCAAACAAAGAGAGGGCTTCTTCTTTATCGCCGAGTTTGTATGTTTCAATTAGTTTGTTGTTTTTATCGAGGCGATAAATCGTAAGGTGATCGACCATAGGGTTGTCAAAATGTGCCACAACATTTTGCTTGTTAAGGCTTTTATTTTCTAAATCAAGAAACAACCAATAGTTTTGCTGGCTAAAACTCCATGGAACATCTGAAAATGGTTGATGAGTAAGTAACTCAGGTTGGTTAATAATGGTATCGAATGTTTTAGTTTTGGTTTCGTCAATATAGTAGGCGTAATCGAGGTACATTGGAGCCGTTTTATCAATTGTATATCGTGTAGGCACGACAAGGTTTGATGCCAATGTACTGATTATAAAAAATATAAATATCAGTATGGCAACAGCAATTGCATGGTAACGTAAAGTTCTTAGTTCCAACGTTAATTTACTTTTAAAAAACCTTTTAATTAGTGTAGCACTAAAAAAGCGCAGATAAACTGCGCTTTTGTAGTTAAATTAACTGGTTATACCAATGAATAGGTATTACAGGCTATTGCTCGCGTGCAATAGCACGGTAAGCTATATCAGTACGATATTCCATACCATCCCAGCTAATTTGTTTAACAAGCTCATAGGCGCGCTGCTGCGCTTGCGTAACGGTGTTACCAAGTGCTGTTGCGCATAATACGCGACCGCCTGCGGTTACAACGTCATTGCCACTTTGTTTAGTGCCTGCATGAAACACTTTTTCACCCGCAGGGTAATCAACTTTTAGCCCCGAAATTGCATCACCTTTAGGGTAATCACCAGGGTAACCTTTAGCTGCAAGTACAACACCAACGGCTGCGCGTGGGTCAAACTTAATCGTTGTTTTATCAAGTTCTACACGGTTAGCAGCTTCAATCAATTCAACTAGGTCTGATTGTAGACGTAGCATCATTGGTTGAGTTTCAGGGTCGCCAAAGCGACAGTTGTACTCAATTACTTTAGGGGTACCTGTTTCGTCAATCATCAAACCTGCGTATAAAAAACCGGTGTACGGATGGCCTTCGCTTGCCATCCCTTCTACCGTAGGGTAGATCACTTCGTTCATAATACGCTGGTGGATTTCATCCGTAACAACTGGCGCTGGTGAATATGCACCCATGCCACCCGTATTAGGACCTGCATCACCATTATATGCACGTTTATGATCTTGGCTTGTTGCAAAAGGTAATACGTTTTTGCCATCAACCATTACAATGAAAGACGCTTCTTCACCGTCTAAAAATTCTTCAATAACAACACGGCTTCCCGCATCGCCAAAAGCATTACCTGCAAGCATATCGCGAATAGCATCTTCGGCATCGGCTTCCGTCATTGCTACAATTACGCCTTTACCCGCAGCTAAACCATCAGCTTTTACAACAATTGGGGCGCCTTTTTCTTTTAAATAAGCAAGGGCTGGGTCAATTTGTTCAAACGTTTGATAATCGCCTGATGGAATATTGTGGCGTGCTAAAAAATCTTTAGTAAACGATTTAGAGCCTTCAAGCTGGGCTGCGCCTGCCGTTGGGCCAAAAATAGCCATGTTATGTTCACGAAACTTATCAACAACACCCAGTACTAACGGTATTTCTGGACCTACAATAGTAAGCTCTACATTGTTTTGCTGTGCAAAACTAAGTAAACCCTCTAAGTCGTCAACGTTTATTGCTACGTTTTCAAGTTTTGGTTCAAGTGCAGTACCTGCATTACCAGGGGCTACAAATACAGTATTTACTTTGGTGTTTTGAGCGGCTTTAAACGCAAGTGCGTGTTCGCGGCCGCCGCTGCCAATGACTAAAACATTCATGGCGAAAATTCCTATTTAAAGCGGTTTCTTAAATTTCAGCGTCATGCGGTCGCTTTCACCAATGGCTTTATATTTGTCAGCATCTTGTTCGCCGAGTCTTAAGCTTGGTGGTAGCGTCCATACACCTTTAGGGTGATCGGCTGTATCTTTTGGATTTGTATTTATTTCACTGCTTGCTACTAATTCAAACCCAGCTTGTTTAGCAAGGTCTACTACGTAGCTCTGCTTCATATAACCTGATGTTTTTTGATCTTCGTCAGCACGCTCTTCAGCTAAACGGTGTTCAACTAAACCTAATGTACCACCTGGTTTAAGGGCTTTATAAAAAGCTTGGAATGCACTTAATGCACCGCTTTTATCTTTGCCCATATACCAGTTATGTACATTACGGAAAGTTAAAACCATATCGGCACTGCCAGCTGGCGCAATATCTAAATGTGTTACAGGTGCAAACTCAGTAATTTTAACGCTACTAAAGCGCTCATCTTCAGCTACTTTTTGTTTAAAGCCCGCAAGAGAGCGTTGGTAGTAGCCAACTGATGAATCAGCAGGAAAGTGCGCGGCATAATAAGTGCCTTGCTCTTTTAGTGCTGGCGCTAAAATTTCACTATACCAACCACCGCCTGGCGCAATTTCAACAACTGTCATAGTTGGTTTAAAGCCAAAAAATGCTAGTGTTTGAGCCGGGTGACGATATTCGTCACGAACGCTGTTTTTAGCGCTACGTTCGCTTGATTGAAGTGCATGCTCGAGGCTCGATTCGTGGTTATGGCTAAGCGCCATAGTCGATGTCATCGTTAGTGTGGCTACAAGTAGCGATTTTAGCGCAAATTTCATTGTTTGTTCCTTCACATTATAATTTTAAATAGGTTATTGAATAATCAGAATACGTGAATTTATAGCAAACAAAAAGGGTTAAACCAACGTTTAACCCTTCGTGTGATTAGTGGCGGAAATGGCGCATACCAGTAAGTACCATTGCCATGCCAGCTTCATCAGCAGCTGCAATCACTTCTTCATCACGCATTGAGCCACCTGGCTGAATTACCGCAGTAATACCAGCGGCTGCTGCTGCGTCAATTCCATCACGGAATGGGAAGAATGCATCAGACGCCATAACTGAACCTTTAACTTCAAGGTTTTCGTCTGCAGCTTTTATGCCTGCAATTTTAGCTGAGTATACGCGGCTCATTTGGCCTGCGCCTACACCAATGGTCATACCGTCACGGGCATAAACAATTGCGTTTGATTTAACAAACTTAGCTACTTTCCAGCAAAATAGTAAATCTTTAAGCTCTTGCTCTGTAGGTTGACGTTTAGAAACAACTTTTAAATCGCCTTGCGTTACCATGCCTAAATCGCGGTCTTGAACTAAAATACCGCCGTTAACGCGTTTAATATCTTGGCCAGCGGCTTTACCTGTCCACTGTCCACATTCTAATAAACGAACGTTCTTTTTAGCTTCAACAATTTTTGCAGCGTCGCTCGAAATACTAGGTGCGATAATTACTTCAACAAACTGACGGTCAACAATTGCTTGTGCCGTTGCTGCATCTAGCTCTCGGTTAAAGGCAATAATGCCACCAAATGCTGATGTAGGGTCTGTTTTAAAAGCGCGCTCGTATGCTTGTAGAATATTGTCCCCAATTGAAACACCACACGGGTTAGCATGTTTTACAATTACGCACGCAGGTACGTCAAATTCTTTAACACATTCAAGTGCTGCATCGGTATCTGCAATGTTGTTAAACGAAAGGGCCTTACCTTGCAATTGAGTTGCTGTTGCAACTGATGCTTCAGCAATGTCACTTTCAACATAAAAAGCAGCATCTTGATGTGAGTTTTCACCGTAACGCATATCTTGCTTTTTAGTGAACTGCATATTGATAGTACGTGGGAATTTAGTCTCTACAGCAGCTTCCTCGGTGTAATCAGGAACCATTTTACCGAAGTAGTTAGCAATCATGCCATCGTATGCGGCAGTGTGCTCGTAAGCTGCAATCGCTAAGTCAAAACGTGTTTTATATGTAGTAGAGCCATTATTGTTTTGCATTTCACTAATAACACGGTCGTAGTCACTCGCGTTTACCACGATTGTTACGTCTTTGTGGTTTTTAGCGGCTGCACGAACCATTGTAGGGCCGCCAATATCAATATTTTCAATAGCATCTTCAAGGCTGCAGTTTTCTTGAGCGACTGTATTCGCAAAGGGGTATAAGTTAACTACAACTATGTCGATAGCAGAAATGTTGTTATCTGCCATTACGCTTTCATCTTGTCCGCGACGGGCTAATATGCCGCCGTGAATTTTTGGGTGAAGAGTTTTTACGCGACCATCCATGATTTCAGGGTGGCCTGTGTGATCTGATACTTCAGTCACTTTTATGCCGTTATCAGCAAGTAGTTTACATGTGCCGCCAGTTGATAATATATCAACGCCTTGCGCTTCTAGTGCGCGGGCAAATTCAACAATACCGGTTTTATCAGACACACTTAATAGTGCGCGACGAATGGGACGATGAGTATCCATTGTAGTTTGATTTCCTCAGTTAATGAGCTAGCTTAGAAGCGGGCATTTTAACTGATTACAACTCAAAAAACGACTTATAAAGCGCCGATGAGGGTGAGCATTTTGCAACTCGGCTATTAAACTACGGGCATAAAAAAAGCACCCTAGGGTGCTTTTTTAATAATTAGCTGTGATAAATCACAGCCAGCATATTAGTTCATGCCGTATTTTTTAAGCTTTTTACGTAAAGTACCACGGTTGATACCTAGTAAAATTGCTGCACGAGTTTGGTTACCACGTGTATATGTCATCACTTCTTCAAGTAATGGCGCTTCTAGCTCTGAAAGAACAAGGTCGTAAACGTCTTGCACATCTTGACCGTTAAGCTGCTTTAAATAGTGGTGAACAGCTTTTTTTACTGCATCACGCAATGGCTGCGGTTTCTCGTGTGACTGAACATGAGGGTTAGTGATAAATGGAGAAGTCACGTTTTGTTCGAACATTATTAAGTCTCTTTCTTTCTTAGTTAGCTGCTAGTGTTTTAAAGTATTGCTCTAATGCGACGACCTGTGCTTGTGGGTTGTCGAGCGCATTAAATACTCGCCTAAACTGACCATCACTGTCATGGGTTTGCAAATACCAAGATACATGTTTGCGAGCAATTCGCGCTCCCATTGGCTCACCGTAAAACAGATGGAGGTTTGTTAAATGCTCCATTAAAATACTGCGCACCTCTGCAATAGCAGGCGGCTGTAAGTGTTCCCCAGTTCGCAAATAGTGGTCTATCTCCCTAAATATCCAAGGGCGACCTTGGGCGGCTCGGCCAATCATAATGGCATCTGCACCCGTATAGTCTAAAACCTGTTTTGCTTTTTCTGGTGATGTAATATCACCATTGGCAACAACAGGAATCGACACTGAACGTTTTATATCCCTAATCGTGGCGTACTCAGCATCACCTTTGTACATACATGCGCGCGTACGCCCATGTACAGCAAGTGATGCAATGCCATAACGTTCAGCTATTCTCGCAATCTCTACACCATTACGGTTATCCGGATCCCATCCTGTACGGATTTTAAGTGTCACAGGTATATCAACAGCATTAACGACTGCATCAATAATCTCTTCCACAAGTTCAGGAAACTGTAATAAGGCAGAGCCTGCGAGTTTCTTGTTCACTTTTTTTGCTGGGCACCCCATATTGATATCTATGATCTGTGCACCGTTAGCAACATTGAATTGTGCGGCCTGCGCCATAAGCTCAGGATCTGCTCCTGCAATTTGCACAGCGCGTATACCCGACTCACCGCTGTGATCCATACGGTTCATCGACTTTTCCGTTTTCCAAACCTTAGGATTAGACGATAGCATTTCAGACACAGCAAGCCCCGCGCCTAAACGACGGCAAAGTTGTCTAAATGGTCTGTCTGTAATGCCAGCCATTGGCGCGACAATTACATTATTCTCAAGTTGGTATTTACCGATACGCACTATATTCAATAGGCCTCTTTTCAAGGGGCGCTAAGTTTACGGTTTTTTTCACAAAAATCAAAGGCTATAAATTGAACAAAAGTAACTTTTTTTTGCCCTTTTCGTATTGACATTTGATAACCACATGACAAGTAGGTTGATTTGTTTGAAATTTATACAAGTTTTATTTTTTACACAATAATCAGAAAACTTTTAATATGTAAAAAAATAGTAAAGCCTGTTAAATACAGGCTTTACATGCAGGTTTTGAGTTAATGCTCTAAATTTGGTTATGCAGTTTATTACGCTTTTTTAGTGCCACTTACTCGAGTCCAATCACCTTCAACGGCAATATCATCTAGTTCAATAAACGGTGCATAAATATCAGCAACTGATTGTGCTTGTTCTTCTAAAATACCCGACATGGCAATTTTGCCGCCAGGCTTTAATAAACCTAAAATTACACTGTGCAATTCACGAAGTGGCTGGGCTAATATATTTGCCACTACTATGTCGGCGGTAAACTCAGGTTGGTTTTCTGGAAGGTATACTTCAAGTTTGTCTGCAACGCCATTGCGGTTAGCATTATCGAGGCTTGCCTCAAGCGCTTGAGGATCAATATCAATCCCAATCATGCGCTCTGCGCCTAGTTTTATAGCTGCAATACCTAAAATGCCTGAGCCACAACCAAAATCAACAACCGTTTTACCTGTTAGATCTTGGCTTTCTAACCACTTAAGACACAAGGCCGTTGTTGCATGTGTGCCCGTACCAAAAGCAAGGCCAGGGTCAAGCAGTACATTTACTGCATCAGGATCTGGAATGTCGCGCCAGCTTGGACAAATCCATAGTCTTTCACCAAATTGAATAGGGTGGAAGTTATCCATCCATTCACGTTCCCAGTCTTTATCCTCAAGCTGCTCTATTTTGTATACTAAATTGTCTTTTAGTTCATCATGGCGTTTCAATAACGCAACGACTGCATTCATATCGTGATTAGCTTCAAACAAGCCAATTACTGTTGTATCAGCCCAAAATACAACGGTGCCAATTTTGGGTTCGTAAATAGGGGTGTCTTTTGCGTCAATAAAGGTTACTGAAGCACTACCCGCTTCCATTAATAGGTCACTTACTGCATCTGCTGTTGCAGCATTGGCGTTAATACGAATTTGGATCCAAGCCATGATTATTTCCTTCAAATAGAAAAAAGGCCGCTATAGCGGCCTTTTTAGTTTATATAGTAGCGCTAAATTATTTAGCGTCTAAAAAGCTTTTCAGTAAATCTGAGCGAGAAGGGTGGCGTAATTTACGCAGCGCTTTCGCTTCTATTTGACGAATACGTTCACGTGTTACGTCAAACTGTTTACCTACTTCTTCTAAGGTGTGGTCGGTATTCATATCAATACCAAAACGCATACGTAGTACTTTAGCTTCACGGGCTGTTAGGCCTGCAAGTACATCGTTAGTTGCGCCACGAAGAGACTCCATTGTTGCCGAATCAATTGGCGAATCAATAGTTGTATCTTCGATAAAGTCACCTAAGTGAGAATCTTCATCATCACCGATTGGTGTTTCCATTGAAATTGGCTCTTTAGCAATCTTAAGTACCTTACGGATTTTATCCTCAGGCATCATCATGCGTTCTGCTAATTCTTCTGGATTTGGCTCACGACCCATTTCTTGTAACATTTGACGAGAAATACGGTTAAGTTTATTAATCGTTTCAATCATATGTACTGGAATACGGATTGTTCTTGCTTGGTCAGCAATAGAGCGAGTGATTGCTTGACGTATCCACCACGTAGCATAAGTAGAGAACTTATAACCACGGCGATATTCAAACTTATCAACTGCTTTCATCAGACCAATGTTACCTTCTTGAATTAAATCCAAGAATTGTAAGCCACGGTTTGTATATTTTTTAGCAATTGAGATTACAAGACGTAAGTTAGCTTCAACCATTTCTTTTTTCGCACGGCGTGCTTTCGCTTCACCAATGCTCATTCGACGGTTAATGTCTTTAATACGCTCAATGCTTAAACCTGTTGTTTGTTCAATAACAGATAGTTTATTAATGCTACGAATGATTTCTGGCTTAACTTCTTCAAGTTTAGCTGAGTATTTTTCGTTACCTGAAATTTCTAAATCAACCCACGAAGCGTCAGTTTCGTTATTAGCAAAATGCTTAACGAATGTTTTCTTCGGTAATTTAGCAATTTGTACAGCTTGTTTCATGATTAGACGTTCTTGAACGCGAACACGATCCATCATTTCACGCATGTTATTTACCATGCGGTCAAACTGTTTAGGTATTAATTTAAAGGTTCTGAAAAGCTCACCAATTTCAAAAATGGCGGCTTGTGATTCAGGATGCGAACGACCTTTAGCTTCAAACGTATCACGTGCTTTATTGTATAAATCACGTAAATTTTCAAAATGAATGCGCGCTTCTTCAGGATCTGGCCCTGTGTCTACTTCTTCTTCATCTTCGTCATCGCTATCAGCATCATCTTTGTCATCTTTATCGTCATCAAGTTGCTTAGCACTTAATTCTGAACCGATATTAGTTGCTGAAATTGGCGCTGTATCTTCATTAGGATCGATAAATCCAACGATGATATCGCTTAAACGCATTTCTTCAGCTTCAAACTTATCCCACTGCTCTAGCAGGTAAGTGATTGCTTCAGGGTACTCTGCAACAGAAATCTGTACTTGGTTAATGCCTTCTTCGATACGTTTAGCGATTACAATTTCGCCTTCACGTGTAAGAAGTTCAACAGTACCCATTTCACGCATGTACATGCGAACCGGATCCGTTGTACGGCCGATTTCTTTTTCTACAGTCGCAAGGGCTGCAGCGGCAGCTTCAGCTGCGTCTTCGTCTGTCGTTGTTTCTTGCATCATTAATTCATCAGCATCAGGCGCGTTTTCGCTAACCTTGATACCCATATCATTAATCATGCTTATGATATCTTCTACTTGATCTGAGTCTATAATGTCTTGTGGAAGGTGATCATTTACTTCTGCAAAAGTTAAGTAGCCTTGCTCTTTACCTTTTTGAATCAGAAGTTTTAATTGTGACTGAGGAGTTGGATCCATAGAGATTGTTTCTTCCACTCTGATAAGTTGATACAACAGGCGCCATCATGTAGTTTGCATTAAAGCCAACTAGAATAATGTGACGCAGTGAATAGCACAGTATAACAGTTTAAATCAATTTTGACTAGCTGTTAGTGGCTTTTAACGCTGTCATTAACAAATGACACTCAAGTCTTTCGTCGCTACTAAGGCCTTGAGTCTTGTCCTTTATTAATAGGGTCTCGAGTCGATAATTTAAACACTGATCTTCAATAAACTTGAAAGTATTTTTAAAAACCGTCTCTAAACGCTCTTCATTTATGTCGTGTTGCCACGTTGCAAGCTTGATTAAGGGCTCGTAATCTTCAGTTCCTCTAAAAAATTCGAGTAGTTGCGCTGTGGTAATGCTTTCTTTTTCTAAAGCTTGCTCTTGTAAGCGTAATAATAGCCCTATACCAGCAATATTCATTTGTGCGAGTTCAGGCAAATATGGCACATTTTTAGCCAAATTAGGATGTTGAATTAAAATACCAATCGCTTGACGCATTGGTGTTATTTTAAACTTACGTTCAATCGAATGCTGTTGCTTTGGCGTTTTTAAACGGTTATTTAATTGCTCACGTGTTCTTCCGATTAAACGCCCTAACTGTTCAAGAATGTTTTCTTGATAAAATTCACTTGGGATTTTTTCAATGAGTGGAAGTGCTGCACTGAGTAATTTAGCTTTTCCTGAGTCGAGTGTTAAATCAACTTCTTGGCTTAATTTATTAAACAATACTTTGGTAAAGTCATCTGCTTGGCTTAGGCGCAATTCGAATTGCTCCTTACCTTCTTTTTGTACAAGAGAGTCAGGGTCTTCGCCATCGGGTAAAAAAGTAAATTGCAGTGCTTTACCGTCATTTAAATAAGGAAGTGCGTTTTCAAGCGCCCTCCAAGCTGCATCACGGCCAGCTCTGTCGCCATCGTAACAACAGATTACTTTATCTGTTGTTCTAAACAGCGTATGCATGTGCTCGCTTGTTGTTGCGGTACCTAGCGATGCAACGGCATATTCAATCCCTTGCTCGGCTAGGGCAACAACATCCATGTAACCTTCAACAACCATTACATGCTCAAGCTTTTTATGGGCTTGCTTTGCTTCATAAAGTCCGTAAAGCTCAAAGCCTTTATGAAAAATTCGGGTCTCTGGCGAGTTTAAATATTTTGGCCCTTGGTCGGCTTGCATTACACGCCCACCAAATGCAATAACGCGTCCGCGTTTATCGCGAATAGGAAACATTAATCGGTCGCGGAAAAAATCAAATTGTCTGCCTGGTGTTTTTTCTGAAGCTAGCTTTAATTCAACTAATTGCTCTTTTTGTTCTTTATTGCGGCCAAGCTGAAGACATAATCCATCCCATTCGCTGGGAGCGTAGCCAATCATAAACTTTTTAACTGTTTCACCACTTAAACCACGGCCTTTTACATATTCAATAACGGCGGCAGAATTACTGTGGTGTTTTAATTGGTGCTGATAAAAGCGCGCAGTATGAAGCATTAAATCGTAATCAGAGCGCTTTTGCGCAGCAGTACGTTCTGGTGCTGAGTTTGTGCCTTGTTCTCGAGGTACTTCTAAGTTAAGCATGCTTGCTATTTCTTCAATAGCATCTACAAACTCAAGCTTTTCATACTCCATTACAAACGAAATAGCATTACCATTAGCGCCACAACCAAAGCAATGATAAAACTGTTTGTCTTGCGATACCGTAAATGAGGGCGATTTTTCGTTATGGAATGGGCAACAAGCTTGATAATCCTTACCTGCTTTTTTTAGACCTACTTTTGAGTCTATCAGGTCGACAATATCGGTTCTGGCAAGTAAATCGTCTATAAAGTTACGTGGGATCTTTCCAGCCATTAGTAAAATACAGTCCTGAAATAATAAGAAGAATAACGAATATGAAATTTACTTTTTTATACTTGCTTGATGCAAAGTATAGCGTGCTTTAACTTACCAAAATGATAGCAAAATAAATAGGGAAGCTATAAAAAATTTCATTTTAAAGTAACCTAGTAGGTGTACTTTTTATTAAAGTTAAAAACAAAGAAACCGAGCGCAAGGCTCGGTTCACTTCAATCATACTTTAATGTATGTGGGAGTATTAGGCAGTTAATCGTTGCTTAATTAAACCAGAGATTTTGCCCATATCGGCACGACCTTCGGCTTTGCTTTTGATTATACCCATTACTTTACCCATGTCTTGCATACCTGCTGCGTTAGTATCAGCAATAGCCGCATCAATGAGAGCAATGATTTCTTCTTCACTCAATTTTTGAGGTAAGAAAGTTTCAAGTGCTACTATTTCATTGGCTTCAATATCAGCTAAATCATCACGCCCAGCATCTTTGTACTGAGTGTAAGAGTCACGACGTTGTTTAACAAGCTTCACTATAACGGAGGTAATACCTGCGTCGTCTAGTTCTATGCGCTCGTCAATTTCACGTTGCTTGATTGCAGCAAGTACCATACGAATAGGGTTAAGACGTAATTTGTCTTTAGCTCTCATCGCATCTTTTTGCGCATCTTTTAGCGTTATTAAAAGGCTCATTTATACAAGACCTAATATATTAGTATAATTTAACGCGACGTGCGTTATCACGAGAAAGTTTTTTCATGTGACGTTTTACTGCAGCAGCTTTTTTACGCTTACGCTCAGCTGTTGGTTTTTCATAGTGCTCGCGACGACGAACTTCTGAAAGGATTCCTGCTTTTTCACATGAACGCTTGAAGCGACGAAGTGCTACGTCAAACGGTTCGTTCTCTCTTACTTTAATTACTGGCATTAAAAATTCACCTACCTAAATTATGAGCGTTGCTCAAGTTGATCAAACATTGATCAAGTGGTTCAAAAATGGTGCGGTATTGTAATCCGAAGCAACACCACATGTAAAGGACAATATTAACAGAAACGCATCATGTAAAACAGTATTAATTTGCTTGGCGCTGGTAGAGTTTGCAAAACACTTGGCCTGCCTTTTTTTCTTTAATTAACAACCAGTTGCTCGGGTTCTTGAAGGTGGTTAACTCTGTTTCTACTTCAACATAAATTAATGCATCATCGCTTAACCATTGGTTTTTTTCTAATAAATCGCAGGTTGTTTGCGCTAAATCTTTACGAAATGGTGGGTCAACAAATACAAGATTAAACGCTTCGTTTGTGTTTTTTTGCTCTAAAAAGGAGAGTGAATTAGTATGTTTAACGTATGCGTTGTCGAGCTTTAAAGTGCTAATGTTTTGTTCTAATTGCTTGGCAGCTGACGAGTCGAGCTCGATAAATGTGGCGTTTTTTGCAAATCGAGATAGCGCTTCAAATCCTAACCCACCAGAACCTGCAAAACAATCAAGTACATTTGTGTCACGCGTATCTTGCATTAGCCAATTAAATACAGTTTCTTTAATTCGATCGGTAGTAGGTCTTAAGCCTTCTACATTTTTAACAGGGAGTTTTCGGCCTCGAAATTGGCCACTAATCACTCTAATAAAGCCATCACTGGGCTTGTTAGTAGCTTTATTTTGCGTTGTTTTTTTTCTCATTTAGCTCACTAAAAAATGGTATATGGTATCTAGCTCAGATAATATTATGGGTGATTACGTGTAGCTTCATTTTTCAACCGTATTAAAAGTGTTACTATTGAACACTTACGTTTTGAATGGTTGTATTTATTAGCAACTATTGCTGGGCATTGCCAAGCTATTTCAAATTTTAGTTTATCAGATTTTTATAAGTGGTTATTAGCAAGTATGACAAAAAAAAGTAAATTCATGTCGTGGCTCGGTTTTGGCAAGTCAGATAAAAAAGAAGCAGAGCAAAAAGCAGCCGCTGATAAACAACAAGCATTAGCGCAAGAAGAAGCGCAGAAGCTAGAGCAAGAAAAGCTTGCGCAGCAGGCTGAAACTGAACGTTTAAAAGCAGAGGCCGAAACAGAGCGCTTAGAGCAGGAGCGTATTGCTGCTGAACAAATTGAAGCTAAACGTTTAGAGCAAGAAAAGCTAGCACAGGAGCAAGCTGAAGCTGAACGTCTAAAAGCAGAAGCCGAAACAGAGCGCTTAGAGCAGGAGCGTATTGCTGCTGAAAAAATTGAAGCTAAACGTTTAGAGCAAGAAAAGCTAGCACAGGAGCAAGCTGAAGCTGAACGTTTAAAAGCAGAGGCTGAAACAGAGCGCTTAGAGCAGGAGCGTATTGCTTCTGAACAAATTGAAGCAAAACGTTTAGAGCAAGAGCGTGCTGAAAACGCAGAAAAGATTGCAATTGAGCAGGCCAATGCTGAATTACTTGCAAAACAACAAGCTGATGCAGAAGCGCAAAGACAAGAACATGCACAACGTTTAGCCGATCAAGAAACGCAGATGCTGTTAGAGCAAGAGCGATTGGCTGCAGAAAAGGTAGAGGCTGAGCGACTAGAGCAAATACGCCTTGAAAAAAAGGATGAAGCTGTAAAGGCTGAAAAGCTTGCAATAGAGCAAGCGAATGCTGAGTTATTAGCAAAAGAACAAGCAGATGCTGAAGCACAAAGACAAGAGCAAGCAAAACGTTTAGCAGAACAAGAAGCGCAAATGCGTTTAGAGCAAGAACGTATTGCTGCTGACAAAGTTGAAAATGAACGTTTAGAACAAGAACGTATTGCGGCTGAAAAAGCAGAAAACGAGCGTTTAGAGCAAGAGCGCATTGCGGCTGAAAAAGCAGAAAACGAGCGTTTAGAACAAGAGCGCATTGCAGCTGAAAAAGCAGAAAATGAACGTTTAGAGCAAGAACGCATTGCTTTAGAAAAAGCAGAAAATGAGCGTTTAGAGCAAGAGCGCATTGCTTTAGAAAAAGCAGAAAAAGAACGCTTAGAGCAAGAACGCATTGCTGCTGAAAAAGCAGAAAATGAGCTTTTAGAACAAGAACGTATCACAGCAGAACTTGCAATTGAAGAAGCTAAAAAAGCAGAAAAGCCGAAAAAAGAAGGGTTTTTCTCTCGCCTTAAAAAGGGCTTGTTAAAAACTCGCGTTAATATAGGTTCTGGCTTTGCATCTATTTTTAGTGGTAAAAAAATAGATGACGAATTATTTGAAGATCTTGAAACACAGCTGCTTACCGCCGATTTAGGCGTTGATACCACCATGAAGTTGATTGATAGCTTAACTGATGCTGCAAACCGTAAGCAGTTAAAAGATGGTGATGCGCTTTATGAGTTAATGAAACAAGAAATGGCGGCGATGCTAAAAACGGCTGAACAGCCTTTAGTAATTACCAAAGATAAAAAGCCATTTGTTATTTTAATGGTGGGCGTAAATGGCGTTGGTAAAACAACGACTATTGGTAAGATGGCTAAGCAATTTCAAAGCGAAGGTAAGTCGGTTATGCTGGCTGCTGGCGATACGTTTAGAGCGGCTGCTGTTGAGCAACTTCAGGTTTGGGGTGAACGTAACAGCATTCCTGTTATTGCACAGCATACGGGTGCAGATAGTGCATCGGTTGTTTTTGATGCATTCCAAGCTGCAAAAGCACGTAATATAGATGTGTTAATTGCAGATACAGCGGGTCGCTTGCAAAATAAAGATAACTTAATGCAGGAGCTTGAAAAAATAGCTCGTGTTATGAAAAAAATTGATCCTGATGCGCCGCACGAAGTGATGCTAACCATTGATGCTGGCACAGGTCAAAATGCAATTAGCCAAGTGAACTTATTTAATCAATGCGTTGGTTTAACTGGTATTACGCTTTCAAAACTTGATGGAACTGCAAAGGGTGGTGTTATTTTTGCGGTTGCAGATAAGTTTAATATTCCAATTCGTTACATTGGTGTTGGTGAAGGTATTGATGATTTACGCGCTTTTAAAAGCGATGACTTTATTGATGCGTTATTTAGCCAAGATGAGGACGACGTTTAATTTACCAAAAGAGGGAGCTTGCTCCCTTTTTAATTGCGAGGAATACCAATTTTATTAGTAAACTAATTGAATTGGCATAATAAAAAGATGATAAATTTTCAGCAAGTAAGTAAGACTTATCCTGGAGGGCACCGCGCCCTCGAAAAAGTTAATTTTCATGTTAAACCGGGTGAACTTGCCTTTTTAACCGGCCACAGTGGTGCGGGTAAAAGTACGTTGCTTAAGTTAATTAGCTTAATGGAACGCCCATCGGCAGGCAGTGTATTTATCAACGGTGTTGATTTAAATAAAGTAAACTCGCGTCAAATTCCTTATGCTCGCCGTGATATAGGTATTATTTTTCAAAACCACCGTTTACTAGAGCGCTATACCATTTTTGATAACGTGGCACTGCCTCTTATTATTGAGGGTACTCACCATAAGCAAATAGCTAAACGTGTTCATGGTGCGCTTGATAAAGTAGGCCTGATAGACAAAATAAAATGTCATCCGTCTATGCTCTCTGGAGGCGAGCAGCAACGTGTTGGTATTGCCAGAGCAATTGTAAACTCTCCGCCAATTTTGTTAGCCGATGAGCCTACAGGTAACCTAGACCCTGAGCTTTCAATGGAAATCCTAAAGCTGTTTGAGGACTTTAATAAACACGGCACCACTGTTCTTATAGCGACGCATGACTTAGGTTTGGTTGCACGTATGAAGTACCGCAGTCTAACCTTAAAAGATGGCCGCATGCTTCAAGATCCGCTCGCTGAGGGAGCACTATGAGTTTACTTTTTAAAAGTCGTCAAAATAGTAACGACAAGCAAAAAAAATCAGTATTAGCTGGCGGTTATTTTTTCATTATTAATATTTTTCGCCAAGGTGTTCATAGCTTAGGTGAAATGTGGCGTACGCCGCTTGCATCTATGATGACTATTGCTGTACTTGGTTTGAGCCTAACGTTACCTGCAACACTTTATCTTGTTGTTAAAAACGTCCAGCAAGTCAGTAGTGGTTTTGAAGAAGCGAGTGAAATATCGTTGTTTGTAAAAGAAAGTATGAACGAGCAAGAAACGCAAACATTAGTAAAGCGTTTAGCACTTTATCCAGAAGTGGAAAGCGTTGAATTTATATCAAAGCAAAAAGCACTAACAGAATTTAAAGACGTATCTGGCTTTGGGCAAGCTTTAGAGTACTTAGATAAAAACCCATTACCTGATGTGGTACTTGTTACTCCTACAAAACGTCACAGACACCCAAATGCGGCTAAAGTACTGCTAACTAAATTAGAAAATGAACGTGAAGTTGATTTTGGTAAGCTCGATATAGCGTGGCTAGAGCGTTTAAATGCATTACTAGATTTACTGAAAGAAAGTGTAATAACCATCGCATTATTACTGCTTACCTCAGTGACGCTTATTATTGGTAACACCATCCGTTTGTCGATCATGGATAAAAAAGAAGAAATACAAGTAATGAAGCTAGTCGGCGCAACTAACACCTTTATACATGCCCCATTTTTGTGGACCGGTATTTGGTATGGTGTAATAGGTGGTTTATTTGCCTTTATATGCGTAGGACTAATGATGTGGTGGCTTTCAAGCGCTGTGAGCAGTGTAGCGGGGGTGTATCAAACAAGCTTCTCGTTAATTGGATTATCGCTTAATGAGCTCGGCTTTTTAGTGTTGCTTGCAACAAGCTTAGGATTTGTGGGCTCGTACCTTTCTGTAAATCGATATATTAAAGAAATAGAACCCGATAAAGTATAAAAAATCCTGCAAACTATAAGTGAACCAACCCAGCTTGATATGCGTATCGTATCGGACTGGGTTGTACCTCCTGTTATTAAAACTGTCATATTTATGTACTATCCTCCCATGAAGTAATGAGTTGTAAATAAGGTGATGCAGCGAGGTTAACCTGCTGCAGCCCCTCAATTCATCACTTATTCAGTCGCTTGTAGTAGACTAAACACATACTAAAAACTGCTTGATTTATACTTTAAAAAAGTTTTAAATTGGGGTTAGCACTCTTAAAGAAAGAGTGCTAAGATAGTTTCAAATGTTTATCACCGAGGTGAAAAATGAGTAAAGATTTATACGCAATGGCACTTACAGTCGGACAACAAAGCGCAAGCATGGACGGTTACCTTCAAGCGGTAAGCACTATTCCTATGCTTAAAGTTGAACAAGAGCAAGAACTTGCTAAAAAGCTTCAGGAAGAAGGTGATCTTAGTGCTGCCAAGCAACTCATTATGTCGCATTTACGCTTTGTAGCACATATTGCTAAAGGCTACTCGGGATACGGCTTACCACAAGCTGACCTTATTCAAGAAGGTAATATAGGCCTGATGAAAGCGGTTAAACGTTTTGACCCTACAGTGGGTGTACGTTTAGTATCGTTTGCAGTGCATTGGATTAAAGCCGAAATTCATGAGTTTGTGCTTAAAAATTGGCGCATAGTTAAAGTTGCAACCACTAAAGCGCAACGTAAATTGTTTTTTAATCTTCGTAAAAACAAAAAGCGTTTAGGTTGGTTTAATCAAGCTGAGGTTAGTACCGTTGCTAGCGAGCTAGGTGTGAGTGAAAAAGAAGTACGTGAAATGGAATCGCGCATGAGCGGCCAAGACATGGGCTTTGACCTAACGGGCGACGATAACGACGACGCACCGACAAGCACGTACTCTCCAGTACAATATTTAACAGATGGCGCAGCTGATTTAGCTGACGACGTTGAACAAGAGCAGTGGAAAGAGCAAGCGCATACTCGTTTATTTAGCGCACTTAAAACACTAGACGAACGTTCACAAGATATTGTTAGCGCACGTTGGTTGTCGGATGATAAAGCGACTCTTCAAGAGCTTGCACAAAAGTACAGTGTATCTGCTGAACGTGTTCGCCAGCTTGAAAAAACAGCGATGAAAAAGTTACAAAGTGCTATGAGCTAATATTGCTTAAGCAGCAAATTTAAAAAGCCCTGTATGAAAATACGGGGCTTTTTGCTTTCGCGTAAGTTGGTTTGAGCGAAGCGAAACCCAACGATAAAATATCCTATCAAGTAATACCGATGCGCTGCATATTGAATGGTTAGTTTATCATTTGGATATAGCATTATTTAAAGCTTATATCATCTAGCACTAATCCCTTTACCCTCAGCCTGCGCCAACTGAATGTATTTACGCTCAACCAGCTGCGAAACCGGCACGAGTTCAAAGCCTTGATCTATTAACTGGGGTAACGCTTCACGCAAGAAATCAATTGTTTCTGGATAGGGGTGAGCAATTGCAATGGCAAAGCTATGGGTAGTGGCTAGTTGTTTTAATTCTTCAAGTCTTAGCTGGAGTTGTTCTGGTGTAGTTATATTGTCTAAGAACACTTGGCGACTAATATTGGCAACACCTAAAAAGTTAGCAGCATTTTGTGCTTGGCTTAAATCGGTTGTGCGGCTATCTAAAAAATATAAATGGCGCTTTTTAAGTACTTCCATTGTCCACTTCATAGCTTGGCTTTGCTGCGTAAGCGCTGAGCCCATGTGGTTATTAACGCCTTTAACTTGCGGTAAACTAGCGAGAGCTGTTCCGAGAGTTTGCTGAAGCTGCTCTTTATTCATATTTAAAGTAAGCGCGCCAGGTCCGAGTTCTTTACCGTTAAGTGCCTGCATAGGTACATGAAGTAATAACTCTTTGTTTGATTGACTAGCAAGCGTTGCAAAAATTTGCGAATAAGGGGTATGGGGCAAAATTGAATACGACAATTGCCCTGGTAAGGAAAGGAATTCTAAGTCCCGTTGATGATAGCCTATATCGTCTATCACTATTGCTATTTGTTTGGCGCTAATTGTTGCTGAGCTAAAACAAATAGCTAATATTAGCCATTTTATTATTTTCACGTTTATAGTTTTTATTATCTTTTTAGCTTTGTTTAACAGCTTATACAAGTTACTGCATGCTGAGTAATTGTTTTGCTTTAACTAACTGTAAGTCGGCTAAGTTACCAGTAAGTAATTGCGCGTTACTGTTAGTGTGTTCATTTTTTATTATAACGGCTTTATTACTTTGTGAAAGGTTTGTTTGATTAACCGCCACATCTGGGGTTATTCCTATTCCATCAATCGATTTACCTAGCGGCGTAAAGTATTTAGCTGTGGTGAGCTTTAATGCAGTGTTGCCGTCACCTAGAGGAATGAGCGATTGTACAGAACCCTTCCCAAAAGATTGACTGCCAACAACGGTTGCTCGTTTATTATCTTTTAGCGCTGCTGCAAGTATTTCGGCTGCAGAGGCTGAGTTTTCGTTTATAAGCACAACAATGGGGGCATTTTTTAGAATGTCTCCACGCTTTGCATAAAATGCTTGGTTGGCATCGTAAAAACGTCCTTTAGTCGTCACTATAGTACCACTTTGTAAAAATAGGTCTGATACCGCTACTGCGCTTTGTAATGTACCCCCTGGGTTATCACGTAAATCAATTACTAAGCCTTTAAGTGGGTAACCAAAGTGGCTTTGCAGGGCAGCAACTTGCAGAGCAACCTCATGTAATGTGTGGTTAGAGAAGTTATTGATAGCTATATAACCAGTACCAAAATCTAGAAGTTCGCTTGTTACGCTTTCGAGGTTTATTTGGCGGCGTGCTACATGAAACGTGAGTGGGTTTTTATTGTTATCACGACTTATAATTAGGTCTATATTTGAAAATTTACTGTCTCTTATTAGTGTTGCTACTTCATCGATTGTAAGGTTTTGGGCTGCTTGGTTGTTTACACTTACAATAATATCGCCTGGCAAAATACCCGCTGCTTTTGCGGGGGAGTTATTAACCACATTAACAATAGTCATATTCTCGTCGATATTTTTAACCTCAATACCGATACCGGTGTAACGTCCATTTGTGTTATCAAATAATGAGGTTAGTTCGTGCTCATTTAAGTACTTAGAGTAAGAGTCGAGCTTTGAATATAAACGCTCAAACTGTTGGCTATTATATTTAATGTGGTGGCTATTTTGTAAGGTGAGATCTTCAACATAGTAGGCATGAATGTTAAAGAGTATTTCGTCTATTTGTTGTCTTTTAAGATCTTTAATCGAGCTTGCTAGTGCGTTACTAGAAAAAGCGATTAAGGTTAGTAATACAAGCAAATACAGACTTATATAAAAGCCTGTATTTTTTTGATCAATGGTAATTACTACAGTTTTTTTAGTTGTCATCAGCTGCTCCAGAGCGGTGCAGCGATTTATTTAATTAAATGCGTTTGCACCATTTTACAGGATTTACTGCGCGTCCTTTGTGGCGTATTTCAAAGTATAGACCAGAACTAGCTTGTCCGCCGCTTTGGCCAACTAAAGCAAGGATTTCGCCTTCGCGTACCATGTCGCCTACATCTCTTAGCAGTGTTTGGGCATGACCATATAGGCTCATAAAACCTTCACCATGGTCTACAACAATTACCCAACCATAGCCCTTTAGCCAATCGGCAAATACAACTTGGCCGTTATGTACACTATTAATATTAGTGCCTTCTTTTGCACCAATTAATACGCCTTTCCAATCAATACCACCATGTTTACGTTGGCCGAATGTGTGCTCTAACTTGCCTTTGCTCGGCCAGTCTAATTTGCCTTTGTTTTTATTTAGGCCCAGTAATTCAATTTTCTGTGTTTTTTCTTTTTCGAGCTCTTCAATTGTTGCTACCAAAGTTTGTTGGTTTTCTTTTAAATAGTTTATTGAACTTTTGGTGCTGTTGAGCTGAGCTTGTAAATTTTTAAGATTAGCTTGGCGTTCACTTTGTGCATTAAGCAATGCAGTTTGACGTCTTTTTTGCTCATCAAATAAAAGCGCTAGTTTTTCTTGTGTTTTAACAAGCTCTTTTTGGTTTTGTACTATTTGCTTTTGAAGGTCTTTTAGATCTTCAATTTGTTCAATACGGGCTTTATTTAAGTAGTTGTAATAACTAAGTGTGCGCTCAAATTTTGCAGTGTCTTCTTGATTTAACAGCATTTTAGAGTAGTCGTCGCCACCGGCCATATAGGCGCTTTTAAGTTGCGCGGCTAAAATTTTCTGAAATTGAGTGTGCTTTTTATCGAGCTCATCGGCTTTATTTTGTAGCTCTTTTTGCTGTGTTTTAGTTTCTTTTACTGATTGCTCTGCCATGTTAAGTGCTTTAGCATTTTTAGCTATATCGAGTTCATGGCTTTTTAGGTTTTTTTGTAGCGACGCTATTTTTTTTCTTTGGGTGTTATACTCAGCTTGGCTTTGCTCAAGTGCATTTTGAACTTCTGATAAGTCTTTTTTAGTACGATCCTCATTAGCAACTGCAGATGCAGTCACTAATGAAGTTAGTATTAAACCGCACTTAATTAACCGGTTAATACGTCTATTCATGTGTCATTTCAACATCATGATAGGCGTACCAGTCATTTCGCTTGGTTGCTCCATGCCCATTAAGTGAAGCATTGTAGGGGCTACATCGCTTAATGCCTTACCTTGCATAGGCTCTGCATCGCGACCAACATAAATAAAATGTACAGGTTCACTAGTGTGAGCAGTATGCGCTTGGCCTGTTTTAAGATCAGCCATTTGCTCAGCATTACCATGATCGGCTGTTATTAGTGCTTCACCACCAAACTCTTCAAGTGCATCAACAACACGGCCGATACAGCTATCTACAGCTTCACAAGCTTTAACAGCAGCTTCAAATACACCTGAGTGACCAACCATATCGCCGTTAGGGTAGTTACAAATAATAGCATCGTATTTACCGCTTTTAATTGCTGCTACTAGCTTGTCGGTTAGCATTTCTGAGTTCATTTCAGGTTGTAAGTCATAGGTTGCAACTTGCGGCGAAGGAATTAGCTCGCGTGTTTCGCCTTTAAATTCACTTTCGCGCCCGCCACTAAAGAAAAACGTAACGTGTGCGTACTTTTCGGTTTCTGAAATGCGAAGCTGTGTTTTGTTATTTTTTTCAAACCACTCACCAAGTACGTTTACTAACGGTGTTGAACCAAAGGCAATAGGTGCATCTATATCGGCTGCATACTCTGTCATCATTACAAATGCACTAAGCTCTGGCGTTCTTTTTCTTGCGAATCCATCAAAATCAGGCTCAACAAAAGCGCGAGTAATTTCGCGGGCTCTATCTGCTCTAAAGTTGGCAAAAATTAGAGTGTCGCCATCGTTTATTGAAGCAGGAGCGGCGCCTGTTGGTGTAATGGTTGTAGCGGCCACAAATTCGTCGTTTTCGTCGCGTTCGTACGCTGCATTAAGTGCCTCTACGCCGTTATCAAAATTAAAGTCACCTTCAGCTAATGCAATTACGTTGTACGCTTTTTCTACGCGGTTCCAACGGTTGTCTCTGTCCATTGCGTAGTAGCGGCCAATAAGTGACGCCAAACGACCGCATTTAAGTTCGCTAAATAACGCTTCAATACGTTCGATTGACGCTTTAGCACTACGTGGAGGTGTATCGCGGCCATCTAAAAAGCCATGAAAGTAAACTTCTTTAGCGCCACGTTTTGCAGCAAGTTTTATGCTAGCAACTATGTGGTCTTCATGGCTATGCACACCACCTGGGCTTAAAAGACCCATTATGTGAACTGCTTTTCCTGCACTTACCGCTTTATCTATGTTTTCAACTAAGGCTGGGGTTGAATCAAATTCGCCATCGTTAATTGCTTTAGTGATACGGGTAAAATCTTGATAAACAATGCGACCAGCCCCCAAGTTCACATGGCCAACTTCTGAGTTACCCATTTGACCATCAGGAAGACCAACATCTAAACCCGAAGCTGATATTAATGTGTGTGGCCGTGTGGCCCATAAATTGTCTAATACCGGTGTGTTAGCTGCAAGAATAGCATTACTTTGCGTATCTTCGCGGTATCCCCAACCGTCTAAAATCATTAATACCAGTGGTTTTTTATGCTCTGTCATAATAGCTCCTGAAAATTAGTATCTGTTGATGGATACTGTGCACCTAAAAGGTTTATTAGCGTGGTTTTAGCATACCGTGTTTTTAAGCTAGGATCAGCATTGAAAACAAGATATTAAATTTTTTCACTTATACCTCATTGACTAACCTGAACTCTGCTTGAGATAGATTTATTATCAAGAGTTCTTGTTAACTATATATGGGGGGCTTTATCGTTTTTTAAACGTCTCTAAGTGCTCCTAAACTCGCATTTTAGGTTGGTTTGGGTATACTTGCGTGGCTAAAGTACAAAATCCTTAAAATATTAGGGCGTGTTGCACTTTGGTGGTTGAATTTGCAGCAGTATGTTTGGTTTTTAGGCAAGGCAGAGCCTATGAAGTGTGGTTACTCCCCATAAATAGGCGATAACGTAGCATAAATACCAAACATACGCTGCCCGTTGGGTTCTTTCTAGGGACTATTACCTCTTTGTTGCTCGGTTTTTACTTAGCCCACTAGGTTACAAATCTCGCGCCGCGATTTAATCGCCCCTAGATTGAACAAATTTCAATCCACAAAGGCCAACACGCCCTAGGTTTAAAACATAATTTCATAGTGGAAGTAGAATGGATCAATATATTGAATTTATTACAAATCATCCCATTTTAAGCCTTGCTTGGGTTGGTATTGTTTTCCTTATTGTTAGTGGCTGGATAAAGAGTAAGCTTTCAGCTGTTCGTCAAATAAATCCTCAGCAGCTTACGTTACTTATTAACCGTGATGACGGTCAAGTAATCGATATACGTGCGCAAAAAGAGTTTAATGCAGGGCGTATTTCTGGTGCTGAGCACTTAAGCCCAGAGAATGCGAAAAAATCTGACTTTTCAAGCCTTGAAAAGTACAAGACTAAACCCATTATAGTTGTATGTACTACAGGTATGACTGCCCAAGGTACTGCAGCCGCTATGAGTAAAGCTGGTTTTGAACGAGTTTACTTATTAGCAGGTGGCATGGGTGCGTGGCAATCTGCCAGCTTACCAACTACAACAGGTCGCTAATCAGTTTAGCTAGGCCGATAGAGGATTTATTATGAGTAATGTTGTTTTATACACCAAGGCGTATTGTCCATTTTGTCAGCGTGCTCTTTCGCTTTTAAACAGCAAAGGCGTTGAATACACAAATTATGATATTGGTGTACAGCCTGAGCTACGCGATGAAATGATTGCCAAAGCAGGTGGTGCAAGCACAGTACCGCAAATTTTTATTAATGATGAACATATCGGTGGCTGCGACGACATGATGGCTATTGAAGCGCAAGGTAAACTTGACGCTAAGCTAAACGCTTAATTTAATTATAATAACGAACAAGTTAGGAATAACAATGAACGAAGAAAATCAAAACGTAGCAGCTGCACAAGACGGCGCACAATTTACTATTCAACGTATTTACACTAAAGACGTATCGTTTGAAACGCCAAACTCTCCGGCCATTTTTCAAAAAGAATGGACGCCAGAAGTTAAGCTAGACCTAGATACACGCTCTAATAAACTAGACGAAGGTGTATTTGAAGTTGTTTTAGCGCTAACTGTAACCGCTTCTCTTGGTGAAGAAACTGCGTTCTTATGTGAAATTCAACAAGCAGGTATTTTTACTATTGCTGAAGTTGAAGAAGTGCAACTTGCGCACATGCTAGGTGCATTTTGTCCTAACGTGTTGTTCCCATATGCACGTGAAGCTGTTTCAAACCTTGTTAACCGTGGTACTTTCCCACAGCTTAACCTTGCGCCAGTTAATTTTGATGCGTTATTTTCACAATACATGCAACAACGTACTGCGCAAGCTGACCAGGCTTCAGCAGACGCATAACTTATGAGTACAGCAACTACAGCTGTTACTGTATTAGGGGCGGGGTCTTACGGCACCGCCCTTGCTATTTGTTTAGCCCGAAATGGTCACCACGTGACACTTTGGGGAAGAAATAGCGACGACGTTGCCACGCTTGCAGCTGAGCGGAAAAATCAACGTTACTTACCTGATGCTCCTTTTCCAGATACTCTTACTCTTGAAGCTAACTTACAACATGCCGTTGCTAGCAGCGCTATTGTACTTGTTGTTGTGCCAAGTCATGCTTTTGGCGACACACTTGCCCAGATAAAACCTGCATTGCAAGACGGTGCCAAAGTAGCGTGGGCAACTAAAGGGCTTGAGCCTAATACTGGACGTTTGTTACAAGAAGTGGCTTTGCAAGAATTGGGTGATGATATTCCACTTGCGGTACTGTCGGGTCCTACGTTTGCAAAAGAAATGGCGATGGGTTCACCTACAGCTATTTCAGTGTCTTCTACGTCACCTGAATTTGCTCAGCAGCTTGCTGATTTACTTCATTGTGGTCGCTCATTCCGTGTGTATAACAATGATGATTTTATTGGTATACAACTCGGTGGTGCGGTTAAGAATGTAATTGCCATTGGTGCCGGTATTTCGGACGGTGTTGGTTTTGGCGCTAATGCGCGTACCGCACTTATCACCCGAGGCCTTGCAGAGCTTACTCGTTTAGGTTGCGCTCTTGGTGCTAAGCCAGAAACCTTCATGGGGATGGCAGGCCTTGGCGATTTAATACTAACGTGTACAGATAACCAATCACGTAATCGTCGATTTGGTTTAGCGTTAGGTAAAGGCGAAAGCGTTGATGCTGCTATTGAATCAATTGGTCAAGTAGTTGAAGGCTTTAGAAATACCAAAGAAGTGTATTTATTAGCGCAGCGTAGCGGTGTAGAAATGCCGATTACCGAGCAAATTTATAAAGTGCTTTATGAAAATAAAGATATGAAAGAAGCTGCAATGGCGCTATTAGGCCGAGAGCAACGTTCTGAATAATTTTATAAGGGTTTATAAAACTAAAAAACCGACATTATGTCGGTTTTTTGTTGTTTAGCTCAAAGCTATTTACTGCGCGTTAGGAAAACCCAACTGGCGCCACGACTCGTAAACAAACACGGCTACTGCGTTTGATAGGTTCATGCTGCGGCTATTGGCTTGCATAGGAATACGTACACGCTGCTCTTTTGGCAGTGCTTGGATCATATCGTCAGGCAGGCCGCGAGTTTCTGGGCCAAATACCAAGCAGTCACCCGCTTCGTAACTTGCTTCATGGTGAAACTGACTACCTTTGGTTGTACATGCATATATTTTTTTTGGTTTACATTTTTCAAGGTAATCTTCAAATGAGGCATGGCGTTGAACATGACTAAATTCATGATAATCAAGTCCTGCACGTTTCACGCGCTTATCGTCCCACTCAAAACCTAGCGGCTCAATTAAATGTAATGCATAGCCGGTATTGGCACATAGGCGAATAATATTACCAGTGTTAGGCGGTATTTCAGGTTGGTATAAAACAATATCCAGCATAATGAGCCTTATAAAATAATCTGTAGTTTGACGACGGGCAGTATACACGAAACCTTTTAAAAAAATGATATACTCACACTATTGAGTACTCCTAATTATCGGATTAAAACGTGCATAACCGTAGCTACGAATTTTGGGTTAAAACTTCAAGCATTGTTACCATGGTAATGGTTAGTTTAATGATTGGCGCAAAAACATGGGCATGGCTGGCTTCTGGCTCTGCCTCAATGCTTGGCTCGTTAACTGATTCGTTAATGGATATTACTGCCACCGCCATGAGTTTTTTAGTGTTAGGTTACGCACTGCGCCCAGCAGATGATGACCATAGATTTGGACACGGAAAAGCTGAAGCACTTGCTGGACTTGGGCAAGCCGCGTTTATTGCAGGCTCAGGTTGCCTACTTGCTTTTCATGGTATTGAGCGATTATTTAACCCTATACAGTTAAGCCATTCTTTATTAGGTGTGTGGGTAAGTATTTTTGCTATTGCGTGCACGCTCGTCATTGTATTTGTACAAAACAAGGTGGTTAAATACACCGATTCAATTGCTATAAAAGCCGACTCAGTACATTACAAAGGTGATTTAATATTAAATGCCGCTGTGCTATTAGCTATTTTGTTAGCTTATTATGGTGTGTTGTATGCCGATCCTGTTTTTGCGATAGGTGTAGCGGGTTACTTACTTTATAACAGCTGGGATATTGCTCGCGATAGTGCCGATCATTTAATGGATAAAGAACTGCCAGATGATGAAAAGCAAAGCATATTTGATATAGCCAGAGCCCATGCTGATGTACATGGTGTGCATGATATTCGCACGCGCCAAGGCGGAAAAGTTAAGTTTATCCAAATGCACTTAGAGCTTGATGATCATTTAAGTTTGATTCGCGCACATAACGTAGCTGATGAAGTAGAGGCAATGCTTAAAGAACGCTTTGAGTCTGAGGTAGATATACTGATCCACCTCGACCCTTTGTCGGTACTTATTAAGCCGTCACCGACTCACAAAACTGATACAAGCTTTTAAGCAATGGCTGGCGTATTTCATCACGTTCAAAAAACAGCTCGTGTTTAGCGCCTTCAAAGCTTTTAAGTACCGTGTTTACGTGCCTGTTTGCTAATTTATATTGGGCATTGTTATCAACCACTTCGTCGTTTTGCGCACTGGCAATATAAAGTGGAATAGTCACGCTTAAGTTATCCACAGAAGTTATAAATGCAAACGTCGCATTTAGCCAGCCGTAAGTAACACCGCCGAGCTGTAGTAATGGCTCTTCTTGATATGTTTGCCTAAATAGCTCGTAACGCACTGGGCTGCTGGTTAATACATTTGTAGCAAACTCATCGGGTATGTAATCGGTTTGCCCTAGTGCGTAATTGTCTTTTTGACCCAAAAGGGTTGCAGTACTTGCTATTAATTTAGCTAAAGGCTTTGGTGTGTTTTTTGTATAAATATCAAGCATAGGCGCTGATAAAAACGCGCCACTAAAGTTGTGTTCAAAATGCGCAAGATAGTCAAATGCTATGGCGCCGCCCATTGAATGACTCACTAACACCTTTTTACCTTGCCAATGAGTATCCACTATTTGTGTATTAAATAAGTTTAGGTCTGCGCTGTAATCTTTAAATTGATTAACATGGCCTTTGTGCTTATTTAGTAGGTGGCGATAAGAGCGGCCTTGTCCTTGGTGATCGGCTATGAATATGGCAAAATTATTGTTATACAGCTCCCATAACAACTCTTTATATTTATCTAACCCTTCAAGGCGCCCAGAGCTTATTACAATGGCATTTTTGGCTTTATCTGGTATGGCATAAGCATAAAATAATTGCCCGTTAGGTGTATCTAAATAAGCTTTAATTAGCGTGTTTTTATAAAAGTTATTAATTGTTATTTGATTACTCTTAAGCTCACGCTCACTACTATAAAACATGCTTTACTCTTTTATTAATGGCAAGGTTATATTAGCACACAAGCCACCTAGTTCTTTATTTGATAATACTAAACTGCCGCCATGCGCAGTAATAGCATTTTTAGCAATCGCAAGACCTAAACCCGTGCCACCACTTACGCGATCGCGCGCATCTGATTGCCTAAAAAAGGGCTCGCAAAGCTTGCTCAGTTGATCATCTGGCACACCAGAGCCATCGTCACATATTTCTATATAAATGGCATCAGCATGCTTTAGAGTAATGCTAATTGTATTATTTGCGTATTTAATAGCGTTGCGTAATAGGTTTTCAAGCGCACTGGCAATAAGGCCTTCGTCGCAATTAATGTTTACATCTACAGCGCCCACTATATTTAGCTGCTTATTATTTTGTTTTGCTTCAAACTGCGCATCGTTAATAACGTGATCTACAATTATTTGTAATGATTGTTTTTGCAGTGAAAGCGCTTGGCTTTTTGCTTCTAAGCGAGAAACTTGCAGCACGTCGGCAATCATCTTATCGAGTTGGTTAGCTTCTTTTTCTATGCGTAATAAATACGATTGGCTAGCGTCGTTAGCTTGCATTTGTGCAAGACCGGTAGCCATTTTTAAACGCGTAAGGGGCGAGCGTAACTCATGTGATATGTCGGCTAATAAGCGTTTTTGTGAACTAATTAAAAGCTCTAACTGATTAGCCATGCTGTTAAAATCTCGCCCTAGTATTCCTAGCTCATCTTTTCGGTTTACAGAAATGTCGGCTCTTGCGCTTAGGTTACCCGCTGATAGTTTAATTGCCGCTTTTTTAAGACTATTTATAGGGGCTATTAAGTTCCGGCTAAATACAAAGCTTAAAATAAGAGAGGCAACAATTGCGATGACTATTTTCATCCAATTAGGCATTAGCTTAAAGCGCATTATTAGCGGTGGTTGATGGTTAATATCTATTTCATAAAGATAAAAACTCCCTTCAGGCACGTTTATATTAACAGGGCCAAAGGCTTGATATTTTTCAGTGAAAATAATTTGCGGTGACATATTTTGAGTGAAGTTTAATAAACTTAAGTCGATGCTCTCTGGCACCTCTTTACTACTAAGAGAGTCCTCGCTTTGAGCTGCGCTTAAATATAAAAGTTTACGCTTTGATAGGCGAGGGTGTACTAATACTTCGCTTAGGCTGCGCTTATGTTTAATAGCAGTGCGCTCAATACTTTTGGCGGTGTATATTAGGTTTTTTTTCATCGGGCCATAAAGTGGCTCGTTAGATACCGCATTAATAGCGGTTATATTACTTAAAAATATAAGCGCTGCTACGGTGCCGATTATAGTTAACCAAAACCAAATAAATACTTTAAAAAACAGGTAGTGCCCAGGGTGTTTTAACCAAGCAAAGTAAGTGCTTTTATTCGCCTTGGATAAAGACATAACCCGTACCTCGCATTGTTTTAATTCGCTCACCTGGAATATGCTCAGCTATTTTTTTACGGATATTACTTACATGCATATCGATAGAGCGATCAAAAGAAGCTAAACGCCTGCCTAGTACTTCTTCGCTAATTTGCTCTTTACTAACCACTTCGCCTGCATTTTTACACAATAGTGTGAGTATTTCGTACTCTGTACCAGTAAGGGTCAGTGTAGATCCGTCGATTGAGGCCTCTCGCGCAGCAAGGTTAACAGTAATACCATTAACGAGTAACTTACTCGTTGTAGCTGCATTTAAGCTATTAATGTGCTCTATACGGCGTGTTATCGCTTTTACGCGGGCTAGTAATTCACGATGATTAAAAGGCTTTGGTATGTAATCGTCAGCGCCTAGCTCTAGGCCAAAAATACGGTCAAAGTCTTCACCTTTTGCAGTAAGCATTATGACCGGTGTGAGTTTTGTTTGCCTAAGTTGTTTAAGCACTTCAAAACCATCAAGCGTTGGTAGCATTACATCTAGCAATATAAGGGCGTAGTCATTTGCTTGTGCTAGTTTAAGGCCTTGCTCACCGTCGTGTACGCTTTGTATTTCAAACCCTTGGGCAGTTAAATATTCACTTAATAGCTCACAAAGACCAGTATCGTCATCAATCATTAATAGTTTCATTTACAAACCCTTAGAGTTGTTTATAGCGTTATTTTACCCGCTAAATAGTGCAAAGGTGAATCTTTACACAACCTTTACACTGCTTTGCGTTACTTTGCATTGAGTTAGGTATAGTTAACTCACTGGCTTAGCAGCCACAACCAACCCAATATTAAGGTAATGATTATGACTAAATTAAATACACTTTCAAAATTAGTACTTATCTGTGGCTTAGCAACAGCAACGCTTGGTGCTGGTAGCGTATTAGCTAAAGGCGACGGACATAAACAAGGCCATTCTCAAGCTCGCTTTTTACTTTCTGAGCGCGGCGTTGAAAAATTAAGCTTAACAGATGAGCAGCAAACTAAGCTAAAAGCTATTTTTGAAGCGCAAAAAACACAGATGAAAGCGTTGCGTGGCGACGATAAAGAAGCCCGTAAAGCGATGCGTGAAGCGCATAAAGCTAAAATGGATGCGTTACTTTCGGCGGCAACATTTGACGAAAATGCAGCAAAAGAGCTATTAAATGAACGTCATGAAAAAGGTGATCAATTTGGTTTAATTAAACTAAAAACGCAGCACCAAGTAATGCAAGTTCTTAACGCTGAGCAAAAAGAGAAATTTGCTAAAATGCAAAAGCGTATGAATAAAAAGCACAGTAAACAAAAAAGTTAATTATACTTTTTGTAAATACTAAAAAACCAGCTTAATGCTGGTTTTTGCTTTTATACCAATTCGCTTAATTAAGTGATCTATTTTGAGGGAAGAAAATCGTGTCGATAACAAGGCAAAAATTTCGTTATTTAGTTGTTCTATATCAGAAATTTTTAACGCAGTTAACGTCAGATTTAACCCCTCAAATTGATTAAGTATTATTGCGGATTGGTATTAGGGCATAATGAAGATAAATTACTTAAAAAAGTCATCTTCATTTTTAGCCAGCATAGCTTCAATATCTTCAATCATGTCTTGGCTAAACTCTTCTGCGGATGTGATTGGTGCAGAAATTCTGTTATTTTCAAACGACCATTCACCTAAATCAATTAGCTGACAGCGTTTTGAGCAAAAAGGGCGAAATGGGCTTTGCTCTGACCATTCAACTTTAGTTTTACAGGTTGGGCAGTTTACAATAGTAGGCATAATTTACTCTTTACAATCTTTTTCTGCATTTTACATTACTTAGATATGAGTCTCTAGGTATAAGTAAGGCTCTGAATTTAGTGTTCAGAACCTTGTAACTTTTACTATGGACCTTTAAAAATTAGTCACGCGATTAATTTCACCAAGGGATGTAAGGCCATCGGCTGCTTTGCGTAAACCTGATAAACGTAAATTATTAAATCCGGCTTTAAGTGAAACGTCAGCTATTTCAAGCGAGTTACCACCGCGCATAATAATTTGGGCAATTTCAGGGGTAATTTGCATTACTTCGTAAATACCCACTCGGCCTTTATAACCATCGGTACAACTATCACACCCTTTAGGCGTATATAACGTCATTTCTTCAATTTGCTTGGCGCTAAATCCTTGGCGAGCCAGTTCTTCACTCGGAAGTTGTTCTGGCGTTTTACATTTAGGGCATAAACGACGTGCTAAACGCTGGGCTATAATTAAGCTGATCGAACTTGCTACGTTATAAGCCGGCACACCCATATTTAATAAACGGGTGATTGTTTCCGGCGCTGAGTTTGTATGCAATGTTGATAAAACCAAGTGACCTGTTTGCGCCGCTTTTATTGATATTTCTGCGGTTTCTAGGTCACGTATTTCACCTACCATAACTACATCAGGATCTTGACGTAAAAATGCACGCAGTGCATTGGCAAAAGTCATATCGGCTTTAATGTTAATTTGTACTTGGTTTACACCTTCAAGGTTAATCTCAACCGGATCTTCCGCAGTACTAATATTGCGCTCTGGCTGATTTAATATATTTAAACCTGTATATAGCGATACTGTTTTACCAGAACCCGTTGGGCCTGTTACTAGTATCATCCCTTGAGGCTGGGCAAGTGCATCCATATAGAGCTTTTTCTGCTCAGGCTCATATCCTAATACATCAATGCCTAACATAGCGCTTGATGAATCAAGGATACGCATTACTATTTTTTCGCCCCACAAGGTAGGCATGGTACTTACACGAAAGTCGATACTTTTACGTTCAGTAATTTTTAGTTTTATACGACCATCTTGTGGTTTGCGTTTTTCGGCAATATCGAGTCGCGACATTACTTTAATACGCGCAGAAAGCTTGGTTGCTAATGTATTAGGTGGGCTTGCTACTTCATGCAAAATGCCATCAATACGAAAGCGAATACGGTACTTGTGCTCATATGGTTCAAAGTGTAAATCAGAGGCGCCTTTTTTAATGGCATCCATTAAAATTTTGTTGATGTATACGATGATAGGCGCGTCGTCTTTATCATCATCTTGTGGTGCTGTATCTCTTTGACTTTCTGAGTCTAAATCAGCAAATTCCTGAAACTCGTCATCAGTTAAATTTAGGCTGCCAGTAGCATCTAGTAATTGCTCAATTTTGGTATCGAGTTGAATATAATCAACAACAACAATTTCGCATGAAAGACCGGTACTAAACTCAAAGTTTTCGAATGCGCCGTAATCTGTTGGATCTGATGCTGCTATATAAACTTTTCGATCTTTTTGAACAAGCGGCAAAATGTGATGTTTACGTATGAGTTTTTCTTTTACGAGATCGGCTGGGATTTTTGTAGAGTCAAAATCTTTTAAATCAAAATAAGGTACGCGAAACAGATCAATACATTGTTCAGCTAAATCTTTACTATCGATTTTTCCACATTTAGAAATAAGCTCAGCTGTTGAGGCAAATTCATTTTGTTTGTTTTTAACCGTGTCGGCATCAATGCGGCCAAGGGTTATAAATTTTCTCAATAACGGTGAGTTAATATTCATTGCGCACCTGTTTTATTCCTTCAATAGTAAGCAATTTATCAGAAAAAAGAAGGTGATTACATCACCTTTCATTCTTTGTTGTGATTTTACTAACTAAAATACGAGTTTGTGTGAGTTAGGACAGTGTTAATGTGAGTTAGTTTTGTTGTGTAATGCATATTGTAGGTACTTTTTATGAAGATCAACAAGTTCTATATGCACTAGGTTTAAACTACGGTCGTTATTTAAAATATCATTCGCTTTTTGCTGCTTATCGGCACGTGACATTTGTGAGGCAATAATACTTTTAACTTGCTCACTACTTGTGTTGTCACGTTTTACTGTACGCGCTATTTGTACAGAGGTTGGTACGTCAATAAGTAGGGTATGGTCGCAATATTTATCAAGGTTGTTTTCAAACAATAAAGGCGCTACTAAAACAACATAAGGGCTAGTTGCATTATTTAAATCGGTTAGTATTTTTATCCGTATAAGAGGGTGCAATAACGCATTAAGCCATTCTTTGTCATTGTTGTTAGTAAATATTTTTTCGCGTAATTCTGCTCTATTTAATGTGCCATCAGGCAATAAAATATCTTTGCCAAAGTGGGCTGTAATCGCTTTTAGCTCTTTGCTATTTGGGAGTACTACTTCACGCGCAATTATATCGGCATCAACTATAGTAATACCAAGTTCTTCAAACATATTGCTTACGGCTGTTTTACCACAACCAATACCACCTGTTAAACCTAATACCCAGCTGTTTACTTTAGTTATTTGTTCACTCATTTTAATAACCAATTAAATTAAAATAAGTGCCTTGAATTTGGTTGCCCCAAAGCATTGTGATCCAGCCAGCTATCGCTAAATAAGGGCCAAAAGGGATAGGGGTCGCTTTGTCTTTACCTTGTATGCTCAGCAGTGCAATACCTATAATGGCACCCACTACGCTCGAAAGTAGAATAATAGTGAGTAATGACTGCCAGCCAAGCAAAGCACCAAATACAGCAAGCAGTTTAAAGTCGCCATAGCCCATGCCTTCTTTACCGGTTAATAACTTAAATAACCAAAACACGCTCCATAAACTTAAATAGCCACAAGCCGCACCAATAATGGCATCGGTTGGTGTAATTGTGTAACCCATTACAGAGGCAATAAGTGCAAGCCATACAAGCGGAAGTGTAAGTTGATCTGGCAGCAGCATGTGGTCAATATCAATAAAGGTTAGTGCAACCAATATCCACGTTACAAAAATATATAAAAGGGCTTGCTCGGTCGCACCAAAGCTATAGGCAACAATTAAACTTAATAGGGCAGTAATTAGCTCTACAGCAGGATAACGGGCCGAAATAGGATTACTGCAACTTGCGCATTTACCTTTTAATATTAACCAACTAATAATAGGAATATTCTGCCAAGGCTTAATGGCAGTTTTACATTTAGGGCAGGTAGAGTTGGGTTTTACTAAGTTAAAAGGCTCATTGATATTGGCTTGTTTAGATTTATTCCCTGTAAGTTCATCTTCTAACAGTAGTCTGCATTCGCTTTGCCACTCACGCTGCATCATCAATGGTAAGCGATAAATAACCACATTTAAAAAACTACCAATACATAAACTAATTAAGCCAATAGTGGTTAAATAAAACCACAACTGGCTTTGCATTACTTCTATAATACTTTGCATTCTATTACCTGAAAATTATTTTAAAAATTAAGCGTTTAAAAATTAAGTGAAGTATTTATCACAAAGAGAAGTGAAAGAGAGTAAATGAGAAGACATTAATAGCCATACCTTAACAAAAAGTAAGCCTCTCTTTTATTTCCTGTGAATTGTTATTTTTGGTAATTAAATAACAGAGCCAAGTTGGAAAATAGGTAAGTACATAGCAACAATCAAGCCACCAACAAGTACACCTAGTACGGCCATAATAAGTGGCTCAAGTAAACTTGAAAGGCCATCAACTGCATCATCAACTTCTTGTTCGTAAATAGTTGCTACTTTTGCGAGCATGCCATCTAGTGAGCCAGACTCCTCACCAATAGCGACCATTTGTATTACCATATCAGGGAATATTTTTGAGTTGCGCATTGCCCAGTTCATTTGATTACCCGAGCTCACTTCTACTTTAATATCTAAAATGGCATAACGATATACAGCATTGCCGGAAGCCCCTGCAGCAGAGTCAAGTGCATCAACTAATGGAACACCAGCGGCAAATGTAGTCGAAAGAGTCCTTGCATAGCGAGCAACAGCCGCTTTATTTAAAATCATGCCAATAACAGGGAGTTTAAGTATAGCTCGGTCGGTTGCATCTCTTAATTTTAAGCTTCTTAATTTAGCTTCTTTAAATGCATATCCAAAAGCAAACATTCCAATAAGAATCATCCACCAATATGCTTGCATAAAGTCAGATATACCAATTACAAATAATGTAAAAGCGGGGAGTTCAGCGCCAAAACCTGCAAAAATGTCTTGAAACTGTGGCACTACAAATATTAGTAATATTGAGGTAACAATACCGGCAATTACTAATACCGAAATAGGGTAAAACATTGCTTTTTTAATTTTTGACTTCAATGCTTCAGACTTTTCTTTATAAATAGCGACACGATCAAATATTCTATCAAGCGCACCTGACTGCTCACCTGAGGCTACTAGGTCACAATATAAATCATCAAAGTAGCGGGGGTGTTTTCTAAGCGCTGTAGATAATGGCTGACCCGCTTTTACTTCATCGGCAATAGTCTCCATTAGTTTCCTGATACTTTTATTAGTCGAACCAGTACCAATCATTTCAATTGATTGTATTAGCGGAACGCCCGCCATCAACATAGTTGCTATTTGGCGAGTAACGAGAGCGATATCCTTTGGCGTTATTTTTTGAACACTTTGAATGCCAAATAATGGTTTTGCTTTACGCTTTACTTTTGAGGGAGTGATACCTTGCTTGCGAAGCTGAGCCTTTACTAATGCAATACTATTACCTGTAAGCTCGCCTTCAAGTTTCTTCCCTCGTGCACTTACACCGACCCACTGAAAGGTATCGAGGCCTTTATCTTGTTGTTTTTTTGCCATTAAGAGTACCCAGCTGAATTTGGTTTGAAACTTCATTATTATAAGCATAACTTAAACTAATGATTCTTGATAGAAAAGTTGGGCGCTTTAAAATCGTTGTCCAACGGACCAAAATCTAGGTCCGTAAATATAGCCCTTATCAGGATCAATATTATTATATATGCTTATCACTTTCTGTAAGTATAGGTACCATGTAAAAACAAATAAAATGGCTACTAAAGCTTTTAAGTATTTATTTATGGAAATGCTTTGGATACTTTTTTTATTGATTCTACCAAGTAGCAACCCCCACATTATAAATAAGAGTGTTTGCGATACTGGCATTACATGCACGCCAGAAAATAGTGAGTATGTAATACCTATAGCAAAAGAGTAAAAGAGGCTTTCAGTAATGATATCTTTTTTATGACATTTCAAATGTGTTATGGCTTTTTTAAAGGTTGTACAAACAGCAGTTAAAATACATATAAGAGCTATAAGGCCCCACTCATTTAAAATTTCAATTAACGAATTATGAGGATGGCTAAAAGGAGCTGAGCTGCCAAGTGACATTTCAAACACTCCAGGACCATTGCCTATAAATAAATGCTTTAAAGATAGGCTTGAAAGAGTATTAAACCATAAATCAATACGGCCCGAGGTGGATGTGCGTAGTATTTCAGCCCCCCCTTTATTTAATGAGTCCAGAGCATAAAAAGCAATGCAACTTAATATAAAACAGGCTAATCCGATAAAAACTTGTTTTTTTAATGTAGCTTTTAAAGCAAGAGCAAAAATAGAGAAAACTAAAAATGAGAGTAAAGCGCCACGAGCTTGGCCAATGAATATTAATAATAAGTTTAAAAACAAAATAATAAATACAATGTGCTGAATACTTTTAAACTTTAGGAGTAGCACCAAAAAGGGAAGAATAAACACCTGTACTTGGTTAAAAAAGCGAATGTTAATAAAACCGGAGTAGATTATGTAGGGGTTTAAGGGTTGTTGTTCTGATAGCGTAAAAATTATATTAAGTAGGCATATTAAAATGAGGCTTGTATGAGTTATCAGTAATGCATAAATAATAAATAAAATAGATTTTTTATTATTTATAGTACTTACATAACACATAGTTAAAATAAGTAAGCTTATATGAAATGTGTAAAGTAAGCTAAAAATTTGCTCCGCACTCATTAATGCAGATAAACAACCAAAAAAGATAAAAACTGAAAATAATATTCCACTTTTTTTGTTTAGTACCAGCCTAAATGTAGGCTCTTTAATGCCTAAAAAAGAAATAAGCGCTATAAGGCTCATACTAAGTAACAACGCTATTTGAATTATGCGTTGGTGATTATGGTAATCGTAGGAAAATATGGGTATTAGAGGTATTAGCGTACACAGAAAAAACAAGCTGATAAGCGATGGTTTTATTATATTTACTATATTCATAAATGCTGATTCTTACGCATTAAAAAAGCGCCTAATTAGGCGCTTTTAGTAATCAAAAAATGATTACGATTGTGGACATGTTTTAGGTGCTAAAGTTGGATCATCAAGCTCTGATGTTTTACAAGACCAAGCGCCAGCATCAGTTCTTGTCCAAGTTAGTGTTGCACCTTCAATTTGTGTTGGAGCGTTAACAACGACACACTTGATATTATCTGTCCCAGGCGTAATTGTGCAATTTTGAGTTGGTGATGTTAAACCCATTTGCGTTAGGGTTGGTGTTTCATCACCATTATTTTTTGCTATCTCAAAACCAGTTCTACCAGAAGAGATTTCAGCTAAGGCTGCTGTTAATTTTGAAGTCGATTGGTATTTAGAGTATGCAGGTAATGCAATTGCAGCAAGAATACCGATGATTGCTACTACAATCATTAATTCAATTAGGGTGAAACCCTGTTGTTTTTGAGTCATTGTTTTCATGTTTCCTCTCCTAAAGGATAGATTTTTGTAACTTAAATCACTTAAGCGGCAGAAGTGCCTAACTTAATTTAACTGATTTACTTTACAGTTTTACTTAAAATTAATTTTATTACACTTTAGCTTTAGAGTATGAAACACAAAAGCCGTACGTGAATTCATTATGTTTAGTACTAGCTATAAAAGTTTACTAAGAGCACTACATGTTGTAGCAACAAATAGTATAGGCATAAAGTAAGTAGTTTAGTTGCTTTAGTTTTTAATTATGTCTTTAAAAACTAAAGGTACTAGTTATTTATGACTACCTTTTAAAATAAAATAGTACAACAGAATTAGTCTACCATTTTATTTTAGTATTTAGCACGTATCTTCTTATAAAAAAGCGATTTTATTTAACAAAATGTTACAAAGTAAGCCTTTCGGGTTATTTAATGCTTTTTTACTTAACTTGTCAATCGATTAGGGGTATTAATTGGCAGTTGTTGCTTTAAAATCGTTCAAAACGCATCGATAAATCGATTGATTGTAAGTTTTTTGTTAACGCTCCGCTTGATATAAAATCGACGCCGGCTTGTGAATAAGTTTTGAGCGTTTCTAGGGTCATATTGCCTGAAACCTCTAATTTTGCACGCTTGTTGGTTAAAATTACAGCTTGCTTAATTTGCTCTACGCTAAAGTTGTCTAGCATAATTATGTCGGCGCCAGCTTCAATTGCTTGCTTAAGTTCAGGGAGTGATTCTACTTCGACTTCGACAGGTTTGTTTGGGTGGTTTTGTTTAGCTTGAGCTACGGCTTTGTTTATTGTGCCGCAAGCTGCTATGTGATTTTCTTTAATTAAAAAAGCGTCAAATAATCCAATACGATGGTTTGCACCCCCGCCACATTTTACTGCGTATTTTTGAAGAGCGCGCAGACCAGGTATGGTTTTGCGTGTATCGAGTAGTTGCGTTGTTGTACCACTTAATTCTTTTACATAATGTGCTGTAGTAGTGGCTGTACCCGATAACGTTTGCACAAAGTTAAGTGCAGTACGCTCGGCAGTTAATATTGAACGAGCCGAGCCAATAGCGGTAAATAATGTGCTGTTTGCTTTAACTGCGTCGCCATCATTAATGAGTACATTAACCTTAACGCTTGGGTCTACCTGTTTGAATACTTCAAGGATGATGTCTTTTCCACAAAAAATGCAGTCTTCGCGGGTGATTACTTTTGCGTTGGCTTGCTCGCTCTGAGGGATAAGCTGCGCGGTAATATCGCCTTCTTGAGCTGTTTGATAATTTAGATCTTCGTTGAGTGCAAGAGTGACAAGTTGGCTAACTAAAGAGTGCGGGGTAGACATAATAAAAGCTCATAAGCGTTAATAAATTAAGCAAATTTTACTATGTTTATAAAAGAAAGAGAAGCGATTGCCTTTTCGCTAATATAAAGATAAGCGCTTGAAGTAAATTCGTACCTACCTATGGGTTTGAATTATCTGTAGGTGAGGTTTTATACCTCGCTTTTAATTTCAAAAGTTATGTTACATGAGCGGATGTAAATTCGCACCTACGTGTGGGTTTGAATTATTTGTAGGTGAGGTTTTATACCTCGCTTGTTACTATCATTTTTTTAATAAATCCATTAGCATCAGTGCTATGTATATCTTGATATTTATATAATAAACGTATCATGAAAATAGATTTAAACGGTGTTTTAAGTACGGTAGCGCAGCGGCCTTGTTCGCATTTTGATGAGCGCCCTGATGAGGCTGATATTTCTTTATTGGTGATTCACAATATATCATTGCCAGCAGGGCAGTTTGGTACACCTTTCGTTGATGAGTTATTTATGGGGTGCATTGATTGCAATGCTCATCCGAGTTTTAGTGACTTAAAGAATTTACGTGTATCGGCCCATTGCTTTATAAAGCGCACCGGTGAGGTTACACAATATGTGCCTTTTGATAAGCGTGCTTGGCATGCAGGGCAATCTGAGTTTGAGGGGGTACCTGCTTGTAATAACTTTAGCATTGGCATTGAGCTTGAAGGTACCGACACCGCTCCATATTCTTTAGCACAGTACAAAACATTAACTATTATTAGTAAATCTATAATGCAACGCTATCCAAAAATTACCCCTTCGCGTATTGTTGGGCATTGCGATATTGCCCCTGGGCGTAAAACAGATCCTGGCAGTAGCTTTAATTGGCCATTGTTTTTTAATATGATTGAACAACTAAGTTAAGAGAGTTATTCCCATGATTTTAGTTTCTATAATAATTGCATTAATACTAGAGCGCTTAGGCGCTCGGTCTAATTACTGGCAGATAAGTTATTACGCAAATGGTTATTTAAATCGCTCTAATAAATTACTTGGTGATAAGGGCTTATTTAGCTCAGCACCGGGCTTTTTAATTTGGCTTTTACTTCCAGTGATTGCGATGGCACTAATTTATTGTTTATCTGATTTTGTTTTGTGGCAGTTGGGCATTAATATCGCGGTGCTTTTGGTTTGCTTTGGTTGTGCTAAGCAGCGTGCTTTATATAAGTCGTACTTAAATGCGTTAACGCGAGATGACGGTACTGCTGCATCTTTATATGCGTTGCAAATAGGTCAAAAGCGTACTGATGATCAAGATGGTGGCGAAACCTTTGGGCAAACATTGGCGTGGGTAAACTTTAGATTTTACTGTGCGGTTATTTTTTGGTTCGTTGTTTTAGGCGCGCCAGGTGCGGTTTTATATGCACTGGTACGTACTTTAGCTGATTTAGTACGAGAAGATCATAAAGTAATATTTGCTAAGCGTTTTAAACTTATACATAAATTATTGTTTTGGCTCGACTGGTTACCTGCACGTATTACCAGCTTTGGTTATTTAGTAATAGGTAACTTTAATAAAGGCACAAGCTGTTGGCTACGTTACGTACTTAACTTTAAATCTCCAAACCGAGAAGTAGTAACATGTACTGCGCTGGCTGCAGAGCAAGTTGAAAAGCGTTATTACGGCTGTACCTACGAGGCCACTTGTATGATTAAGCTTGTTAAGCGCAATGTATTATTTTACTTAGTACTTATAGCGCTACTTACATTATTTGGTGGACTGTCGTAGTCGCGATTTTACATCGCGCATTGTGTTTTTCGGTTGGGAGATTAGTTGCCAAATATCGCGGGGTAAACCCGCTGCTACGATATTGCGTAGTCGCGATTTTATATCGCGCATTGTGTTTTTGGTTGGGAGATTAGTTGCCAAATGTCGCGGGGTAAACCCGCTGCTACGATATTTGCGTAGTCGCGATTTTACATCGCGCATTGTGTTTTTCGGTTGGGAGGTTAGTTGCCAAATGTCGCGGGGTAAACCCGCTGCTACGATTGCGTAGTCGCGATTTTACATCGCGCATTTTGTTTTGCGTTTAGGCAATTACTTGCACAATAATCGCGGGGTAAACCCGCTGCTACGATATCGCGCATTGTGTTTTTGGTTGGAGATTAGTTGCCTAATGTCGCGGGGTAAACCCGCTGCTACGATATTGCGAAGTCGCGATTTTATATCGCGCATTGTGTTTTTCGGTTGGGAGATTAGTTGCCAAATGTCGCGGGGTAAACCCGCTGCTACGAGTTTAGATAAATACTATCCCAATATGGGTAGTCTGCAATATTTTCTATTAAATTTGCACGCAAAGGGTTTGCGACTATGTATCTAGCACAGCTATTTAAGTCTTCGGTATTTCTTATTAAGTGATCATAAAACCCTTTTTGCCAAAGCTTTTGTCTGCCAAATTGTCTATACACCGTGGCTGAGCGTCCTTTGAAGCTTCTAATTACCTCACTTAATGTTGCGCTATCGGATAATTGTAATAACCAATGAATATGGTTTGGCATTATCACGAAAGTATTTGATTTAATTAGTTGCTCTCTTTCTAATCCCCTCATTTCATTGATAATAGCTCTATTAATTATTAAGCTTGTGAATAGGTTGTTTCGCTCATGACAAACCAGTGTAATAGCATAATAGTGGTTTGCTTTTGATACTCTTCCCTTTCGTAATAAATATGAACGATGCATAACATACCCGTATTTTAGCAATCACAGACCCACGAATTTAAAGCATATGCAATTTTTATAAATTTGCGTAGTCGCGATTTTACATCGCGCATTGTGTTTTACGTTTAGGTAATTACTTGCACAATAGTCGCGGGGTAAATCCGCTGCTACGATATTGCGTAGTCGCGATTTTACATCGCGCATTGTGTTTTACGTTTAGGTAATTGCTTGCACAATAGTCGCGGGATAAACCCGCTGCTACGATATTGCGTAGTCGCGATTTTATATCCCACATATGTTTTTCGGTTGGGAGATTGTTTGCACAATAATCGCGGGGTAAACCCGCTGCTACGATATTGTGTAGTCGCGATTTTATATCGCGCATTGTGTTTTATGTTTAGTTGATTGATCGTGTGTAAATTGCAGCTATTTCTTTGGTACTTTTATCCTGTTATTAATTTCTTTAATAAATTCAACTAGAGTTAACACTCTATTTTTCTGGTCAGACCAATTGTTTTCATCCTATTAACGTTATAACAATTTTTGTAAATTGCGCATTGTTTAATCTTCGTTCAAAATGCGTTACGCTACTTTAATTGCTCAAGCTACCTGTAAATTGACAGCTAATAAGGTTTTTGATACCGTATTGAAAATTTTTGGTATGACCAATTTACCTTTTGGGTAAATCATACTACTCAAAGCCCCGCTTTATGGGCTCTTGGTATTTATACAACGCGGACGTTGATTCATGTCTTTAAAGATCAAAGCAGCAAAGTTATCTGATGTTATTTTACAGCAACTCGAGAACATGATTCTTGAAGGCTCGTTAGCACCAGGTGAAAAGTTGCCACCAGAGCGTGAACTAGCAAAGCAATTTGAAGTGTCTCGCCCGTCACTGCGTGAGGCAATTCAAAAGTTAGAAGCAAAAGGTTTAGTTACGCGTCGCCAAGGTGGCGGCACGTTTGTAAAAAATCAGCTCGAAGAAGGGCTTACTGATCCACTTTTTGATTTGATTAGTAAACACCCTGAGTCGCAGTTTGATTTACTTGAATTTCGTCATGCATTAGAAGGGATTGCTGCTTACTACGCAGCACTGCGCGGGACCAGCAACGATTTTAGCAAAGTGAAAGAAAGCTTTGATAAAATTGCCCTAGTTAATGATGATTTACAGCAAAAAGCAAAAGCAATTAATGCATTTCACTTTAGCGTGGCAGAAGCCTCGCATAATGTGGTGTTACTGCATTTAGTAAGAGGCATGAAAGCGCTACTTGAGCAAAATGTATTGCAAAATTTAACTGTTCTATTAAAAAAGTCAGATATTAGCAGTCAGTTAGCCCAGCACCGGCGTTTATTAATGGATGCCGTTATTGACGGTAATCCAGAACAAGCCCGTTTAGCAAGTAATGCGCATTTAGCGTTTATAGAAGAAGCATTACTTGAAGCGGGTAAAGAACATTCGCGAATTGAACGTAGTTTAAGACGCACCAAACAAAATTAAGCTAGTACATTGCTACTTTGAACACACAAAATTAAGTAACAGTGATATTAAATTAAACATTCGTATTTTAAACATAAGGAAACCTCCATATGTCTGAAGTCAATAAAATTGACGTAGACGCGCTAGAAACACAAGAGTGGTTACAAGCTCTTGAATCAGTTGTGCGCGAAGAAGGTGTTGAACGAGCTCAGTTTTTACTTGAGCAAGTGTTAGAACAAGCCCGTTTAGACGGCGTTGATATGCCAACGGGTATTACCACGAACTACGTTAATACTATTCCTGTAGATCAAGAACCGGCTTACCCAGGTGATGTAAACCTTGAGCGCCGTATTCGTTCAATTATACGTTGGAACGCGATTATGATCGTTCTACGTGCATCGAAAAAAGATCTCGACTTAGGCGGTCATATGGCGTCTTACCAATCATCTGCTGCATTTTATGAAGTGTGTTTTAACCACTTCTTTAAAGCACCAAATGACGTAGACGGTGGTGACTTAGTTTATTACCAAGGTCATATTTCTCCGGGTATTTACGCACGTGCGTTTGTTGAAGGTCGTTTATCGGCAACACAGTTAGATAACTTCCGCCAAGAAGTTGATGGCAAAGGTTTACCGTCGTACCCACACCCTAAATTAATGCCTGAATTTTGGCAGTTCCCTACGGTATCAATGGGCCTAGGTCCGATTGCGTCTATTTACCAAGCTCGCTTTTTAAAATACTTAGATGGTCGTGGCTTAAAAGACACTAAAAACCAACGTGTATACGCGTTTTTAGGCGACGGTGAAATGGATGAGCCAGAATCACGCGGTGCTATTTCTTTTGCTTCACGCGAAAAGCTAGACAACCTTTGTTACTTAATTAACTGTAACTTACAGCGTTTAGATGGTCCAGTTATGGGTAATGGTAAAATTATTCAAGAGCTAGAAGGCTTGTTTAAAGGCGCTGGCTGGAACGTAATTAAACTAGTTTGGGGCAGCGGCTGGGATATTCTTCTAGCTAAAGACACAACGGGTAAATTACTACAGTTAATGAACGAAACTGTTGATGGTGATTACCAAACATACAAAGCTAAAGATGGCGCGTACGTACGTGAAAACTTCTTTGGTCGTTACCCAGAAACAGCTGCACTTGTTGCAGATATGACAGATGACGAAATTTTCGCGCTTAAGCGTGGTGGTCATGAGTCATCAAAACTATTTGCTGCATTTAAAAAAGCAGAAGATACTAAAGGTCGTCCAACTGTGATTCTTGCTAAAACTGTAAAAGGTTACGGCATGGGTGAAGCAGCTGAAGGTAAAAACATTGCACACCAAGTGAAAAAAATGGATATGTCGCATGTTGCACATTTACGTTCACGTCTTGGTCTTGACGATTTAGTATCTGAGGAGCAATTAAAAGAGCTTCCTTATTTAGAGCTTGAAGAAGGCTCACCAGAGCATAAGTACCTTCATGCTCGTCGTGATGCACTTAAAGGTTATACACCTAAACGTATTCCTCGTTTTACTGAAAAATTAGCGTTGCCAGAAGTAGAGGCATTTAAACCGCTACTTGAAGAGCAAAAACGTGATATTTCTACAACAATGGCATTTGTTCGTGCACTTAATATCTTATTAAAAGATAAAGGCATTGGTAAAAATATTGTACCAATTATTGCCGATGAAGCACGTACATTTGGTATGGAAGGTTTATTCCGTCAAATCGGTATTTATAACCCGCATGGTCAAAACTATACACCACAGGATCGTGATATTGTTTCTTACTATAAAGAAACTGTATCAGGGCAAGTGCTTCAAGAAGGTATTAATGAGTTAGGTGCAATGTCGTCATGGGTTGCTGCTGCAACTTCATACAGCACTAACGATTTACCAATGATCCCATTCTACATTTACTACTCTATGTTTGGTTTCCAACGCGTTGGCGACATGGCATGGATGGCGGGCGATCAACAAGCACGTGGTTTCTTATTAGGTGCTACTGCGGGTCGTACAACGCTAAATGGTGAAGGCTTACAACACGAAGATGGTCACAGTCATATTCTTGCTAATACGGTTCCTAACTGTATTTCATATGACCCAACTTACGCGTTTGAAGTAGCTGTTATTGTACAAGACGGTATTCGTCGTATGTACGGTGATGACCAAGAAAATATTTACTACTACCTAACGCTTATGAACGAAAACTACCATCAGCCAGCTATGCCAGAAGGCGCTGAAGAAGGTATTCGTAAAGGTATTTATAAGCTTGAAAGTTACGAAGGTAAAAAAGCCAACGTACAGCTATTAAGCTCAGGTACTATTATGACTGAAGTACGTAAAGCCGCTACGATTCTAAGCGAAGAGTATGGCATTGCGTCTGACGTGTTCTCTGTAACGTCTTTCAACGAATTAACGCGTGAAGGTCAAGATGCTGAACGTTTCAATATGCTTAACCCTGAAGGCGAGCAAAAAACAGCATTCATCACAAGCGTATTAAACGACTCTGTGACTGTTGCAGCAACGGATTACATGAAAAACTACGCAGAACAAGCGCGTTCATTTATTCCAAGCAGCAACTACAAAGTGTTAGGTACAGATGGTTATGGTCGTTCTGATAGCCGTGAAAACCTACGTCGTCACTTTGAAGTTAACGCGGGCTACGTTGTTGTTGCTACGTTATCTGAACTTGCTAAACGTGGTGAAGTTGAGAAGTCAGTAGTTGTTGAAGCACTTAAAAAGTTCAACATCGACACTAACAAACTTAACCCACTGTACGCATAAGAGGTTTGCAATGAGTATTGAAATTAAAGTACCAGATATTGGTGACGATGAAGTAGAAGTAACCGAAATATTAGTAAGCGTTGGCGACAAAGTAGATGTTGACCAATCATTATTAAATGTTGAAGGCGACAAAGCATCAATGGAAATACCTGCTTCGCAAGCGGGTACAGTTAAAGAAATTAAAGTAAACGTTGGCGACACCGTTACAACAGGCTCTTTAGTATTTTTGTTTGAAGGCGAAAGTGAAAGCACTGGTGAAGAAAAAGCATCAGCCGCTGCTCCAGCTAAATCTGAAGAGGCAGCACCTGCTGCTTCTACAGGTTCTTCAACTAAAGAAGTAACCGTACCAGACATTGGCGATGATGAAGTTGAAGTAACTGAAATCATGGTTGCTGTTGGCGACACCGTTTCAGAAGAGCAATCTATCTTAAACGTGGAAGGCGACAAGGCAGCAATGGAAGTTCCAGCTCCATTTGCCGGTATAGTTAAAGAAATTAAAGTCGCCGCTGGCGACACAGTTAAAACAGGCTCATTAGTGTTTGTTTTTGAAGTAGCAGGAAGTGAATCTGCAGCACCGGCTAAAGAGTCGGCTCCTGTAGAAGCGCCAGCAGCTAGCTCAACAGCAAACGCAGCACCAAGTACTAAAGACGTTAATGTACCTGATATTGGTGGCGATGAAGTTGAAGTAACTGAAATTATGGTTGCAGTTGGCGATACGGTTGAAGAAGATCAATCAATCTTAAACGTTGAAGGCGACAAAGCTGCAATGGAAGTACCAGCTCCATTTGCAGGTACAGTTAAAGAAATTAAAGTAGCCGCTGGCGATAAAGTATCGACTGGCTCATTAATTTTTGTATTTGAAGTTGCAGGCAGCGCGCCAGTAGCAGCACCTGCACCCGCTGAAAAATCAGCACCTGCAGCTGCGGCTAAAACTGAGTCGGCACCGGCTCAAGCGGCACCAGCAAAAGCAAGTAATGAAAGCTTCACAGAAAACAGCGCGTATGCTCATGCATCACCTGTTGTTCGCCGTTTAGCGCGTGAGTTTGGTATTAACCTAGCTAACGTTAAAGGCACTGGTCGTAAAGCCCGTATAGTTAAAGAAGACGTGCAAAACTATGTTAAAAACCTAGTTAAGCAAGTTGAGTCGGGTCAATTATCTGCAGGTAGTAATGCTGGTGGCAGCGAGCTTGGTCTTATTCCATGGCCTAAAGTTGATTTTGCTAAGTTTGGCGAAATTGAAGAGCAAAAGCTGTCTCGTATTCAAAAGCTATCAGGCAAAAACTTACACCGTAACTGGGTGCAAATCCCACATGTTACACAGTTTGACGAAGCTGATATCACAAGCCTTGAAGTATTCCGTAAAGAGCAAAATGTGCTTAGCGAGAAGAAAAAGCTGGGTGTTAAAATTACGCCGCTTGTGTTTGTAATGAAAGCAGCTGCAAAAGCACTTGCTGAATTTCCAAAATTCAACTCATCGCTTTCTGCAGACGGCGAAAGCTTAATTCTTAAAAAGTACATTAACATTGGTGTTGCAGTTGATACGCCAAACGGTTTAGTTGTACCAGTGTTTAAAGATGTTGATAAAAAAGGCATTATTGAACTATCACGCGAATTAATGGAAGTATCTGTTAAAGCACGTGACGGGAAGCTTACATCGTCTGATATGCAAGGTGGTTGTTTTACTATTTCTAGCCTTGGCGGTATTGGCGGTACGGCATTTACGCCGATTGTTAATGCACCAGAAGTGGCTATTTTAGGTGTGTCTAAATCTGAAATGAAACCTAAATGGAATGGCAAAGAGTTTGAACCAAAACTAATGGTTCCGCTGTCTATGTCGTACGACCATAGGGTTATTGACGGAGCACTTGCTGCACGCTTTACTGTGACTCTTGCAAGTTACATGAGCGATATTCGCCAATTGGTGATGTAATCGCTGGACAATGAATAGAATCAAATCCCAGCCAGTTGTTTTTAGCTGGGATTTTTACCATTTGCAATGATACAATCTTTGCACAAATTTGTGATCTGCTCTCACTTTCTGCCTTGCAGAAACATGGCAGTTAAACTTTAGGGCAGTGTCCCGTTCAAACAATTAAGGTAATAGCATGAGCAACGAATTAAAAACTCAAGTTGTTGTACTAGGCGGTGGTCCTGGTGGTTATTCTGCGGCTTTCCGTGCTGCTGACTTGGGCTTAGAAGTTACATTAGTAGAATCTCGCGAAACATTAGGTGGCGTATGTCTTAATGTTGGTTGTATTCCTTCAAAAGCACTTTTACACGTAGCTAAAGTGATTGATGATGCAGCTGAAATGTCATCTCATGGTGTTACTTTTGGCGCACCAAAGATCGATCTTGACCAAGTTCGTACTTGGAAAGATTCTGTAGTTGGCCAGTTAACTGGTGGACTAGAGGGCATGGCTAAAATGCGTAAAGTGAAAGTTGTATCTGGTTACGGCAAATTCACTGGCAGCAATACTTTAGTAGTTGAAGGCGAGAAAGACTCTACAACTATCACGTTTGATAACGCGATTATTGCAGCAGGTTCTAAACCAGTTAACTTACCTTTCATCCCACAAGATGACCGTGTAATTGATTCAACTGGCGCGCTAGAGCTTAAAGATGTACCAGAAAAACTACTTGTACTTGGTGGTGGTATTATCGGTCTTGAAATGGGTACGGTTTACCGTGCACTAGGTTCTGCAATTGATGTTGTAGAATTTGCTGACCAATTAGTTCCAGCAGCTGATAAAGACATTATCAAAATTTACCAAAAATACGTAAGCAAAAAATTCAACGTAATGCTTTCAACTAAAGTTGTTGGTGTTGAAGCTAAAAAAGATGGCTTATACGTAACGTTTGAAGGTAAAAACGCACCAGCAGAACCTGTACGTTACGACAAAGTGCTTGTTGCAGTTGGCCGTACTCCAAACGGTAACTTACTTGATGCTGAAAAAGCGGGCGTAAACGTTGATGAGCGTGGCTTTATTAATGTTGATAAGCAATTACGTACTAACGTAAGCCATATTTTTGCAATTGGTGACTTAGTTGGCCAGCCTATGCTTGCGCATAAAGCGGTTCATGAAGGTCATGTCGCTGCAGAAGTTATTTCTGGTCAGAAGCATTTCTTCGACCCTAAATGTATTCCTTCGATTGCGTATACTGACCCAGAAATCGCTTGGGTAGGTGTTACTGAGAAAGAAGCAAAAGAGCAAGGCCTAAAAATTGAAACTGCGGTATTCCCGTGGGCAGCTTCTGGTCGTGCTATTGCATCATCTCGTACTGAAGGTTCTACTAAACTTATTTTTGATAAAGAAAGTGGCCGTATAATCGGTGGTGCTATGATCGGTATTAACGCGGGCGAAATGCTTGGCGAAATCGGTTTAGGTATTGAAATGGGTGCTGATGGTGAAGACTTAGCGCTTACTATTCATGCTCACCCTACATTGAATGAATCAATCGGCCTTGCAGCTGAAATTTTTGAAGGTTCGATCACTGACTTACCAAACAAAAAAGCAGTTAAAAAGAAGTAATTTAACTTTTTAGCATTTGTTTGAAAAACCCAACTTCGGTTGGGTTTTTTTATGCCTGGTTTTTAATTTAAGAGATGTTGAATTAATTCAATGATACGAATCTGCTTATATATGGGGTCTATTTAACGTTAAGAAAATTACGCTAGAACTAGGCAAAAGTTTTTGTATCTAGTTGTTCTAAATAAAAAATTTTTAACGACGTTATAGTGCAATTTAATTCGTTAAATTGATCAAAGATTTATGCAGGTTGGTATGGCTATAAATATAAGATTAAATAGCGATAAGTCGTTACAATGCGCGCTTAATTAATTGAAGGTAAATACAGTGAAAAACTCAGTTTTAGCATTACGCGCTCAACAAATAAGTGAATCCCGTCGAGAGTTTAATGCTCGAGGCGGTAAATTAGATCGCTGTGAGCAATGCTTAATAGCTAAGCACTACTGTATTTGTAAAGGTGTTGAGCATGCAGATTGTAAAGCAGCTGTGTGCTTATTAATGTATCACAATGAAAGTTTTAAACCTTCTAATACTGGGCGCTTAATTGCTGAAATAGTGCCAGATAACCACGCCTTTAGGTGGGACAGAACAGACCCTAATCCCGCTCTTTTAGCTTTGATAAGCGATTCACAATATCAGCCAATGGTAGTATTCCCTGCTGAAGATGTAGAAGAGGGCAGGGCCATTACCGAAATAAGTATTGAAGAGGGTAAAAAACCGCTATTTATATTTTTAGATGGTACCTGGCGTGAAGCTAAAAAAATGATTCGCAAAAGCCCATACTTAGATAACTTGCCTGTACTTTCTGTTACTGCTGATAAACTATCTGATTACCGATTACGTGTTGCCCCTCATGCGCATCAACTAGGCACTGCTGAAGTGGCTATTATGGTATTAGCACTTGCGGGCGAAATGGATGCATCTTCTAAATTAGAACAGCATTTTATTAAGTTTCGTGATGCGTATTTGCTTGGTAAGCGCAATAAAGGCCGACCGCTAGAAGAGTAGCTTTACGCAGTTAAGCGAAAGCTTGCTGCTCTTTCAAGTGAGCAAGTGCTTTATTTTGAATTGCTCTGAAGCCTTCTTCAGATGTTAATTGTAAAACCGTATTATATAATTGGCTTACGCTATTGTGAGCCTGAATAAACGAGGTGCAGTCCTCACCAATCATATCCTTAGCCTCTTCGACTCGCTTTAAAAAGTAACAGCTAATATCGGTTTTTCCCTTAAAGTGAGTAGTCGCAATAGCGTTTGCTATTCTATTAAGCTGATAACTAAATTCATCAGGTCGAGAACCCTCACCCCATTTACTAATAGAAATATCGCTTTCTAACTGGATAATTACGTTAAGTATGTTTTTAAACTCACTCATTGGCATATTTAAAAAGTTATAACCTTTGGGGCTAAATAAAGCTTTATACGGATTTTCGTTGGGAGTTTGGGCACTAAAAACACCAATTGGTTTTGCTGTACTTGCGTCTGATACTTTACATAAAAAGGTATTGCTTTGCGGCGTTTTAAAATTCATATCCATTGAGTATTTATGATCCTTGCGTTACTTAGTTATCGGCGCAATTAATGAAAAACTTAGCGAAATTTAAAATATTAATAAAGTATTTGAAGGTATTAATATTGATTAACTGGGATGCAGTATTACCCTGCAAAAGTTAGTGGTAGTTGCTTAGAGCTTTACTAAACCCAAATTTTAGGCAAAGAAAAGCGCGCTCTATCTCTAGGCGCGCTTGCGGAATCTTCTAATTTTCTGCATCCTGCAATTGAACTTAATCAACTCCAATTTTTACTAATCCATGTTTATTACTATATTACTTTTTAGTTCTATGTAATGTAGACCATCCGGGCCTGTATCCTTAAATTCCTAAACATCCTGTAGGGTAAATACTATTACCAAATCCTTAATTACACTTCCTAGTGTATCCCTATTTTAACCAATCCATTGTGTTGCCTTAAAGGCCTATCCATTTATTCCTTAAACATCCTGTTAAACAACTTAGCCGTGTTGTTATCCTTTTCGCATCTTCCTGACGCTGTCCTTTTTACAACATTGCGTTGTGATACTCATCCTGAGCCTGTCCTAAAATCCGTGTTGTCCTGGTAACCTAATCATTGGTTGGTTGAGTAAGCAGTCCATTTCCTTTTACTCAATAAGCGTCATTGCTTGGTTGATGCGTAAATTATAGTGCAATAGAGCAACTAAAATAGGGATAAAACTACATTCAATTAGTATTTACGCAATAGTAATAATGTGAAAGCTCAGTTAATACAGGTGCTTAGGTTGTTTTTGTGTGTTTTTTATCTTGATTTTTACTCATTAGCTGTCACATCCGTGAGACATCTCTTACACTGCATTTCCTTTTTGGGCGTTATTTACATATTTACATTTATTTAAAGTGTGCACTTTTTGAATGAGCGCGGTAGAATTCGATGATAATAACAATTATTTAGGTGAAATAATGAAGACAGTATTTACACTTGTTTTAGGATTAGCAGCATCGGCACCAGCCTTTGCAAGTGACGTTGTTAATATCTATTCTTTTCGTCAGCCGTTTTTGATTCAGCCAATTTTAGAAGATTTTACAAAACAAACGGGAATAAAAACCAATGTTGTTTTTGCTAAAAAAGGGTTAATTGAGCGTGTTAAACGTGAAGGTAAACATAGTAAAGCCGATTTAGTATTAACCTCTAATTTTAGTGCGCTTATTCAATTAGAAGATTTAAAATTAACACAAACTATAAAAAGTGACAGTGTAAATAATAACGTGCCTGCAGCTTTTCGTGACGGTGATGGCCAATGGGTCGCGCTTACTAAGCGAGTGCGTAATGTGTATTCATCAAAAGAGCGAATTGGTGCGTTACCTAAGCTCACTTATGAAGATTTAGCAGATCCTAAATACAAAGGACAAATTTGTACGCGTTCTGGCAAACATCCATATAACTTAGGTTTAGTGGCTTCTATGATTGCACACCATGGTGAAGCGCAAACCAAAGAGTGGCTTGAAGGTGTTAAGGCTAATTTAGCACGTAAACCTCAAGGTAACGATCGTGCTCAAGTTAAAGCCGTTAAAGAAGGTTTATGTAACTTGGCATTAGGTAATAGTTACTACCTTGGTAAAATGCTAGAAGATAAAGAACAAAAAGGTTGGGCTGAGGCCGTAAATATTAACTTTCCGAATCAAACTAATCGTGGCTCACACATAAATGTTTCGGGTGCGGTTATTACCAAATATGCTAAAAACCCTGAAAATGCATTAAAGCTCATAGAGTATATGACCGACAGCAAAGCACAAAACATGTATGCCTCATTAAATATGGAGTATCCAGTTAAGTCGGGTGTTGAACTATCAAGTTTGGTTGCGTCTTGGGGGAGTTTTAAAGAAGACAGCTTGCCACTTGATGAGATTAGTAAATATCGTCCGTTAGCGCTTAAGCTAATTGATGAGGTGAAGTTCGATCTTTAATGACTAATAAATTTAAGCTGTCTAAATGGCAGCTCTTTGCGTGGTCGACTGGCTTAATTCTATCGGCCCCGTTGTTTTTTCTTCTTTTTGAATCTCTACAAGGTAGCTCTGAGGTGTTTTCTCACCTGTGGGATACCGTGCTTTGGGATTACATAACCAATACCGTATTGCTTGTTTTAGGTGTTTGCGTCCTTAGCTGCGCCATAGCTTTGCCACTTGGATGGCTAACGGCTTACTGTAGTTTCCCGGGTAAAAAACAGTTTGAATGGGCACTTATGCTGCCCCTTGCTATGCCCACCTATATTATTGCCTATGTATACACTGATTTATTAGATTATGCGGGCCCGGTGCAAATAGCGCTGAGAGAATGGTTTGGTTGGCAATCGCCTAATGACTATTGGTTTTTTGATATACGTACATTACCCGGCGCCATCGTTATGATTGCCTTGGTGCTTTATCCGTATTTATTTTTGATTTTTAAAACGGCTCTTCGCGAGCAGTCATTCAAATTAGTACAAGCTAGCCAGTTAATGGGATTATCTCCTTGGCAAAGTTTCTTTAAAGTAAGCTTAGTACTCTCTCGTGGGGCTATTGTGGCGGCTCTTGCGCTTATAAGTATGGAAACCATGGCTGACTTTGCAACAGTGAGTTATTTTGCCGTAAGTACATTAACTACGGCTGTGTACGATACGTGGTTTGGTTATTACTCACTTACAGCGGCAGCTAAAATATCGGGTGTGATGTTATTACTGTTATTTTTAGCATTAATGGCAGAGCGCTTTAGTCGTCGTAACCAAGCTGTATTTGAGCGCCAATCAAGTGTAAATAGTGAATCTCTCTATGTATTAAAAGGAAAGTCAGCTTGGCTCGCAACGGCATTTTGTAGCTTTATTTTACTTATCGCGTTTGTAACTCCTATTGCAGTACTCATAAATTACGCCATTACTTACTTTGATAAAGCATGGAATGTAGAGTTTTTTAGTTACGCTTGGCAAAGTTTAAAAGTGGCAGGGGTTGTGAGCCTAATAACGATTACGTTGAGTGTTTTTGTGGTTTTTTATCAGCGTGTGGCAAAGCAAACGTATCCGCTTATTCCTGGGCGTTTAGCAAGCACAGGATATGCGTTGCCTGGCACAGTACTCGCTATTGCGGTTTTGTTACCCCTTACATTATTAGAGAACACCATTAACACAGCGCTCGAGCCGTATAATTTAGATATTGGCTTACTGCTTACAGGTAGCATTCTTACTATTATTATTGCTTATATTGTTAGGTTTTACGCCATTGCACACGGAGCAATTGAGTCGAGTTTTTTACGTATTAGCCCATCACTTGATATGGCAAGCCAATCAATGGGTAAAAGCCAAGGACAAACACTGCGTTTAGTGCACCTACCTTTACTGCGAAGAGGATTGCTTACTGCTGCGTTATTGGTATTTATTGAGTGCATGAAAGAACTGCCGGCTGCGCTATTGCTCAGGCCGTTTAATTTTGAAAGCTTAGCTACTCATGTATTTCAGTATGTGAGTGACGAGCAGTTAGAGCTTGCTTCTATATCGGCATTATTTATTGTTATTGTTGGGTTTATTCCTTTGTATTTTATTAATCGTTCTATGGAGCAGCGTAGTTAAATGAGTAGTTTAATTTTACAAGGCGTGAGCTATCACTATAACGGCACAAAGGTTATCCACAATTTAGATTTAACAGTAGGTAAAGATGAAATTGTTTGCCTACTCGGAGCGAGTGGGTGCGGCAAAACGACCACGTTAAAAGCGATTGCAGGTTTAATTGAAGCTAAGCAAGGGTCTATTTTTATAGACGGTAAATTAGTGAGTGATGAGCAATCGTTTGTCTCGCCTGAGCACCGTAACATCGGCATGATGTTTCAAGATTATGCATTGTTTCCGCATTTAACGGTAGCAAATAATATCGCATTCGGGCTTAGTAAAATGAGTAAAGCTCAAAAGCAGCAACGCGTTGATGAAATGCTTAAGCTGGTACATTTAATTGGCTGTGCCGACAGGTTCCCGCATCAGTTATCGGGTGGTCAACAGCAGCGTGTAGCTATTGCTCGTGCATTAGCTTATAAGCCTAGTTTATTGCTACTTGATGAGCCCTTTTCAAATATCGACACACAAGTACGCTTTGAATTAATTGCCGATATACGTCGAATTATTAAGGCAACTCAAGTGTCTGCTGTGTTTGTTACACATTCAAAAGAAGAGGCGTTTGCGTTTTCAGATACACTTGCCATTATGCATCGCGGTAAAATTGAGCAACAAGGCACGCCCGAGCAGCTTTTTGCAGCTCCATGTTCAAAGGAGGTTGCAGAGTTTCTGGGTCAAGGCATATACTTGAGCGCAGAAGTATTAACAGCAACTGAATACAAAACACCATTTGGTTTAGTCGAATCTTATATTGAGAGTAAGCAAAACGTAAGCGTAGGGCTTATATATGTGCGCCCTCATCAAATAGAATTAGTGGCAGATAACCAAAGTGACAAACTCAGCAAGCGAGCTACAATCATAAGTCGTCGCTTTATTGGTTCGGCGTATGTTTATTCACTTGTTATTGATAAACAAGAAATTGAAGTTGCTGCACAATATGGCCAGTCATTTGAAAATAATGAACAGGCTATAATAAAAATAAAACCTCACACGGTGAATTTTTTCGAATCGTAATTAATTTGTTATTCGCTGTGTTTTTATCTGTAAAACTAAGGAATAACAATGGCGCAAGCGCAATCAGGGATTTGTGCTGAAGCAAACTTACACGGTTTGCACTTATTTTTTAATGTGTTTGATGGTCAAGATGAATCACTTCGCGCAAAGTTAAAACAAGTAAGCGCTATTGAAGAAGAATTTAGCGATCAATTTTCAGAATCAATGCTCTCTTGTATGGTTGCTATTGGTGCGCAATATTGGCCGCATATCCTCCCTGAATACATCCCAAGCGAATTACAGAGCTTTCCTAATATAAACCATAGCGATCATCAAATGAGCGTACAACCGTGCGATTTATTTGTGCAAATTCGCTCTGACCGTGAAGACGTTAACCATTTATTTGCGCTGCAAATTTTAAAACTATTTGCTCCCGATGTTGAGCTGGTGGAGCAAATTCGTAATTTTCGCTTTTTAGATGGTCGTGATTTTAATGGTTTTATTTATGGTGGCGACACCGCACATGGAAGAAAAAAGCGCGCTACGGCTTTAATTAGTAACCCTGGCAATTTTGAAGATCAGGGGAGTTATATTCATGTACAGCGCTATAAGCATGATTTAACTATGTGGCAGCACTTATCATTGAGCGAGCAAGAACAAATAATGGGGCGTACGCGCCTTGATAACACGCTAATTACCCCCGCGATCGAAACCAGCCATGCTTCGCGAAGTGAGCTAAAAGACGAAGACGGACAACCGCTATTATTAAATCAGAGCATGCCTTATGGCGATGTGTATGAGCAGGGAATGTTATCAATTACATGCTCTTGTACGGGCACCGCATTTGAAAAAGTACTTAATAGTCGTTTAGGGGAAGGGGATTGTTACGACCACTGGCTTGATTTTACTCAAGCCGATATGGGTTCTGCTTTCTTTGCGCCTTCAGTCGGGTTTTTAAAACAAATTTAGTTTGCTATTAAACCGTATCAAATAAAATGCGAACACGTTCAAGTGTTACATCTATTTCAGATATTTTAGCAGGAGCGATAAAAATAGTATCGTCGCCTGCAATTGTTCCTAGTACGCCATCTGCTTTACCTAATGAATCTAATAAACGAGCGATAAGCTGAGCGGCGCCTGGACTGGTACGAATAATGATCATCATTTCGTTGTGCATAATGTCGATTACTAATTGGCGTAATGGGCTTTTAGCCGTAGGTACACCCATTTCAGCAGGTAAGCAGTAAACCATTTCTTGTTTGGCGTTACGTGTGCGTACAGCACCAAATTTACTTAACATGCGCGATACTTTACTTTGGCTTATATTGTCAAAGCCTTGATCTTTTAATGCATCAACTATTTCGCCTTGAGAGCCAAAATTTTCTTCTTTTAATAGTGATTTAAATGCTTTTACCAGTGCTTCTTGTTTATCTTGTGGTTGCATAGTCTTTATTCGTTTTTGTTATTTATGCCGCAAATTCTACACAAAAATGAATAATTATGCAGCAGTTGTTTAGTTAACTTGTCAGTTTGATGCGTTAAATCACAAAAGTTTACGACTATGGTCGAAAATATACTTGAAATAGACAGGATAAATTTGTTTTTAGTCGCTAATTTCATTATCTTAAGAGCCACAAATGTTTCCTACCTCAAATTACGGAGAATTCCAATGAAAGTTGCTGTATTAGGTGCTGCAGGCGGTATCGGCCAAGCGTTGTCTTTATTATTAAAAACAGGCTTACCAGCTGGCTCTGAATTATCACTTTATGATGTTGCACCAGTAGTACCAGGTGTTGCGGTTGACCTTTCTCACATCCCAACAGATGTTAAAGTAGCAGGCTTTGGCGCAGACGAATTAAACAAAGCGCTTGAAGGCTCTGACATCGTTCTTATCCCAGCGGGTATGCCACGTAAACCAGGTATGGATCGTGCTGATTTATTTAATGTAAATGCTGGTATCATCAAAACTTTAGCAGAAGGCATTGTTGCTAGCTGTCCTAAAGCGTTAGTAGGTATTATTACTAACCCAGTAAATGGCACAGTTCCAATCGTTGCTGAAGTATTCAAAAAAGCAGGTACTTACGACGCTAAACGCGTATTCGGTATTACTACGCTTGACGTTATTCGTTCAGAAGCATTTGTTGCTGAACTTAAAGGCGTAGACGTAGCAACTGTGAAAGTACCAGTAATTGGTGGTCACTCAGGCACAACTATTCTTCCTCTACTTTCTCAAGTTGAAGGTGTTTCTTTCACTGATGAAGAAGTTGCTGCACTTACTCCACGTATCCAAAATGCGGGTACTGAAGTTGTAAATGCTAAAGCAGGCGGTGGTTCAGCTACGCTATCTATGGGTGCTGCTGCAGCTCGTTTTTGTATGTCTTTAGTTAAAGGCCTACAGGGTGAAGAAGTTGTAGATTACGCTTACGTTGCTGTTGAAAGTGGCGATGCAGAGTACTTTGCACATCCAGTACGTTTAGGTAAAAACGGCGTAGAAGAAATTCTTTCTTACGGCGAACTAAGCGCATTTGAAACAAAAGCAAAAAATGACATGCTTGAAACACTGAAAAAAGACATCAAAGAAGGTGTTGATTTCATGGCGTAATAGCCAAAGTAGAATAACAAAAAAGCCTGCATTTGCAGGCTTTTTTATTGCTCAGAATTAATTTCACACTGTGTAACTAGTTAAAACTAGTTAAAACTAGTGGTCGCGGTCAACCGCAATACGAGCAAGGCTTATGAGTGCTTGCTTATAGTCAGACTCAGCTAAAAAGTCTAAACACGCAATAGCTTTGTCAGCTTCAAGCTCTGCTTTTTGCATTGTAAATTCAAGCGCATTAGTTTGCTTTAGTGCCGATAGAATTTCTTCTAAATGCTCCATACCATTACTGTGCTCTATTGCATCACGAATAAGCTGCGTTTGCTGCTTGCTACCATGTTGCATAGCATAAATAAGTGGAAGCGTTGGTTTGCCTTCAGCTAAATCATCACCAATGTTTTTACCCAACTGCTCAGCATCTGCATTGTAATCGAGTACATCGTCTACTAGCTGAAACGCAGTACCTAAATGCATACCATATAGGTTTAGTGCATCGAGAGTAGTTTGGTCTTGCTCAGTAATAATGGCAGCAAGGCCTGTCGCTGCTTCAAACAACTTAGCTGTTTTAGAGTAAATAACCTGCATATAACTGGCTTCGGTCGTATCTGGGTCGTTGCAGTTCATTAACTGCAATACTTCACCTTCAGCAATAATGTTTGTTGCATCGGCAAGTATTTGCATAATCTGCATTTTTCCAAGACCAACCATAAGCTGAAATGAACGAGTGTAAATAAAGTCACCAACCAATACGCTAGCAGCATTACCAAATTCAGCATTTGCTGTAGGCGTGCCACGTCGTAAGTTTGATTCATCTACAACATCATCATGCAATAGCGTTGCTGTATGAATAAACTCAACAATTGTTGCAAGTGTTATGTGATCTTTACCCTGATAACCGAGCGCTTTGGCTGCTAAAATTGCCAGCATTGGACGAACGCGTTTGCCGCCACTGCTAACTATATATAAACCAAGCTGATTAACTAACGCCACATCTGAGCGCATTTGCGCATGTATAAGTTGATTGACGTCATTCATATCGCTTTCGATTAACGCCTGGATAGCTTTTATATCCATTGATCTCCGAGCCAATTTTTATGTGTGAACGGCGCAGATTGTACAACAAAAAATGCACTAGCTCGATATTTTGTGACGATTGATTGAAAAAACACTATTAAAGTACTTAATTTAGACTGAATTAGCCAAGATAACTGATTAATTGATAATCAATATACAGTTTATGGTGTGCTTAGATATTAAGCTGTGAGGGTCATATTTGAGTACATTAATTTATTTCGACTAAGAGTTAAAAAGCGCTTGGCAAAAGGGCTAATTAATATAAAATGGGGTAAATATTGAATTGCTCTCAAAGCAGCTACTTTTTATTCATTTTAATTACAAAATAGGCTTGCTAGTTATTTCGCGTTAGCGTAAACTTCGCGCCCTATCGAAGAATATTTTAGTTGCGCCGATTTGAGGGTGCACAGACGGAGTTAATTATGTACGCGGTTTTCCAAAGTGGTGGTAAACAGCATCGTGTGACTGAAGGTCAAACGATTCGTCTTGAAAAATTAGACGTTGAAACTGGTGCGGCAGTAGAATTTGATTCAGTACTTTTAGTTGCTGATGGTGAGAAAATCGAGATCGGTGTACCGTTCGTAAACGGTGGCAAGATAACAGCTGAGGTTGTTTCACATGGTCGCGGTGAGAAGATTAAGGTTGTTAAATTTAGACGCCGTAAGCATTCTCGTAAGCAAATGGGCCATCGTCAATGGTTCACTGAAGTTAAAATCACTAGCATTAGCGCTTAATTAGAGGTACTTAGAAATGGCACATAAAAAAGCAGCTGGTAGTACTCGTAACGGTCGCGATTCAGAAAGCAAACGCCTAGGTGTTAAGCGTTTTGGTGGCGAATCAGTTCTAGCGGGTAGCATCATTGTTCGTCAGCGTGGAACTCGTTTCCACCCTGGTACTAACGTAGGTATCGGTAAAGACCACACTATCTTCGCAAAAGCAGATGGTAAAGTTCAGTTTGAACAAAAAGGTCCTTTAAACCGTAAATACGTAACTATCGTAACTGAGTAATCAGTAAGGTAGTTAAAAACCCCGCCTTTGCGGGGTTTTTTGTTTTGTAGTCAGTCAAAATATATACCCAAGCCTGCATTTGTGTTGGCTTGGGTATATAATAGAGTTATTAAACAAGCCAATCCCTAAAGTGAGTAATCATGAAGTTTGTAGATGAAGTAGAAATTCGCGCAGAAGCTGGAGACGGTGGCAGCGGCATCGTGTCTTTCCGTCGTGAAAAATATGTTCCAGATGGTGGACCAGACGGCGGTGACGGTGGAGACGGTGGTAGTGTTTATCTACAAGCTGATGAAAACTTAAATACCCTAATTGATTATCAGTTTGAGCGCTTTCATAGAGCTGAACGTGGTACTAATGGTCGTAGCCGTAACTGTACAGGCCGAAAAGCCGATGATTTATTTGTTATGGTGCCTGTAGGCACGCGCATCATGGATGTTGATACCCAAGAGGGACTTGGCGACTTAACTCAAGATGGTCAACGAATTTTGGTTGCAAAAGGTGGTTTCCACGGCTTGGGGAATGCACGTTTTAAATCAAGTACTAACCGAGCACCTCGTCAAAAAACATTGGGCACACCCGGTGAAGTACGTAACTTAAAGTTAGAGTTACTATTATTAGCTGATGTAGGCTTACTAGGATTACCAAATGCAGGTAAATCTACGTTTATCCGCAGTGTATCTGCAGCAAGACCAAAAGTAGCTGATTACCCATTCACGACGCTTATTCCTAATTTAGGTGTGGTACGTCCAGAAGCAAATAAATCATTTGTTATAGCCGATATTCCGGGTCTAATTGAAGGTGCATCTGATGGTGCAGGCCTAGGTATTCGCTTCTTGAAGCATTTAGAGCGTTGTCGTGTGTTATTGCACATTATTGATGTAATGCCGGTAGATGGTTCAAACCCTGTTGATAATGCATTCTCGATTATTAACGAGCTACACCAATACAGTCCTAAATTAGCTGAAAAACCACGCTGGTTAGTGTTTAATAAAATAGATTTATTACCAGCAGATGAAGCAAAAGCGCTATGCGAAGCGATTGCAGAAGAGCTGGGCGAAACTGAAAATATTTATCACATTTCAGCAATTAATAAACTTAATACTCAACCTTTAATCCACAACATAATGACACTACTTGATAGCATGCCTAAAGAGAAGTTTGTACAAGTTGAAGATGAAGAAGTTGAATTCAAGTGGGATACCTATCATGAAAAAGCCACTAAAGGTAAAGGCAATGATGATGATTGGGACGACTGGGATGAAGATGATTACGACGTAGAAGTTGTCTACGAGCGTTAATTAAATAAAATTTATTAAAAAGGAGCTTATGCTCCTTTTTCTTTGTTTAAGAATAAAGTACTAGGTGTTTATTATGATAATTTCAATGATTGCAGCAATGGCAAATAACCGTGTAATTGGCCTAGATAATAAAATGCCATGGCATTTACCTGCGGATCTTCAGCATTTTAAAAAAATAACTACGGGTAAACCTGTGATCATGGGTCGTAAAACTTTTGAGTCAATAGGCCGTCCTTTACCTGGGCGTCGTAATATTATTATTACTCGAAACAGCGAATATACTGCACAGGGTATTGAAGTGGTAACTACACCAGAGGCCGCACTAGAACTAGTTTGTGCTGTTGAAGAAGTAATGATTATTGGTGGCGGTAATATTTATGAGCAATTTTTACCAAAAGCAGAACGCTTGTATTTAACCTTTATTGATTTAGATATTAAAGGCGATACACAGTTTCCTGATTACAATAAAGTTGCTAATTGGGACGTGAAAGAAGAGCAAGAAAACCTTCCTGATGAAAAAAACAAATCTAGTTATAAATTCGTAACTTTGTATAAAGAACATTAACATTATTGCGTAATTTTTGATAGATTGATATAATATTTGATAGTCTATATAAGAACAAAGTATTATAAAGGGTTTGTCATGTTTAAATTACCAAAGCTAGTTGCACTTACTGCTGTTGTCGCTGTAAGTTCTTTTTCGTATACAGCACCTGCAAATGCTGAAGATCAATTAGCAGTATCTATTTGTGAATATATTGCGGCAGACGATAAAAACCGATTACGCAGCAAGCTTAAAAGCTCTCGTGTAAAAATTCGTAATATTTATGATGCAGTACAATGTAATGGTAATAACTTATTACGTCATGCTGTTGCTAGTAATGCAGTGGATACTGGTGAGTATATAGTTAAAAACTTATCAAAAAGTGCTCTAACAGATGGTGCTGATATTGCTTGGGCTGAAGGCAACTTTGCTAGCTCACCACTTATTGCAGTGATTAAAGATCGCGCTGGTCTTTAATTATAAAAAGGTTTTATAACTCTACCTTCAGTAAGGTATTGTTAAATATTGATTAGTCTGAAGTTGTTATTAATAACAACTTCAGACTTTTTTATTTAGCTAATGTAATCTCACCCCCAACAAAATCATTAATAAGTTCACTATTTACCTATCTATTTTATATTCCCAAAGTGTAGAGTCTTCACTTTAAAAGCAGCTTCAAATTTACTTCTTCAAAAGAGGTAACTTTATTCAGCTGGTATCTATTTTATATCTGCTAGTTTATTTACAAACTTAATCACTAAGGATAGATATGAAAGCTGTAATTCCAGTAGCAGGCTTAGGGACGAGAATGCTCCCTATGACAAAAGCTATTCCAAAAGAAATGCTCCCTATAGTTGATAAACCTCTAATTCAATATATTGTCAGCGAATGTGTATCTGCCGGTATTAAAGATATTGTATTAGTTACACACAGCTCTAAAAATGCAATCGAAAACCATTTTGATACAAGTTACGAGCTAGAAGCTACTCTTGAAAAACGTGTTAAACGTGCTTTATTAGATGAGATTCGCTCTATTTGTCCGCCTGATGTCACCATTATGAGTGTACGCCAAGGTGAAGCTAAAGGGCTAGGGCATGCTATTTTGTGTGCTAAGCCAATAGTTGGTGACGATAACTTTGTAGTGCTCCTGCCAGATGTGATACTTGATGCTTATACTGCCGATCAAGAAACTGAAAACTTAGCGGCCATGATTAAACGCTTTAAAGAAACTCAAGCAAGCCAAATAATGCTTGAGCCAGTAGCTAAAGAAGACGTTAGTAAATATGGTATTGCTGATATAAACGGTGTTGAGTTAATGCCAGGTAAAAGTGCTGCAATTAAAGCTATGGTTGAAAAACCTGATGCAGATTTAGCACCTTCAAATCTTGCTGTTGTAGGGCGATATGTACTGAGTAAGAATATTTGGCCTCTACTCGCAAAAACGTCTGTAGGCGCTGGCGGTGAAATACAACTTACAGATTCTATTGACGCATTAATGGCACAAGAAACCGTTGAAGCATTTCATATGAGTGGTCGCTCTCACGATTGTGGAGATAAGTTAGGCTACTTAAAAGCAATTGTTGAGTACAGTATACGAGATGAAAAGCTAGGTAATGATTTTTCAAGTTTTATAAATGATTTGAATTTACCTTAGCTACAGAGCAATAAATTTTATGAAAACTATAGAAGCTAAAATAGTTTTCATAAAATGTAGTAAACTCGGTCTATAAACCTTTGCTAGACTACTCTGGGTTACTAAGTTAGTTACACTTTACCTACACTGTAATAGTTTACGTAGTATGATTGTTACTTATTCTGTATTGATCTTTTAAAGGAACCACCATGATTGAGCAAGGCCAAGAATTACCATCGGTTACGTTAACGCAATTAACTGACGACGGTATGCAATCTCTTACAAATAAAGAGTTGTTTGAAGGTAAAAAAGTCGTGTTATTTGCAGTGCCAGGTGCATTTACACCAACGTGTTCAAATGCACATTTACCTGAATTTATTACTCTTGCTGATAAAATTAAAGCAAAAGGTGTGGATGCTATTTACTGTGTATCTGTTAATGACGCATTTGTTATGAAAGCATGGGGCGACTCGCAAAACGCGCAAGAAATTACAATGCTTGCTGATGGCGATGGAAGTTTCACTAAATCGTTAGGGCTTGATAAAGATACCGCTAGTTTTGGTGGTTTACGTTCAACGCGTTACGCTATGATTGTTGAAAATGCAGTAGTAACTGGTTTATTTGTAGAGCAAGACAAAGAGTTTGTTGTAAGCCGCGCAGAATCAGTACTAGAGAAGCTATAACAGTAATAAAGTGTAGGTTTTAGCTTTAATTAATCAGCTACTTACTATTTAAAAACCGATGTTGGAAACAACATCGGTTTTTTATTTACGGCTCAAATTTTAAATTACGGTTGGTATTGTCCGCTAAGTGTTAAACCAGAGAAAGTGCTATAGGCGTTAACACTTAAGTGCCAAGTACCTGCTTGTGGATTGGTAAATGTACATGTTTCTGCGTTGCCATTTTTATAAGGGCGACAATCGTACGTAGTGGTTGTTGGTTGGCTGCCATATTTTACAAATAAGTCTGCATCGCCACTTCCACCCGACGTTGTTACTGTAAACGTACTCATTCCTGCAGGTACATCTAACGTGTAATGTTTCCACTGACCAGTATTGGCTGTCACATCGCTTATAGTGCCTCCGCCAGCTTGTGGAGTGCCTGTACCGCCACCAGACGATGAACCACCAGTAATATTACCTACCAAGCTCACAGCTGAATACGCAGAGTAGCCGTTAAGCATTACGTGGTAAGTTCCCGCAGTAGGGTTATCAATAGAACACTCTTCGCTATTACCGCCTTTATAAGGGCGACAGTCATAGGTAGTAGTTGTAGGTTTACTGCCCGCACGTACGTATAAATCAGCATCACCAGTACCACCACTCATAGTGAATGTTACGTTAGTTGCACCGCTTGGTACGGTCATAGTGTAAAACGCTTGTGCATTTGCAGCCCCACTTAAACCTGTTTTAGCTTCACCATTAATAAGCTCGCTATCACCGCCTGTAGGTGGAGTAGTGCCGCCACTTGCTGCTGCAACAGCTGCGGCTGCATCAACAATACCCGTACCACAGCTAGTACATGTAGCAGGGAACGAACGGGTTGTTGATTTTAAAATACTTTCTATTTCGTCAGGCGTTGCATCTGGTTTTGCTTGCTTAATAAGTGCCGCAACACCTGCTACGTGAGGCGCAGCCATTGATGTACCTTGCGAATAACCGTAGCTGTCGCTTGAAGGTGTAGACGAACCTGAATTGTAAGTTGATAGAACACCTTCAGAGTCGTTTGCAAAACTTTGCGCGCCACCCGGTGCTGCAACATCAATATTGCTACCGTAGTTTGAGTAATAAGCTCGACCGCCATTACGACCTACTGATGCTACGTTTACTACACCATTACAGTTACCTGGGTTGTAGTTTGCCGAGTTATCGTTATCGTTACCTGCAGCAATAACTACCACAGTGCCGTTACTGCGTGCTGTGTTAATTGCATTTTGAGTTGTAGAGCTACATGAACCGCTGCCGCCTAAACTCATGTTTATTACATCTGCAGGGTTTGAGTTGGCAGGAATGCCTGAAACACTTCCACCAGATGCCCAAATAATACCATCTGCAATATCTGAGGTTAAACCACCACATTTACCAAGTACACGAACAGGCACTACTTTTGCGTTATAAGCTACGCCTGCAACGCCTTCGCCGTTATTGGTTACCGCAGCAACTGTGCCGGCTACGTGCGTGCCGTGCCAGCTAGAGTTTTGTGCACCGTTAGTACCACATTCATTCGCAGCAACTGCATCACCAGGATCACGTGCATCGCTATCGCGACCACCGCCATCGTTAGCTACCGATAGGTTAGAGATCATATCGTAACCCGGTAAAATGTTAGCATTTAAATCGGCATGTGGGCGGTAACCTGTATCTAGTACGGCTACAACTACACCGCTACCCGTTGCGGTATCCCATGCCGTCGGTAAGTTTAAACCACCGGCTTGCTCGTAGTAATGCCATTGGTCATCAAAGCGAGGGTCGTTAGGAGTTGAAAACGGCTTTAACATTTGATCCACTTCAATGTATTCCACATTGCCTGAATCAACCATTTCTTGCATAAATTCTTGCGCTTCTGCTGTACTTAATTTTTTATCAGCACGCATTACGTGATGGTTATTAAGTGCCATTGCACGAATGTATTTTGCTTTTACTTTGCCTTTTTTAGAAGCGAAGTTTTTAACAAAGCTTTGTGCGCGCTTTTTCATGCTAGACGGGCTTGCGTCTGCAGTTGAGAGGCTCGCCATTTCGTTATTATTTTTATATTTAATAATGAACTGAGTTTCGAAACTGCCTTGGCTTTGTAGTTTAGCAGATGTTTCAGCCATTGAACTTGAAACTGATTGAGCCATGCCAGATGTTGCTGCAAAAAGCGTACTAACTGTAATTGCAATTGCGCATCTTTTAAAAGTTTTACTAGTTGTCATAATTATCCCTAGATTTTTATTTATTATTTCGTGATATAAGATCACGATGCGGGAACAAAAGTAAACGATCTGTTAATTAGGTTAAAATATCAATTTATTATGTACCTCTTTCATTTAGTTATAACCCAGGTTTTTAGCGGTTTACTCGTTGTTTAGTATTTGTCATATAAATTAAAAATAAGCATAAAGGGTTGTTTTATTGTGCGAGTAATTATTCCCCACTTATTACTGATGTGTTTTTGTTGTGTTATTACTAATAATTCAAATGCTGCGTTGTTAGCTATTAAACTTTGCTATAATCGAGCAAATTTTTTAATGAGATAAATAAATGACCCAAGTAGATGTAATTGTAATAGGTGCGGGAGCTGCAGGATTAATGTGTGCAGCGCAAGCTGGATACCGTGGCCGAAGCGTTACAGTACTTGATATGGGAAAAAAACCAGGTCGTAAAATTTTAATAAGTGGTGGTGGGCGTTGCAATTTTACAAATGAAAATGCAACCCCGGATAACTACTTATGCACAAACTCTCATTTTGTTAAATCATGCTTAAGTCGTTATACACAGCATGACTTTATTGAGCTGGTGGACAGACATGGCTTGGCGTATCACCATAAAACACTAGGCCAGCTTTTTTGCGATAACAATGCACAAGACATTGTTGATATTTTACTAACCGAATGTGAGTGGGCCGGAGTAAATATAAAGCTACGCAGTGAAGTGATCAGCGTATCAAAAACCGAAACCGGCTATAGCGTTACCACAGAGCAAGAAACCTTAAGCTGTGAGTCGTTAGTTATTGCATCGGGTGGCTTAACCATGCCAAAACTAGGGGCTACACCAATAGGTTATAAAATTGCAGGGCAGTTTGGCTTAAGCGTGTTACCAACTATGGCTGCACTTGTGCCGTTTACTTTGCATCAGCATGATAAAGAGCGTTTTGAAGGGCTTTCGGGAATTAGTATTCCATGTGAAGTTTCAAGCGAAGACGGCACCGTATTTAAAGAAAATATCCTCTTTACTCACCGAGGGTTATCGGGCCCTGCAATATTGCAAATAAGCTCATTTTGGCGAGCAGGGCAGGCTGTAACTATAAACCTATTACCTGAAATTGATTTAAGGCAGCAACTTGCTGATTGGCGTGAAACACAAGCCCAAAAGTCGTTAAAAAACAGCCTTTCGACTATTTTACCTAAACGCTTTATAGAAATACTGCACGAAAGCAAAGCGATACCAGATTGTAATATTAATCAGCTTACACATGCCCAAATAGATGAGCTGGTAAATTATATTCATGCTTGGCAAATTAAACCCAATGGCACAGAAGGTTATAGAACAGCAGAAGTAACATTGGGCGGTGTAGATACCGACGAGTTGAGCTCAAAAACCTTTGAAGCTAAAAAAGCTAAAGGCCTATACTTTATAGGCGAAGTAACTGACGTAACGGGTTGGTTAGGGGGCTACAATTTCCAGTATGCTTGGAGCTGTGGATTTGCTTGTGGGCAGTACGCTTAAGTTTAGGCTATAAACCCATTTAAGTAGGTTGATTGAGCGATAACGGTTGAATCGTTATCGCTAACACATACTTTATTGCGTCCATTATTTTTAGCCTTATATAGCGCAGTATCAGCCCGTTCCAATAGTTTTAGCACTGTATCGTCTTTTTGTATCGTTGCTAACCCAATACTTATAGTAAATGCTACATTTGTAATTGTGTTTTCGGCAATATACTTTCTCAGGTCATCGGCTTTTTTAGCGCTATCATTTAAAGAGGTGTTGGATAAAATAATAGTGAATTCTTCTCCACCCCATCGCGCAATAAGTGCATCATTTCCCATACGCATTTTTAATATTTTAGAAAATTCAGTGAGTACGTTATCGCCAACTAAATGCCCGTAGGTATCATTTATATTTTTGAAGTGGTCTATATCGCAAATAAGTAAGCAATGCGGGGTTTTAAAAACGTCATTTTTAGCAATTAACTGTGATAATTCAAAATCAAATTTTTGCCTGTTATAAAGCCCCGTTAACTTATCGGTTTCTGCTAAGTGTTGAATTTCTAAGTTACGGATAGATAATCGAGTGTATGCCGAAAACCGTGTTTTTTCGTAAAATCTAAAAATTAAAATATGAGCAAGACTTACCTCTATGAGATTAAATAAAGAGCCTAAGCCAATTGTTACAGTTTGCTGTTGTTGTAAATACACAAGATACGCACAAATAGTAAAGGCGACTGCACTAAATAGGCTTCCCCAGTTTCTTCCAACTAAAAAAAAGCTAAAAGGCGGGATTAACGTCGCCCAAAATAAAGAATGCGCATGCCCACCTACAGAAACCACAAACATCATTATTAAGCTAACGACCATAAGGGTGACAGCCCACGCTGCTGCATTTACATTGGCTGTTTTATTAAACCAAGTATAAATACCTAACGATATCGTAAGTCCTAAGGCATCAATTAAAGCAATGTCATAGCTTTCAAAATAAAAAAGATTGAGGAGTGTTAAAGCTAAAAAGTAACATGTAGTTATTAGTAAAGAGTGAGCTATTAAGCGAGTACGCCAAAAATCCTTATGGTCTTTTGGGTATTGTGGAAACTCTTTGTACCAAAAACCTAGCATAATGAACGACTCTTTAACCTCTGAATTTAGTGATTATTACTTATATTAGGCTTTTATTATAGTTTTTTACTTTGATTAAAACGCTTATATACGGTGGTGTTTATAAAAGTTTAAAGATCATTACAGCATTTTTCAAAGGTATGAAGGACTAGGTAGTGACTGATTACTTAAATGTAATATGCCTCGCCTTGATTTAATTGACGCAGAGCTCAACGTTATCGCTTACGTAGAGCTCTGAATAAATGTTATATCTATTCCTCTATAAATGCCTCGCCTTTTGTCATCCACTTTTCAGCTGGTTTGCCTTTTAAGTAATGATCAAAGTACTGCATCATACGTACTGAAAAATCGACCTGATTAGGAAACTTTTTCAAGTGGTGTGGTTCACCTTCGTATTGTAAAAATGTAGCATCTTTTCCTGCACGGCGCAGAGCTAAGTAATACTGCACGCTCTCATGCCAAGGTACTGCATCGTCTTTGTCGCCAGACATTATTAAGATAGGCGTATTAACTTTGTCTGCAAAAAACACCGGTGAGTTTTCTATATAAAGTTCTGGTGCTTCAAATAAGTTTTTGCCAATACGGCTTTGTCCTGTTTCGTATTGAAATTGACGAGCAAGGCCCGATTTTAAACGTATGCCACTGTAAGCACTTGTCATGTTTGATACTGGAGCGCCAGATACAACCGCTTTAAACATATCTGTTTGGGTTATCATAAACGCACTTTGATAGCCCGCCCAAGAGTGACCCTGCAAGCCAATTTTATTTTTATCAGCTATGCCTAAATCAATTAGCTTTTGAGTGGCGTTTATCATGGTTTGCGTTGACGATTTACCAGGGTGACCTATTTCAAAGCGAATATCAGGTAAAAATACCGCATAACCATTTGAGGTAAACATAGGAAAGTTAGGGCGATGGTTTAATTCCATTTTTGGAAAGTCATACATGCGCTGGCTCATATAACGATAAAAATACACAACCACAGGTACTTTATCGCCTTTTTTATATCCCGCTGGTTTTATTAGGACGCCTTGTAAATCTTCGCCGTCAAAGCCTTTATAGCTTATTAGTTCTGGCTTTTCGCCCCAGGCAAAATTACTAATTTGTGGGTTTAGCGTGGTTACTTGTTTTGGTGCGCTAAAGCTAAAATTAGTTTGGTAGTAATCAGGAAATTGGCTATAAGTTTGCGAGGTGAATAAATACTTGTCAGCCTTTTTGGCTTTTTTAACCATATCAAAGCGTTTATTACCGCTAAGCACGTTAGTTATTGTGTTAGTGGTTAAGTCGAGCTTTGCCACTTCGCTTTGTTTAGTTTGTAGATTAATAGCAGAGACAAGTAATGTATCGCCTTTTTTAAAGCCCACTTGGGTTTTATCAAGCTTAATAACACGGTACTGCGAATTGCTTTGTTTACCATTAGTTAGGCGTTTAGCTTGCTGCGTTTTTACGTCAAACGCCCAAATATCGTATTTACTATAAGCAAGCACTTGGCTGCTATCGGTCATCCAACCAGCAAAACCATAACCAGGTTGAGTCGAAGGGTAGTCGTGTTTATCATCAGCAAAGGTTGCCTGAATCGCTTTTGTAAGCGGTGTTACTTTATTATTTTTTAAATCTTTTAACTGTATTTGGCTGTCGTTAAAATAAGCTGCAAATTCACCATTTGGTGCAAGGCTTGGTCTAAACGGATAGTTACTAATAATTGGAGTTTGTTTACCGGTGTTTATATTTACTGCAAAGTAATCAGCAAAAAAACCGCCGTACATTATTTTTTCTAGGTAGGGGATGTTAGATGAGCCAAGTAAAGATACATCTCGCTCAGGGTTTAGTGCAACCTCAGGCATATTAGTGGTACTTAGCTGTACCACTTTTTGCGAGTTAACGTGATACACCGCGCTGTAATGGCGATTTTTATTAACTTCGTTCCATTGTTGTTCTTCACGCGGTTTTATTTGCGCATCGTTGTTGTGCCATACATCTAAACCTTTATGTTCACGTATGGTGTCAAAATCGTACAATGAGGCTTCGTTGGTATATTCTTTGGCTTTTACTTTAGCTGCTAATTTTGGATGGTTTTCAAAATATAAGCGCTCGCCATTTTCTGACCATTCAAGGGTGGCTGTTTTACCTAGGGTCCATGTTTTATCAGGTGAGGCTATTGTTGAAAGTTTATCGTTTTTATATAGCTGTAAAGTGTAGCTTCGACGGCGCGTGTCATCATTTACATAGTTACCCAATGTAAACGCTGCAATATTGTCAGCTGGGTGCCACGCTATTTTATTTGCGGTTACGCCCGGTTCATCAATTAATACACTGCTAGTAAAGTCACTTAGCTCAATTAACGCTATTTGGTTGTTATTACCATCGCTGTAACTTTGACTCACTAATAGCTGGCTGTTGGCTGAGTTAATAGCATAGCTAAATACGTTTTCTATTGTATGGGTGCGTTTATCAGATAAATTTACGATAACAAGCGCATAGCTCTTATCTTTTTTATCGGGCGTGATAGCGTTATCTTCTTCGTTTTTAGTGCTATCGGTTTTATCTTCTACTTTTGCGTCATCGTCTTTTTTATTTAAACGATAAGCAAGCCACATACCGTCATCAGATAACGTGTAATCTTTTACATCAGCAAAGCTTTGTTGAGCACCTGATTGTGTGTTTACGAGTACCAGATTGTTTTTAAGTGTGTCTTTTTTTTTGGTTGTTTCTTTTTCAAGTAAGGTAGGTACTTGTGTAAAAGCGACCCAGTTAGCGGCTTTATTAATATGAGGTTTAGTGCCGCGTTCTACTTCTGCGATGAGAGTATTGCTTTGTAGTGAGTAAACTTGGCCAGTTGCATTTCCACGATACGGCGTTGCACTAAAAGTGAGTACTTGACCATTGTCAGATAGTTGCGTGCTTTTAGCTGATTTAAAACTAAAAACGTCTTTAAATTGTAGCGATTCTTTGGCGTGTATGCCGGTGCTAGTTAAGCTGGCAACGAGTGCCGTGCTTAATAAGGTGAGTTTTGTTTTCATTATTGATTCTCGTATTATGACATTGTTTCATTGTAACGAGTTTGGCTCACAATTCGAGCGGATCAGATAAATGGCAGCTACATACGACAAAACGACCCGTAGGTCGTTTTTTGGTATTTAATTTATTAATTTAGGAAACATTACAGCCAAATTTTTTGTAGCTCAAGCCATTGTTTTTCAAATTGAACACTTGGCTTTGCTTTAAAGTCGCTACGTACAAACTGATTCATTTTGCCTTCAACGTAGGCAAGTAAAAAGTTTGCAAGTGTAAGCTCATCACTTTGAAAGTTTTTACCTTCACGTAATTTACGCTCACGAAGTACTTGTTTAAACTGAGTTTCTAATTTTTCAAACAAGCTTTGTACCCGCTCGCGTAAACGTTCCTGCTCACCTTGTAATGCGTCGCCAGTTAAAATACGAGTAATGCCTGGATTTTTTTCAGCAAAGGTTAGAAGTAATAATAGAATGTTATAAATGCGCGTTTGGCTTTCTTTTTCGTTTTCAATAATAATATTTATACGAGATAAAAGGGTATCTTCAATAAACTCAATTAAGCCCTCAAACATACGCGCTTTGCTCGGAAAGTGACGGTATAGCGCGGCTTCAGACACACCCACCTCAGCAGCTAGTTTTGCTGTGGTGATACGTTGTCCTAAATTAGTTTCTAACATTTGTGCGAGTGCTTGCAGTATTTGCTCTTTGCGATTACTTCTTTTTGTCGCAGGCATGAACATTCCTTTTTATTAGTTATTCTTAGTGGCGCAGTTAAGAACCCTAGTCATTTTTTGTTCAAATGATTGGCGTATGTTAATGTTTTATTCAGTTTGTTTCCAGCCTTTTATAGATGTTTGGCCAGCTGTTCGATCACCTTGCGAGCTATTTCTATTTTACTTGTAGTTGGTAATTCTAGTTGTTCGTTATGCCAGTATAGTGTTAAAGCATTATGATCGGAATTAAACCCTAAGCCACTTTTTGATACGTCATTAGCGCAAATCATATCTAGATTTTTATTTTTTAGTTTACCTTTAGCATAGCTTTCTACATTTTGAGTTTCGGCGGCAAATCCAACCGTATAGGGGCGGTTTTGTGTAAGGTTGGCAATAGCTGCAATTACGTCAGGGTTTTTAGTTAAAGTAAGGGTGAGTTCGTCGCCTTGTTTTTTCATTTTTTGAGTCGCAATGTTTGCAGCTCGATAATCCGCAACAGCGGCGCAGCCAATAAATGCATCTGACTGTGGTGCATAGGTAAGTGACTCAGTTAATAGCTCCTCAGCGCTTTCTATATTGATAAGGTTTACGCCAGTAGGGGCTTTTATAGTGACTGGACCCGAAATTAAATTAACCGTAGCACCGAGTTGCAAAGCGGCCTCTGCCAGTGCATAACCCATTTTTCCAGAGCTGTGATTTGATATAAAACGTACCGGATCGAGAGGCTCTCGCGTTGGGCCTGCCGTTATTGTAATTGTTTTTCCTGCAAGTAATTGCGGTTGCTCTTTTGCTGTACATAGTGCAACTAGCTCATGTGGCTCTAACATTCGCCCAGCGCCGATATCGCCACAGGCTTGCTCACCTTTACCTGGGCCCCAAAGAAGTACGTTACGTGCTTTTAATGTGGCTAAATTTGCTTGTGTAGCTGCGTGTGCATACATTTGCTGGTTCATGGCTGGTGCTACAGCTACTTTTGCAGGCGTTGCTAGCAGTAACGTCGTTAGTAGGTCGTCAGCAATGCCGGCTGCCATTTTTGCAATAATATTGCAGGTAGCTGGGGCAACTAAAATTAAGTCAGCCCATTTTGCAAATTCAATATGCCCCATTGAAGCTTCAGCAGAAGGGTCTAGTAATGAGTCAGAGACTGTTTCTCCACTAACGGCTTGCATGGTCAGTGGTGTAATAAAGTGTTTAGCTGATTCAGTCATAACTACTTTTACTTCACAACCAGCGTCTTTTAATCGCCTAACGAGTTCTGCGCATTTATAAGCTGCAATACCGCCGGTAATACCTAGTACAATTTTTTTGTTTGTTAAGTTAGTCATGAATGTTCATCAGTTTTTATTAAATATTGGGCTTAAAATAACAAATCTTTACCCGTACAGCGAAGTTTTTTAATTCGAAATAACAGGCTAAATTTTAAATTTGCATTACATTTATAAGACACTTTCGCCTCTCAAGGATGAACAATGCAACTTACTTCACTTCCAAACTCACTTCGACCTCGTGAAAAACTCATCTCCAAAGGAGCTAAAGCACTTACTGATGCTGAGCTCCTTGCCATATTTTTACGAACAGGGTTACCAGGAATGAATGTAATTGAGTTGGCTCAGCATCTACTAAATGAAAATAAAACCCTACATAATTTGTTTAATGCCAGTATTGAGGAGTTTTGCTCTCAAAAGGGGTTAGGGACCGCTAAGTATGTGCAGCTACAAGCTGTATTAGAGCTAAGCCAACGTTATATGCAGGAGCGTTGCCAACGAGATGCAGTGTTTAATTCGCCAAACTCAGTTTATGACTATCTAACAATTCAAATGCGAGGCTTGCAACAAGAAGTATTTATGGTGTTATACCTAGATAGCCAAAATAGATTAGTAAAAGACGAAATACTTTTTTATGGCACAATTAATTCTGCCAGTGTGTATCCGCGTGAAGTGGTAAAGGCTGCCCTTAAAAATAATGCAGCCGCTGTTATTTTTGCGCATAATCACCCAAGTGGTATTGCAGAACCGAGCCAAGCAGACAAACTTATTACGAATAAATTGCAGCAAGCACTGCAATTGGTCGACATAAGTGTGCTCGATCACATCATTGTTGGTGGAGAAACCTGTGTTTCGTTTGCCGAGCGAGGCCTGATTTAGCTTTGTTAGACACATAAGTGTGTTAAAAATGAGCTGTTTAACGTGTTTTGGCAAATTAGTTTAATTTAAATGCAGTTTTTACTTTCCCTAAGGGCATTCGATCTTTATAATTAGCCGCTATCAAATTTACATATATGAGCTGATTGGATAGATCAGTGTTTGATCTTTGCCTGTAAAAGCTGTATAAAGAGCGCCCTTCGATTTATCTCTAGGGCGGAAATACACGGCCTTAGATTAAATTAAGCTCGAGCGAAGTTATTGGAGATATATAGACATGTCTAAAGTATGTCAAGTTACAGGTAAGCGTCCAGCGGTTGGTAATCACCGTTCACACGCGAGAAACGCGACTAGACGTCGTTTCCTACCTAACCTACAAACACACCGTTTTTGGGTTGAAAGTGAAAAACGTTTTGTAACATTACGCACTACTACTAAAGGTATGCGTATTATCGATAAAAAAGGCATCGACACGGTTCTTACAGAAATCCGTGCTCGCGGCGTTAAAGTTTAAGGATCTGAATCATGCGCGATAAAATCCGTTTAGTTTCAACTGCCGGTACTGGTTTTTTCTACACTACTGACAAAAACAAACGTAACATGCCTGAGAAGATGGAAATCAAAAAGTTTGATCCAAAGATTCGTAAACATGTTCTTTTTAAAGAAGCTAAAATTAAGTAATTTTAGTTCTTCTTTTAGAATTTAAAAACCCAGCTTAGGCTGGGTTTTTTGTTTTTAAACTATGATTAGCGAATTGACATAAAAAAACCTCGTTGGCATAACCAACAAGGCTTTTAAATCAATAAATGAAAACACAATTAGATTTTTGTGAATGCATCTTGTAGTGGTGGTACTACTTGCTTTTTACGGCTCAGTACACCATCTAACCATACTTTATCATTCTCTGGTTTTACACCGTAAGCCTGCTCAACTAAGTTTGCATCGTCAGATACAATTAGCATTTCTGAGCCTTCTTTCATTATATCGGTAAGCAGTAAAAATACAGAGTGGCGATTACCCTCAACTTTTAGCTTAGCAATATCGGCTGCAAGGTCTGCTTTAATATCGTCAAAAACAGCAAGGTCGATTACTTCTAGTTGGCCAATGCCTACTAGGTTACCGTTCATGTTGAAATCTTTAAAGTCACGCATTACTAAATCACGTGCTGGTGTGTCTTCTACCGCAGATTTAACGCGGAACATATCCATACCCAATTCTTTAAAGTCTTCTACGCCTGCAATTTCAGCTAGCGCTTCAACACATTTAATATCGGCAGTGGTACATGTTGGTGATTTAAATATGACAGTGTCGCTTAAAATTGCACACATCATAATACCCGCGATGTCTTTAGGGATTTCTACGCTGTAGAAGTCGTACATCATTTTAATAATGGTGTTTGAACAACCAACAGGACGAATCCAACATTCAAGCGGAGTAGATGATGTTAAGTCACCTAATTTGTGGTGATCTACCACGCCAACAACGCGAGCTTGGTCGATATCATCGGGTGCTTGTGTTTTTTCTGTGTGATCTACAATATACACATCTTCACCCGCGTAGCTTAATTTAAGCTCTGGTGCTTCGAAGCCAAATTTATCAAGGATAAATTGAGTTTCAGGTGAAATTTCACCAAGACGAGTTGGAATTGCAGGCTCATCGATTTGGTTTTTTAAATAAGCCAGTGCAATTGCACCACAAATAGAATCTGAATCTGGGATTTTATGGCCCACTACATACATAGACATTGACGGAACTCCTTTAAATTTGCCGATATTCTAACAAAGTCTGGGGCCTTTAACATATAGACAGCGCAATTAAGTTTTAGTTACACTTTAAAATCTTGAATTTACTAGGTGTATTAATATGCGACTGGGCCGTAAAGGTTGGAACAACGTTATAATATTTTCGATGTTGATTATGATCTTCTTCTTAAATGGCTGGCATAAGCAACTTTTGGGAGGGGAGGATAAACCAACATTACAAGCCGTACTCCCTCAGCAAAGTTTTGTACTGACACTGCAATTTGTTGATCAAAAAATTGAGCGAATAGGAACAAGCTGGCGTACAACCCCACTACAAAAAGACATACCGCTTGTGTGGCAAGCATCTGAGCAGCAACTTAGTGATTTAATTAACCAATGGCAAAGCGCGCGGTTAATGGGTGTTAACGAATCTGTTGTTTTTAATCCTAATGCACCTTTATATGTTGCTACATTTGAGTTGGCTGGCGAGAGTTTACCTTGGGTTTATTTGCTTTATAAAGGCGATGGGCAATATTACTTACTCGAAAAGAGTAGCCAACGAATACTCGCACTCGATTTAAAAACTGCACGGCAGTTATTTCCTAGTTTTGATTTTTCACAAAGTGAGTCTAATTAATGCCTGAATTACCAGAGGTAGAAGTGAGCCGAATGGGCATCACTCCCCACGTACAAAACCAAGTTGTTACAAAGGTAAATATTTACAATGCCAGTATGCGCTGGCCAGTGCCAGATGACGTGTATCAACTTGAAGGGCTAATTGTTACTAGTATTGAACGACGAGCTAAATACTTACTTTTACACTGTGAACTTGGGAGCACTATTTTACATTTGGGTATGTCAGGTAATTTACGTGTTGTAGATAAAAGTGAGCCGCTTAAAAAGCATGACCACGTAGAGTTTATTTTTGGTAACGGTAAAGCACTGCGCTTAAATGATCCTCGTCGCTTTGGTTGCTGCTTATGGCAAGAGCCAGGTGAAGTGCATAAGCTACTCTCTAAGCTTGGCCCTGAGCCGCTTACCGATGATTTTTTTGCTAAACGCGTGTACGAACAGTCGCGCAATAAAAAAGTACCCGTAAAGCAATTTATTATGGATAACGCAGTGGTGGTTGGTGTTGGTAATATTTACGCGAATGAATCGTTATTCAAAGCGGGTATACATCCAAAGCGAGAAGCGGGAAAAGTATCGCTCAAACGTTATCAAGCACTTATCCCTATTATAAAAGACACGCTTGCTGCGGCCATTATGCAAGGTGGTACAACGCTTAAAGACTTTTCACAAAGTGATGGTAAGCCCGGGTATTTTGCTCAAGAGTTATTAGTATATGGGCGCAAAGGCAAGCCATGTATGACGTGTGAAAACGAATTGGAAGAAATTAGATTGGGGCAGCGCAGTACTATTTTTTGCTCAAATTGCCAAAAGTAGTTATCCAGGGCGTGTTGACCTTTCGTGATTGATTTTGCAGCAGACTGTTTGGTATTTAGGCAAGGCAGAGCCTATGTTGTGTGGTTATTCCCCATAAATTGGCGATAACGCAGCATAAATGCCAAACATGCGCTGCCCTTTGGGTTCTTTCTAGGGGCGATTAACTCTTTGTTGCTCGATTTTTACTTAGCCCGCTAGGTTACAAACCTCGCGCCGCGATTAAATCGCCCCTAGATTGAACAAATTTCAATCCACAAAGATCAACACGCCCTAGTTATTTGAATATTCAGTTATTTAAATTTTATCGATTCTAAATTTAATGATATTTAAGGGCCAGCTTTAAAAGCGGGCCCTTTATTTTAAAGCTCGAACGGTGCTACACCGACCGCTTTCATTTTATATCCTACCTGCGCTATTTCGCCCGACCATGTTTCAGTACTTATTATTCCAGTTACAACAATTGCGTCGTATAGGCTATCTATTGGTACTCCACCTTTAATTGTTACATGGACTATTTGATTTGGCGGTGGTGGTGGTACGTGTATACAGGCGCCAAAATAAGGAACGAGTAAAAACTCGGTAATTACTTCGCTATCGCCCTCAAGTGGCACAACAAAACCAGGCAAACTCACCGATTGGCCATCAAGTGCCTTTACCACTGGAGCATCTAAATCGGGTTGCACCCAGTTTTGATCACTACCTTCGTGATTAGCTTGTGCTTGAGTGTCTATTTGCACGTGGTTTTTAGGGATTAAGTCTTCCCAAAAAATTTCTTTTGGTGGATTAGCATAACTCGCTACGCTTATAAATAATAAGCCAATAGCAGCAATGTACTGAAAAGCTGTTTTAAAAAATGTCATAAAATCCCTAAAAATTATGCTTTTATACTCATACCATCGCTGAGTGAATAAAAATAAGCGCGAGTAGCGGGTATTAAGCCAATAATAAAACCGGCTGCCATAATAACGCCGATTAAGCCCAGTTCATAGTAAGAGAGTATTGTGATATTTACGCTTATACCGGCATGGCTTTGTAAGTAACCGCCGGCTGAAAAAATAACTAAATAGTAAAGCACACTACCTACTAGGCAACCAAGTAAAGTGGTCAGTAGTGACTCAATACTTATAAGTGTAAATAAATGCCAAGGGCGAGCGCCTACCGAACGTAATATAGCAAGTTCGCGACGACGCTGACTTAAATTTGCAAGCAATGTCGTTAGCATGCCAAGTAGGCTTACTAACACGACAACAGCTGAGAATAGCAAAAGTATTTTTTCTACTATGGCGAGCATTTCCCATAACTCTTTAAGTGTTACGGTTGGCATAATCCCAAGCAGGGCTTCTGGCTTATATTGATTTATATTGCGCCTAATTTGTAGCGTGTATAAAGGCGAATTAAATCCCATTAAAAATGCTGTAATTTGTTTTGGATGCCCAACTAGGTCGTTATGTTCGTCTTGCTCTTGCTCTTGCTCTTGCTCTTGCTCATGCTCAAGGCTAGCTTTACCGCCGTGAATTAAATCGATTGCAGCCAAAGGAATATGCAGCGTTTTATCAACAGGCGTGCCAGTAGGGTTTAAAATACCGACGACTTTAAATGGGTTATCGTCATGATGATGAAAGCTGGTGTTCCCCATACCGTGCGATATAACAATAGAGTCGTTAAGTTTATAACCTAATTTATTTGCAACTTCACTACCTAGCACCACTTCGTTAATTGCAGCAAAAGGGTGGCCTTTGTTAAAGGTTAAGTTTTGTTTTTTTGCAAAGCGATAATGGCTAAAGTAATCAAGTGTTGTGCCTAGTACCGCTTGGCCTTTATGGCTGTCGCCTAGGCTTATAGGTATGCTCCATTTTACGCCTCGCTGACTTGTTATGTATTCATAACTTTTCCAGCTTACGCCGTTATTAGTATGGCCAATTCTAAATACTGACGAAAGCAGCAACTGTATGTCGCCGGTACGCGCACCAACAATTAAATCAGTGCCCGAAATAGTATTACTAAAACTACTTTTAGCATCAATTCGTACACGCTCAATACTTAAAAGTAACATTACACTAATTGCGATAGTAAATAATGTAAGCAGTACACTTGCGCGGCGGTTTAATAAGCTTTTGTAAGCAAGTTTAGCGAGAATCATACTTGTTCCTGCAAGCTTATAAGGTCAATGGAGCGGTCAAATAAAGGCTTTAGTGTTTCATCGTGGCTCACAAATACCAGCGTACTATTAGATAACTTTGCTTGTTCAAACAGTAGCTTTATAAAGCTCTCACGGTTATTTGTATCGAGTGCAGAGGTGGGCTCATCAGCAATTATTAATTCAGGGCTGCCTATAAATGCGCGAGCTGCAGCAACGCGCTGTTGCTGTCCAATACTCAATGTCGCTACATCTTTATGGTGATACTGCGCAGTAAGGCCTAAAGCATTTAATAACCGCATCGCTTCTTTTTGTAAGGCAGAGTTTTTATTTGATGATTGCTTTAATATTTTTTGTTTTCGACTTTTTGAAAACTCACACCCAAGCGTTATATTTTCAATAGGAGTTAAATAAGGAAGCAGGTTAAAGTTTTGAAAAATGTAGCCAATGTGATCCGCTCTAAAAACATCACGGGTAGTATTGCTTAATGTAGTTAGGTTTTGGTCTAAAATTGATACCTCACCGCTGGTGGCTGTATTAATACCAGCAAGAATCGCTAACAATGTCGATTTACCTGAGCCACTAGGACCGTGTAAAAAAATATGCTCACCTTTTTCTATAACTAACTCTTTTATGTTGAGCGTGGGTGAGCTATCGCTTTTATGCCACTTAAAAGTTACGTTTTTTAGGTTGATCATTACTTTATTTTACCATTTCCAATAATTGAGGTTTCTGCGCGTTTTAAATTGCCTAATAATATTAAATGGCTTAGGTTTTAGTTTATCTTCACTTAATAAAAACTCATTTGTTGCAGCAACTACGCGTTCACTCGACTGCCCATCAGTATATGGATGAAGCTCTTGGCAATAGTTTTCAATGTTTTTCATAAGTGTTTTAGGGTACGTGAAAGCCTGCTCTAAGGCTTCTTCAACTTTATTAGGGTCTGTTACATTAAGTAGGTGTTCCTCAGGAGCATTATTACAAAAGGTGACCACAGGTTTTCGTTGGACTAAAAACATTAAAAGTACTGATGATGTATCGCATAACATAACATCGGCTGATTTTAATAAAGGGACTACGTCGTCGGTCTCAATAAACGTTAAATTTTGATTGCTTAATGCCTTATATTTGCTTACCAATTCAGTTGGCATTTTTGGATGAAATTGCATTAAAATTCGCCATTTTCCGGTTTCACTAAAATGTTTTATTTGCTCATATAGCTTTGGTGCAAGCGATAGTCGCTTTGAAAATGTAGAGCAGATTAATAAGGTTGGTCGGGTGTCTGATTTATTTGTATAAGGCGTTTCGGTGATGCCATCAAATAATCGGTCAAGAGGAGGCCAGCCAGTTTCTGTTACCTTGAAATAGCCTAGTTTTCTTTGTAAGGCTTTAAATGGGATTGTTGTATTTGGGCCTTGTGTACAATACAGGTCGAAACAACCTCTAGCTTTAAGATGATCGTTATTCCCTTTTTTATCTAGCTTACCTGCATCAAAGCCATGAAACACACCTACTTTGATACCAGGGAAAAAAGTGGGTATTAAATTAGCCGGTGCAAACGTTGCATCGGGTTTCCATTCGTGAATATCTTCTATTGTATTAAGCCGTTTTTCTTCTTTTTTTAAAAAATTAGGATTGACTGCCAAACCTTGTAAAAACCAGCGCACTTCACCACCATGAGCTAATATTGCAGCCTGAATAGGCCTCAAAATAGCATATGAATAATTTTGAGAAATATACATCAAGTATTTTTTATTTTTAGTGGCAGTTAAGTAGTTCAAGCTATCTCCTCAGGCTGGTTGGCACATTAAGTTTACCCCATTGCGACTCGCTTATAAATATATGCCTTTATTTGTTTTAAGCATCCGATTGAGCTTTGAGGTTGGCTAGATTATTATACAGCCCATATAACCCCATACCATACTTTGCTCAAAGAGCATCCCTAACCCCGGAGATAGCATGACTAGCTATAAAGTTTTAGACGTAAACGATGATTTACCCATTCGTACCAAAGGTGAAGTACACAGCGGTAAAGTTCGTTCAGTTTATTGGTTAACTGATGAAGACAGCGCACGATTAATTAAAGACAAAGGCTACCAAGTACCGACAGGTACTGAGCTTGCGATTATGGTTATTTCAGACCGAATTTCTGCATTTGATTGCATTTGGCAAGGCGAAAACGGTTTAAATGGCGTACCAGGTAAAGGTATAGCGCTAAACTCAGTGGCAGCCCATTGGTTTAAGTTATTTGATAAAGCGGGTCTTGCGGGCAATCATATTGTTGATATTCCACATCCGTATGTGTGGATTGTACGCAAAGCCAGTACAGTAAAAGTAGAGGCAATTGCTCGCCAATATATTACGGGTAGCATGTGGCGTGACTACGCTAAAGGCATACGTAACTTTTGTGGTATTGACTTGCCAGAGGATTTAAAAGCGAACCAAAAGCTTGATAACGTTTTAATTACGCCATCAACAAAAGGTATTATTGAAGGCGTTGCTGATATTCCGCCAGTTGATGATGTAAATATTACTCGCGCTAACATTACTAATAACTTAGATGTATTTAACTTTAAATCGGCAGATGACGTAACCAAATACGAAAAACTGTTAGTTGAAGGTTTTAAATTAATTAGTGATGAGCTAGCGAAGCTTAACCAAATTTTTGTAGATACAAAATTTGAGTTTGGTTATGTAGAGGATTTAAATGGCGCGCAACAGCTTATATATATTGATGAAGTAGGCACGCCTGATTCGTCACGTATTTGGGATGAAGCAGCATACAAAAATGGTAAAATTGTTGAAAATTCTAAAGAAGGTTTTCGCCAATTACTTATTAATAATGTGCCAGAGAGCGACGTATTATTAAATAAAGATCGCATGAGTGAGCGTGAGCAGTTAGCTAAAGATTATATTTTACCAGAATCAGTAATGCTTGAAGTGTCAAATACCTATGTTGGCATAGCGAGTAAAATTGTTGGCAGAGATATCGTAATCCCTGAAGATCCTCGCCAAGAAGTTATTACTATTTTAGATAACGATTACGGATTAATTGTTAAATAACAGCACTTAAGTGCTAATAAAGCCAGTAACTAAATCTTTATTTTTAGTTACTGGGCTATAATTCTTGCAATTAGCGCTCGTCTCTAATTAACTTAACCTAACATTAATGTTTAGGTATTGTTATGTTTGAACGGGCATTGCAAAAGTTTGCTAAAAGTCATTACTTTTTAGCTATAGGTTTGTTTTTTAGTCAGTTTGCTTTAAGTGCGAATATTGAATTAGTAATAGAAGATCAACACGGCCAAAAGTTATCAGGTGCAGTGGTTGAGCTTAATATTGCTGGTAAACAAGCCACACCATCAAATTTGCCCATTGCTATAATGGATCAAGTCCATAAGCAGTTTTTACCCGAATTATTAGTTGTACAACAGGGTCAAAAAGTTAATTTTCCTAACAGCGATAATATTCGCCATCATGTTTATTCTTTTTCACAAGCTAAGCCTTTTCAACTAAGATTATATTCAGGCCAACCAAAAGAGCCCATTACGTTTGAGCAACAAGGGGTTGTTGTTTTGGGGTGTAATATACATGACTCTATGGTTGGCTATATTTATGTAGCTAACAGCAAATTCGTATATAAAACAGATAAAAAAGGCTATGTAAATTTGCCTATTAATACACTGCCGGCACAAGTGAGTGTGTGGCATCCATTACAAACAGCACCATTGGAAAATAAAAAAATGATAACAATTAATTCCCAAAAACAGTTACAGATAATAGTAAACACATCAACTCCAGCACCTAGAAATACCTTTGGCAGTAAGTTTAAGGTTGGTAATGACTAATAGTTTACGAAATCGCATAACCATTTTATGTGTTGGCTTAGTGTTATTAACCACTATGGTCAGCTTGTTTAGTTTTTGGTGGTCTACGAGTAAGTTTCAAGAAGAAAAAGTAAATCAAGATATTACCGTAGCGCAAAATGTTTATAAGCAATATTTAAAGTCAAAAGAAAGCCTACTGTTAACCGCTGCAAAAGTACTCACCTCCGATTTTGGTTTTAAGCAAGCTGTAGCAACGAGAGATGCAGGTACAATCAGCAGCGTGCTGTTTAATCACAGTCAGCGTATTGATGCCGAATTAATGTTGTTACTTGATTTATCGGGTAAGCTAATTTCCGCTAATACTGACGAAGACGCTTTTGCACACAACTTAAAGCCCTTGATGGAAGAGCTTTTAAGTGCGCCAGAAGAGTCTAGCTTTGTGGTGCTTAATAACGAGCTGTATCAAGTTATTTTATTACCTGTAAAAGCGCCACGTACAGTGGCCTATAGTTTGGTGGGTTTTAAAATTGATGACAATGTAGCCCATGAACTAAAAAGCTTAACAGGTATGGATGTAAGTTTTATAGGCAGTGCTGACGATATTGTTATTAGCTCATTAGCTAATCGTCCTGAGCAATTTGAACCTGTTAGCTATTTTAGTACCGTAACCACATCGCGGTTTTTTGGTGAGTATTTAGTGTATCGTAACCGAGAAATAGATTTACCATCGTTGTTGACCCATCCCATAATTATTTTACTGAGTGCCGATTTAACTCAAAGTTATAGTGACTTCGAAAAACTGCTTTTTACACTTATTATTTTAGCTATTTTAACTATGTTTGTAGGTGTTATTACGAGCAGCATATTTGCAAATAATTTAACTACGCCACTTACTCAACTAGCTGTAATAGCAAGGCAATTTGCACAAGGTAATTATGCATTTGAATTCAAAGGGCGAAGGCAAAGCACCGAAATAGACACGCTAGTCGCAGCGTTTGATAGCATGGGTAATGATATTAATCAGCGCGAGCAACAAATTAGCTTTCAAGCCAGACACGACTCCCTAACAGGCTTTTATAACCGCTCAGCCATGCTTGAGGTGCTTGATGATGAGTTAGATTCATCAGCCGAGTACACGCTCGTTGCAATAGACATAAAAGGGCTTCGCCATATAAACGATAAGCTCGGTCCGCGTATTGGTGATGACTGCCTAAAGGCGGTTGCTTGCAGAATAAGTGAGTTTTCGGATGAGTTAGGGGGCTTTCATGCTCGTATTGGCGGCGATGAGTTTTTAACTGTGTTTCCGACTGCGGCAGCGCGCGAACACAAAAGCGGTATTGTTGGCTTAATGGCACAATTACAAGCGTGCTACACCATTCAAAAACTAAAAATTAACTTACGCTTTAGTGCGGGCATTGTGCAGTATCCTACGCAAGGAATTGCAAGTGATGACTTAATGCGCCGCGTGCTAATTGCTGTTGAAAGTGCTGCAAACACACAAGAGAGCATACATTATTATCAAAATGGTGAGGACGAGGCGCACTTAGAGCGCTTAATAATGCTTGATGAATTAAAGCAGGCTATTAGCGATGATGATGGTCAGTTATTTATGACCTATCAGCCCAAATTACACATGAAAACGCAAAAAATAGATAAAGTTGAGTCACTTATTCGTTGGCAGCGAAAAGATGGTAGTTGGGTTAATCCTGAACTGTTTATTGACTTAGCTGAGCAGTCGGGCCTTATTGTTGAGCTTACTGGGTGGGTTGTTAATACGGTTGTAGCACAAGTAGCTAATTGGCAGTCTAAAAATATAAACTTACAGGCTGCAATAAATGTATCTGCGCAAGATATAGCATTTCCGGGCTTTCATGCTGCATTAGTTCGTACGCTTAAAAAGTACAAAGTAGATCCTAAGCTGATCACTATTGAGCTTACTGAGCGCGATATGATCGAAAACGAAGAAAAAGGTATTAAAGCGCTCGAAAACCTAAAGGCAATTGGCGTTAAAATATCATTAGATGATTATGGTGTAGGGCAAACATCACTTGGTCGATTAAAAATGTTACCGATTGATGAGCTTAAGCTAGATAAGTGCTTTATCCTAAAACTTGATGAATCGCAAAAAGATCAATTTATAGTGCAATCATCAATTACGTTGGGGCATCAGCTAGGTTTCTCGGTTGTAGCTGAGGGGGTTGAAACACTTGGCTCATTAAATTTACTTAGAGGTATGCAGTGCGATCATGCACAAGGCTATTACTTAAGTAGACCTTTAAAAGCAGAACTATTAGAAGAATGGCTGGAGGAATACTATGAAAAAAATTAAATACTTATTAGCAAGTTTGTTTTTAATAATTAGTGTACCGAGCATTGCAAGCAATGGAAAACTGCTAGCTACACCGGGAGTTTCTCAAATTGAAGGCAGTGGCGGCGGTGGTATTGTACCGTGGGCACAACTTGCTGGGTACGCAAGTGATGATGAATTTTCGGTAAATGGCTTTTGTAGCCGCGCAGATGTAACCGACTACACACTTGACGTATGTGGTGCACAACTTAATTTATTTAATCGTGTTGAGCTCAGTTATGCCCAACAGCGCTTTGATGTACCAGCACTTGATGCTGAAATAGAGCAATCAATTACAGGTGCTAAAATACGTTTATATGGTGATATTGTTTACAGTGATTGGCCACAACTTAGCTTAGGTATTCAGCATAAATCACTGGATGATGGCAGTATTGCAACACTTGTAGGCGCAGAAGAGACTAGCGGTACTGACTACTACCTCGCTGCTAGTAAATTACATTTAGGGGCTATTGCTGGCTATAACTGGTTTTGGAACGTAACTACACGATACAGCGAAGCTAATCAACTTGGTTTGCTTGGCTACGGTGGAGAAAATGGTAGTGGTAAAGTGCTATTTGAAGGCAGCACAGCACTATTTTTTAGTCGTGAAGTCGCCGTAGGTGTTGAGTATCGTCAAAAATCAAATAACTTAAACTTAGGCGAACAAGATTGGAAAGACTTATTTGTAGCATGGATGCCTAATAAGCACGTAAGTGTGACAGCGGCTTACCTTGATTTAGGAAGCATTGCAGGAGCTGACGATCAAACAGGTTGGTATTTATCGGTAACAGGGTATTGGTAATGAAAAGCGTTGGTATTTTTATAGTATGCGTAGGATTGCTTTGTAGTTGTGCTAGCTCAACACAATTATCGCTTTATCAAAAGCTCGATGGTAAAGCGGGGATAGGCAGAATTGTTGATAGCTTTATCTATCAAATAGGTAATGACGAGCAGATAATTCATTACTTTGAACACAGCAATATAGCGTACTTTCGCCAAGGGTTTATTACTCATATGTGTATGTTAGTAGAAGGCCCATGTACATACGATGGCGACTCTATGGTAGCAATCCATACAGGTATGCATATTACAGAGAAAGACTTTAATCATGTGGTTGATTTACTTATAAATGCAATGAATGAGCAGAACATTAGCCATAGTTTGCAAAACGATATTCTCTCTAGAATGGCACCACTTCGTGGTGAAATTATAAAAATGTAGCCATAAAGGCTTTAAAGTAATTATTAAGTAAAGGGAACCTTGCTTTGATGTCATTGTCCACTTAGAATTATTTCATAAAAACAATAATTGGCAAATATAGCTTGTATGGCTTACCTATTTATCTCTCGCAAAAATGTACACGCAAAATACTATAGAAAAATAATCAAAAAATTGTCAATGGATTGCCAATTACATATCATGGGAGCCCCTAAGCTTTCTGCTGTTAAGTATTTAAAAGATGCGTTTCAAGTTAATTTTACTGATGTAGTTAACTCTCAGCTAAAACGCAAAAGAGCACGTAATGCTATCTGGAATAGTCCTATTATTACTGCTGTTTACAGTGCTGGGTTAGTTTTATTTGAACGATTACGATACGCTAAGTATTTAGCCTTATTAACCGAGACTAATCCTGACTGCATTGTTATTTGGAACGGCAATAAACTTCCAAATACGACCGTTGCTATGGCTGCAAAAGCATTAGGTGTTAAGCAGTTTTATTATGAAAATGGTTTACTACCCGGTACAAGCAGTTTAGACCCTAATGGTATTAACTATAATGCGTCGTTAAGCCGTGACCCTTCTTTTTACCTAAATTTTGACCCACAAAATAAGCTAAACTTTTGTGCGCCGGATTTAATTCCAAGAGCTGATCATAAAAAGCGCTGTGAATTTGAATGCGCCGATGTGCCAGAACGCTATATATTTGCGCCTTTTCAAGTACCTCACGATACTCAATTAGCTAGCTTTTCTCCGTGGATAAACTCTATGGACATGTTTTACGACGAGGTGATTAAAGCGGTCAAAAGCTTAAACGATCCAAGTTTAAAAGTGGTTTTTAAAGAGCATCCGTCGTGGCATAAACATTACGCTCATCTTTATGAAAAAGATCCGATTGCAATTTTTGCTAATGGAAATCAAACAAGTGATTTGATTAAGTGCGCTGAAGCCGTATTAACGATTAATTCAACGGTCGGCTTAGAAGCATTGCTGCTCAATAAACGAGTTTTAACTCTTGGACAAGCCTGTTACAACATTGAGGGTTTGGTAAAGCATGCAAGCACTGCAGAGCAGCTAGCAGAGAATATGAACGAAGTAGTGCAGGGCTGGCAACCAAATACATTATTAAAGGATAAGTTTTTTAGCTTTATTGAACATGTATATTGTATTCCTGGCGTTTGGAAACACACTGAAGATAAACACATTAAAGCGATTGAAGCGCGTTTTACGGGTAATGACGAGTTTGCTAAGTATCATGGTGATAAGGAATCGTAGTGAAAAACCTAATTAGCTGTCAGCAATTACACGAGCAACTTAATAATCCTGCATTAGTGATATTTGATGCAGGTATGCTGCGCCCAGGTGTTTTGGGTGCTTATTCGCCTCAAGCAATGCTGCCTAGCGCTAAACGTTTTGACATAAAAAACGAATTGGCCGATAGATCAAATCCCTTACCAAGTATGATATGCAGCGAGCAGCAGTTTACCCACGTGATGCAAAATGCAGGTGTAAATAACGACTCGTTTATAGTTGTATACGAAGATGGCGGTTTATTTAGCGCAGCAAGAGCGTGGTGGATGTTTAAAGCTATGGGGCATCACAATGTTAAAGTACTCAGTGGTGGCCTTAAAAAGTGGTTAGAGAGCGATTACGCCACACAACAAGGTTATAGCAAAGCGTCAGGTAAAGGTGATTTTACGGCAAACTATAACTCTGCGTATTTTATTAATAGCCAACAAGTGGTTGACGCAATCGATGAGCCTAGCACTGCATTGCTAGATGCACGTGCTTATAAGCGTTTTACAGGCGAAGAAAGTGAACCCCGAAAAGGTATGCGTAGCGGGAATATCCCAAATAGTCGATCGTTACCTTTTATGGATTTACTTAATAAAGGTGAAGCAAAACCACTTACTGAAATTAAAGCGATATTTAATGACGTGGTCGGTGATGCGCAGCAGCTACAATTTAGCTGTGGCTCAGGTATTACAGCCTGTGTTTTAGCGTTATTTGCTACCGAGTGTGGTTACAGTAATTTAAGTGTTTATGATGGCTCGTGGAGTGAGTGGGGCGCAAGTGATTCATTGCCCATCGCCACGGGAGAAAAGTAGACATGTTGCATATGTAAAGCTTGCTCACGTTAAAAGCGCAGCGCCTCAAAACCTCTTTGTGAATAATTGCATTTAAAAATATTACTCACAAGGAGAAGTGAAAGAGAAGAAAATGAGAAGGTAAAAACCAATGTTTGTTCGTATTTGTATTAAATAGCTTTTACTTTCTAAAATCATAAGGGCAATTTTTACAACCATTTTTGCAGCACGAACCACGCTTTAAAAAAAACCACTTACTAAATATCATGTAACCACTTTGCATGGTGTAGTCGAGCCCTTCAATTAAATTTTCGTTACCTCTAAATTGTTTTGCAAAGTCTATTTGAGTTTTAATAGGTTGTGTATAAACACCCTTTAAAAAAGTATTTATTTTATTAAGCGTGCACTTGCGGCATAAACAACTTGTTGCTGTGATATCAAGCGGTAAAATAGCCGGCAGCTCATTGCACCAACACGCTGATATATCGTCTACATTACACGTTAGAGTACTGTGGCATTGAGCGCAGTTAAGTTGAGTCATTATAATTCTTTTTAGTAACAGTGAGCCAAGAATAACAAATATTATGAATACACAAAAAGCATTAGCTGAATTTATTACATTTGGTGAGCAAAGGGACGAAGCTATATCGGTTATCGTTTCAAGCCCTGCTGATAGCAATAAAACTCATTATACTCTCTCAACCGAGGTTTTAATTGATGTCCTTAAGCGCTGTTTAAGTAACGAAATAGACTTAGATGATTTAGAGCTTTGGGCAAACGTAATTGAATCGCGAGATGACATTGATTGTGCTGAGCATGAAGGTTTTATTTATGCGCTCAGTAATAGCGAGCAAATGGGAGATCTTAATCATCAAAAGCTTGCTCAAATAGTTGCGTTAGTAAAAGTTTAAAAAGCGAGGTGTAAAACCTCACCTACAATATGTGCAACCCTGTAGGTGCGAATTTACTTCGCGCTCATGTAACATGGCTTTGGTGTTTAAAAAGTGAGGTGTAAAACCTCACCTACAATATATGCAACCCTGTAGGTGCGAATTTATTTCGCGCTCATGTAACGTGGCTTTTGAGATTAAAAGCGAGGTGTAAAACCTCACCTACAATATATGCAACCCTGTAGGTGCGAATTTATTTCGCGCTCATGTAACGTGGCTTTGGTGTTTAAAAAGCGAGGTGTAAAACCTCACCTACAATATATGCAATCCTGTAGGTGCGAATTTACTTCGCGCTCATGTAACGTGGCTTTGGTGTTTAAAAAGCGAGGTATAATACCTCACCTACAATATATGCAACCCTGTAGGTGCGAATTTACTTCGCGCTCATGTAACGTGGCTTTGGTGTCTAAAAAGCGAGGTGTAAAACCTCACCTACAAAAAAACCGCATTTCAATTGAATGCGGTTTTTTAAATTGAAGACAATCGTTTTAAGCGATTATTTATGATATCCCAAGCACGTTTCGACTTCGTTTTTAGAACCTAAAATAACGGCTACACGCTGGTGGATTGCATCAGGCTGAATATCCATAATACGCTCGGTACCGGTTGATGCGATACCGCCAGCTTGCTCTACTAACATAGCCATTGGATTTGCTTCGTAAAGTAGGCGTAATTTATTTGGCTTTTTAGGATCTTTGGTGTCGGTAGGGTAAGTAAATAAACCGCCACGGCTAAGCACGCGATGTACATCGCCCACCATTGCTGCAATCCAGCGCATATTAAAGTTTTTAGCGCGAGGGCCTGTATCACCTGCTAGCAAATCATTGATATAGTTTTGCATAGCTGGCTGCCAATGGCGTTGGTTAGACGTATTAATAGCAAATTCGTTTGTATCAGCAGGGATTTCGGCAAAATCTTGTGTAAGTAAAAAGCTGCCTTGTGTTTTATCAAGGGTAAACATGCGCGTGCCTTTACCTGTAGTCAGCGCAAGCATTGTTGACGGGCCGTAAAGTACGTAACCTGCTGCAACTTGCTTGTGGCCGGGCTGCATAAAAATGCTTTGATCAGCAGCGTCTGAGCCTTCAGGCACTTCCATAATAGAAAATATAGTACCCACAAGTGAGTTAATATCGGTATTTGACGAGCCATCCAGTGGATCGAATGCCACTATAAATTTAGCGTCTGGGTTACCTGCTACTGTGTAGTCTTCCTCTTCAGAAGCGATTGCTTTAACCGTACCTGATTCCAGTAAAATATCTTTTAACAGCTGATTAGATAATACATCGAGCTTTTTTTGAGTTTCACCTTGAATGTTTTCATCAAGGGTTGAGCCTAATACGCCAGAAAGCGCGCCTTGACCAACGCGAAACGAAATTTCTTTACATGCCGCTAAAATTGTTCGAATTAATGATAAAAGTTCTCTTGAACAACCATCTTCTAGTAATACTGGAGGGAGTCTACGCATTCTATTTTCCTGATAACGTGTTAAAACCAATCATAATGTGAGAGAGATTAGCTTAGAGCGCTGAAATTCGTCTTAAATAACTGTATTGTTTAAATAGCACCCTATAATGGGACCACCTAATCGTACTTAAAACACAAATAACAAAGATAAGATTATGAAAAAAATACCACTACTAAGTTACATATTCTTTACTGTGCTGTGCTCTATCATAACTCAAGCGCACGCAGCAATTAAGTCAATTGATGAATTTACTACGCAAATGAATCATTTTCCGGGCTATTATTCGTTTTTTTACGATACCCAAAACGGAAAAGTATATTTAAAAGTTGATAAGTTTGAACAGCAATTTTTACTGCAGCAAAGCTTGCCTTACGGTATTGGCTCTAACGATATAGGCCTTGATAGAGGTCAGCTTGGTAATACTCACCTTGTGCAGTTTGAGCGTTTTGGCGACAAAGTAATGTTACGCGCTGTAAATACTTACTATCGTGCCAACACAAGTAACAAGGCCGAACAGCAAAGTATTAAAGAAGCGTTTGCATCAAGTATACTTGCTGGTTTTAAAGTAGTCGCAGAAGATAAAGCCACAGCACTTATTGATTACACACCTTATTTATTAAGTGATGTACACGGCGTAAGCCGAACGCTTGCGGCGCGTAAGCAAGGTAACTTTAGCCTTGATGAGTCACGTAGCGCCGTTTATATGAATCGCTCAAAAGCATTTGTAAAAAACACCGAGCTTGAAGCTGTACTTACATTTAAAGGCACAAAACCAGGTGAATTTGTTCGCCAAGTAAGTGCTGACCCTTATGCGCTTACTGTTCATATGCATCATTCACTTATTCAATTACCAGATGACAACTACACGCCGCGTAAGTTTAATCCGCAATCAGGTTTTTGGAGTATAGAACATAAAGATTACGCAGCGCCGCTTGGTGACTCTATGTACGTGCGTTATATACCGCGTCATCGTTTAACTAAAAAGGATTCAAGTTTACCTATTAGTGAGCCTGTTAAACCAATTGTATATTACCTTGATCCTGGCGTTCCAGAGCCCGTTAAAAGCGCTTTGCTTGAAGGTGGAAAGTGGTGGAACGACGCATTTACGGCGGCAGGATATAAAAATGCATTTATAGTAAAAGTGCTGCCAAGTAGCGCCGACCCTATGGATATTCGTTACAACGTCATTCAATGGGTACACCGTGCAACGCGTGGTTGGTCATACGGAAGTTCGGTGATCGACCCACGTACAGGTGAAATACTTAAAGGGCATGTAACACTCGGCTCATTGCGTGTTCGCCAAGATATTTTAATAGCCGAAGCTCTTGCTGCTCCTTATTTAAAAGGCAATGAAGTTGCTAAAAACTTGCAAGCAATGGCGCTTGATCGTATTCGCCAATTAAGCGCACATGAAATTGGCCACACGTTAGGTATTTCTCATAACTTTGCAGCATCGGTAGGGGATAGAGCCTCAGTAATGGATTACCCACATCCGCTACTTAGTTTTAATGAACAAGGTAAGCTTGATGTAACGCGCGGCTATGCAACAGGCATGGGCGTGTGGGATACCCAAGTAATTAAATATGGCTATAGCAATTTTACTAACCAAGATGAAAGCGCAGAACTTGCTGCTATTTTAAAAGAGAACAAAGCCAAAGGCCTTGAGTTTATATCAGATAGCGACGCTCGTGCTAAAGGTGGCGCACATCCAACAGCTCATTTATGGGATAACGGCACTAATCCTTCGCAGGAGCTTTTAAGAGTACTCGACGTACGTAAAAAAGCGCTTTCGCAGTTTGGTATTAATAATATTAAAACGGGTGATTCATTATCGCAATTAGAGGAAAAACTAGTTCCGCTTTATCTGTTTCACCGTTTTCAGGTTGAGGCAGCGGTTAAGCTTATAGCCGGTGTTGATTACGAATACGAAACACGCGGTGACTCACCCGTAAAAGGCGCACAAGTCGTTAATAAAAAAACACAGCAAGAAGCGGTAAACGCTATTTTTGCAACACTTAAGCCAAGTAACTTATTACTTCCTGAATCTGTGTTATCGCTAATTCCGCCAAAAGCATATGGCGAGTCTAAATCGCGCGAAAGCATAGTTGGGCGCACAGGGTTAACGCTCGATGCAATGGCATTACCCGAGGTTGCAGTGCAGCACAGCTTGTCGCTTTTATTAAATGCACAGCGTTTAAATCGCTTAGCGCAGCAACAAGCGCGTAGTAATGACTTTTATAGTTTAGATGAGTTACTTGAGGAGCTATATAGCCAAGTGTTTAACGTGTCATCACCTAATACAATGACAGGTAAAATCACTCAGCGCGTGCAATTTTTAACAGCAAAAGCTATGGCTGATTTAGTAGCAAGCGATAGTGCAAGCCCTGAAGTGCAAGCGCAGCTACGTTACTACTTAGTTAAGTTGAGTGAAGACTTTAACCAAAACTCAATGCTGAGCCATACAAGTACTGGCGAGAGTGCGTTTAAGCAATATTTAGCTGAGCAAGTAAATCAGTTTTTAATTAAAGGGCAATGGCCAAACAACTTTAAAGTGCTGCCAATCCCACCGGGCTCACCAATTTAGAATAAAAAGTAGAAGCGCTTAGTTTTAATCAATTACAAAGCAAAACACCGAGTATATTTATACTCGGTGTTATTTTATTCTAAAAACGAATACGTACTCTAAGACTTTATTTGCACTAAATCGTAATCGGCCATACCAGGTACTATTGCCTGTAAGCGAGACTCGGTTACATCGAGTGCATTTAAACATTCGCAATACTCAGAAGCCTTAAGCTCTAATTGATGTGCCTTTTTTTGTAGCGATTTATCAATTTCTCTTGAGATAATATCCATGCGTTGCCCCATGTCGTTAATGCGATCTTCTATATTACCTTCACGCGATTTAAACGCATCGCCAAGTGATACCAAAATAGCACCTAACGATCCATGAACAGCAGAGTGAATTTGCTGGCTGATCTCTTTAGTGAAAAAGTCATCTATTTGCGAAAGTGATTGAGGGGCTATAAAAAAGAAGTCATCTCCGCGCTTAAACTTATCCATTAGCGCGCGCTCTACATACTGCAATTGTGTTTTAAGTACTTCAGGTTCTTTGTCTGACATACCTTCAACTACGTGTTCAATAGCGCTTAAACCTAAGTTAACACCATCGGTAGCAAGGTTTACTAATTCGGGGACTGTGTGGCGAATACCATTACTAAACTGTTCGAGTACTTTGCTTTCGTCATCACTTAAATCAACCCAATAACCACGAATAAACAGTTGGTTATTGTTATTAATTTGGACACGAGTTTGGCCTTTATCTAATATGCGAATTGCATCGTCAGTAATAATTAAACCATGACGTAATTCAACATCGCATTGGGCTTGAGCAAAGACACTAGTGCTTGAGAGCGCCATGGAAAACGCCAATATCGAACGAGATAGAAACGCCATAAACACCTCAAAAAGACTAAAATGGAAGGCGAGTAGGTTAACAAAAAAACAACTTTATGCAAGGGAAAATAAACCTATCAACTATCTCACAGAATAGTTGTATAGAGTGCAGCTTGAGTTTTTAGATACGGTTATGTTGGGAAAAATCAACAGTTCAACAAAGGGCTTAATATATAGCTAGAGAGGGTAGAATTGGCTCATAGTAAAATAAGAACACGTGGTTTTTAAATGAAGTTTAAAAAGATACAGCTATTTATATCAATTAAGCTTAATAGCCGACTCTAAATTTACTCTGGAGTCGGCTCAAAAACTAAATATTTAGTGTGAAACCACTATTAAGCGAATTGCATCAAGTTGTAACTGCGTTTTTTCAATATACGTAGTTAGGTCGTTACGTTGCTTATCGTAGAAGGTAATTTCTTCTTGGCGAATATTCGGATTAATTTGCTTAAGGGCAACAAGTCGCTCTTGCTCTTCACTGAGTGACGTTTGCATTTTAGCAAGTGACGCTGCGCGAATAACTTCAAGTTTTTCTTGTGCCATATCTTTAGCGGTAGTGATCATTGGGTGAACAGCGCTTTGCAATGCACCGGCAAGCTTACTTGCTGTTTGGCGGCCTACGGCTGATAACTGCTGATTAAAGCCTTCAAATGCCACGTTTTCACCTAGGTTATTACCTGCTTTATCAAGTAATATACGAATTGGTGTAGGCGGTAAAAAGCGACCAACTTGTAATACTTTTGGTGCCATTGCTTCTGCAACAAAAATAAGCTCAACAAAAAAGGTACCAGGCGGTAACTTTTTGTTTTTAAGTAAAGCCACCGATGCGCTACCAAAGTCGTCGTCACAAATCATATCCATGGTGCCTTGCACCATTGGGTGATCCCAACTAACAAAGTGCACGTCTTCTTGCGAAAGTGCCGTGTCGCGATCAAAGGTAACCGTCATGCCGTCTTCTTTAAGCGATGGGAACGATGCATTTAACATATGTTCCGTTGGCTTTAAGATAATGGTGTTTTCGCCTTTATCTTCTTGGCTTACGCCAAATGTGTCAAACACGTTGATCATGTAGCTTGGCAATTCAAACTGGTTATCGAGTTTTTCGATATCAGTTACAAGCGAATCGGCAGCACCTTGACCCGATGAATGTAGTTCTAGTAAACGATCTCGTCCGCTTTCCATTTTTTTACGCAGTACCGCATTTTGTTGTGCTACTTGCTCAAGTAATGGATCAAGCTCGTCTTCATCGCAGTTATGCGCAGAAATATACTCAAGTAGGTCATCACGGAACTCTTTATAAAGCATTTGCCCCGTTGTTGATGTAGATTCGAATGCATCTAGACCTTCGTTATACCAACGTAGCAGTACTTCTTGAGCGGTGTTTTCAAAATATGGCACATGAATGTTCACATCTTGTGTTTGGCCTATACGGTCTAATCGACCAATACGTTGCTCGAGCAAATCTGGGTTTAGTGGTAAATCAAACAACACTAAGTGATGCGAGAACTGGAAGTTACGACCTTCTGAGCCAATTTCTGAACACAGTAATATTTGTGCATTATCGTACTCGTCTGCAAAAAATGCAGCAGCGCGGTCACGCTCAATAATCGACATGCCTTCGTGAAATACCGACGCTTTAATTGCTTCACGTTCACGCAGTATTTGCTCAAGGCTGATAGCTGTTTCAGCTTTAGCACATATAAGCAGTACTTTTTCGCGCTTAAGTGTTTTAAGGGTGTCGATTAACCAATCTACACGTGGATCGAATAAACCCCAGCTTGCGCTTTCGCCTTCAAATTCTTGAAATATTTTTTCAGGAAAAAGAGCACGGTGTGCACTTAGTTCAGGGTTTTGAATGCCGCCCATGTTACCAAGAACCGACATAGCCGTTTTATACTGCTTTGGTAATGCCATTGGGTAGGCGTGTAATTTACGGCTTGGGTAGCCGTCAATGCCGCTGCGGCTGTTTCTAAATAATATACGACCTGTGCCGTGGCGATCGAGTAGCATGTTAAGTATTTCTTTACGCGCTGGTAAATCACCTTGCTGTGCTTTTTCAAGAATATCAGTAATGTCGGTTTCTTTTAATAGCTCAATTAGCGTGGCTTTGGCTGCGTCGTCCAGAGCTTGCTCTTGCAGTAATTGATTTGCCGCTTGCGCTACGTCTTTATAATTTGCTTCTTCTTCTTTAAACACGTCGTAGTCGTAAAAACGATCCGGATCGAGTAACTGTAAACGTGCAAAGTGACTGCTGTGACCAAGTTGATCAGGCGTTGCTGTAAGCAAAATAAGGCCCGGAATATCTTGGCTAAGCTCTGCCATACGTTGGTACTCTGAGCTTGGCTTGCCGTTATTGATACTTAGGTGATGGGCTTCATCTATAACTAGTAAGTCCCAATCAGCAAGTGTTGCTTGTTCAAACCAGCGTTTTTTCTTGGTTAAAAACTCAAGACTGGTAAGTACCAATTGCTCTGTATCAAACACGTTTGGTGAATCTGCAAACGCTTCGTCGCAGCGTTCTTCATCAAAAATAGAAAAATGTAAGTTAAAGCGGCGTAGCATTTCTACTAACCATTGGTGCTGTAGATTTTCTGGTACAACAATAAGTACGCGGCTCGCACGACCACTAATAATTTGTTGGTGTAAAATCATGCCCGCTTCAATTGTTTTACCAAGGCCTACTTCATCTGATAAAAGTACGCGTGGTGCAAAACGTTTACCCACTTCTTGGGCAATATAAAGCTGGTGAGGAATAAGATTAGCACGTTGCCCAATTAAGCCTTTAATAGGCGATTGTTCACGTTCAAATTTATGTAACCACGTTTGGTAGCGAAGTGTATAGCGATCAAAACGATCGACTTGGCCCGCAAATAAACGATCTTGTGGTTTATTAAACTTAATAAAATGATCTAAAAACGTTTCTTTAAGTTTGGCAGTTTCGCCGTTATCAACACGGGTGCCGTGATAACACAGTAACTCACCTTGTACTTCAATAGACTCTACTTCTAATTCCCATTCTTCAACGCTTTTGATCACATCGCCAGGATTAAATGCCACACGGGTAACAGGTGCTTCTGCCGAAGAATAAACACGGCTCTCACCACTGGCAGGAAATAATATGCTGACCTGACGGCCTTCAATGGCAACAACAGTGCCTAATCCTAAATCTGACTCTGTATCACTGATCCAACGCTGACCTAAGGAAAAATTCATGTATGTCTCGTCTATGATGAAAAAGGCGGCTATGTTACCTGTAAGCTAACACCACTGCAAGGCGCTATTTGGCTCACTTTTAATTAATTTTGTAAGTGTTAATTATTACTATTAAAACAACTTGTTTATGACTCTTTTTTAGGTAAATCAAAACTAATTACAGTTTGTAATAAAACGGACTTTTATGACAAATAGACTAAACTTACATTATGCCTTGGCAATTAAGTATTGCAGGTTTAAGTTTTGCCCGTTTTACTTAGTTATTTTGGTATAGCATAAAAATCATAAAACGTAAGGAAAGTGCTATGGAAAAAGCTTCGAACCTTGAAAGTAAAATGTATGTGCTAGATACCAACGTACTACTTCACGAACCCCTCGCTTATTTGTCTTTTCAAGAACATGACGTTGTAATTCCGATGACAGTGCTTGAAGAACTTGACCACATAAAAGACAGAAAACACGATGTAAGTCGTGATGCGCGCGTCGCTATTCGTGGACTAGATGAAGTACTTAAAAATGCAACGCCCGAGCAAATGCTACAAGGCGTGGCGCTGCCGAGTAATAAAAAGGCAAAAGCGAGCTCTGCGGGTACACTCATAATTGTAAACGACCATTTATTTGCCGACTCGATTTCGGGGCTGCCTGGTAACGAAAACGATCATCGGATTATTAACTGTGCGGTGTATTTACAAAAGCAACACAGTGATTCAAAAGTTATATTGGTAACAAAAGACATAAACATGCGCTTAAAAGCCAAAGGCGCAGGACTTAAATATGTTGAGGATTATCGTACCGATCAACTTATTGACGATATAAGCTTACTCACTAGTGGTTATAAAAAAATTGAAGGCGATTTTTGGGATCATGTTGGGCAGTGCAATACTGAGCAACATGGCCGAGATACATTTCATCATGTGCCTAAAAATTTAATCCCTGATGTATTTTGTAATGAATATTTGCTTGATGGCGGAGATCACTTTGCTGCACGTGTTAAATCGTACGATGATGAGCACATTACGTTAAAAGATATTAGCGTTGAGCGCTTAATGCATCAACAAGCATGGGGCGTTAAGCCAAAAAATATTTATCAAGGTATGGCGCTTGATGCACTCCTTGATACAAGTATTGAACTTGTTATTTTAACCGGCCCAGCAGGGTGTGGTAAAACCTTGTTAGCGCTTGCCAGCGCCCTTGAAATGGTTATCGAAAAAGGTATTTACGACAAAGTAATAGTTACTCGTAATACGCCAGAAATAGCAGAGTCCATTGGCTTTTTACCAGGCACCGAAGAGGAAAAAATGGCGCCATGGCTTGCAGCCATTACCGATACGCTGGAGGTATTGCACAAAGGCGACGAAAATCCGATATCAAGCCGAAACTACATTATGGAGAAGGCTAATGTTCAGTTTAAATCGGTTAACTTTATGCGCGGCCGTAGTATTCAAAATGCGGTGGTCATTTTAGATGAGAGCCAAAATTTAACGGCATCTCAACTTAAAACGATTATTACTCGCTGCGGCGAAGGTACTAAATTAATTTGTACGGGTAACTTGGCGCAAATAGATAGTAACTATTTAACGCCAGTAACATCGGGCTTAACGTACATAGTAGAGCGCTTTAAAAACTTTGAAGGCAGCGCAACTATAAACCTCAACGGTGTTGTACGTAGTCGCTTAGCGTCATTTGCAGAAGAAAATTTATAACTTGCGCTTAACAAATTGGCTCGATAGTCTATCGATTGATTTTCGAGCCAAATGGCAGGCAGTACATTGAATTTTTTACCTCTGAAGCATTATTATCGTTCATTATTTATTGCGCTTTTAGTGCCATTGATTGTCGCTTTTTTACTGTGCTTGCACTTATATAATATAAAGCTTGAGCGGGCGGTTGAAAAACGCGAAGCCGATTTTACGAATGTTTCAGCACAGGTTACTCACGGGATGGAGTCGGTGAGTAATCTACTTACCACCATGTTTAGCTTATACGAGCAAACGACCTATCCAAAAATAAACCAAAGCTTACTCGAGGGCATAAATCAATATGATGGTTACTATTACCGTCACTTTAGTGAGCAAGGCACTGAAATTGTAGGTAAGGGGGAGTTTGCGTTATCTGCTAAGGCATTAATGCAGTGGCAGCAGGCTATTACATTAGGGCCTTCGTTTAATACAACGCTTGCATTAATGCAGTCGTTATCGGGTGTAGCGTATGTTGATAATAATGGCTTTGCTTATGTAAGCAGGCGCAACAAAAGCCAAAGTTTAATGCTTACTGAAATTCTAAATGGAAAATTCAAGCCAAAATTTTCACCAAACAAACTTACTTCAAGTCCCATTGTTAAAGTGAATGATAAATCGTATTTTGCTATTGGCCGACAACGAAGCACTGGCTCAGCCGATTACATTATTTTGATTTATGATGTTCAGGCAATTTCTGGGTGGTTAAAAAAGGTTTCACCGAACAGTGGTGAATACGTTTTTATGAACCAATCACATCAAGTTATCGCCAGCTCTAAACAGTTAATAGAGCAAGCAACAGCATTAAAAAATTATTGGCCTGATTTGGCCCAGCACCATAGTAAAAAAACAGTATTAACTAGTGATAGTAATTACTTTATGCAGCCTATGGATGAGTTACCTATTCACGCAGCATTTTACGAGCACAAACCCCAATTAATAAGCCCAATTAAGTATGAAATACTATTAGAGTTCGCATTTTTAACGCTATTTTTAAGTATTATGTTTGGCGTGTTTTTTTGGTTAAGTCAGCGCATTTTTATTAAGCCAATGACTCACTTAATGTCGTACCTAGAGAGTAACGGTACACAGCAAGAAGTGCAGCTCGATTATAAAGTACCGCTGAGCTGGCAGCCTTGGTTTTCTAAAGTGAAGCGTGTATTTACTAAAAACAAACAGTTAGTTGATTCATTACAAAGTGCAAATAAAGCTCTGGACGACCAGGTTCAGTTGCAATCAGAAAAACTAAGCCGCAGTTACGAAGCAAAAGAGCGCCACTTGGCTTTGCTCAACACTATGCTAAACAGTGTGCCAGATCTTATTTATTTTAAAAATATTGATGGATCATTCTTAGGATGCAATAAAGCATTTGAGGCGTACATCGGTAAAGATCAAACTGCATTAGTCGGTAAATATGTAGATGATTTAGGTGATAACGATCAACAAATAAATGCGCTTGAAAAACAAGTATTACAAAATAGAAACAGTGTTGAACAGCGAATAGAAACTGATAAAAAAACGTATCAACTTACTATTGCACCTTTTTATAACGAGCACCAACATCTGTTGGGGACTATGGGTATTGGTCGCGATATTACCGAACAGCAACAAGCATTATTGGCCTTAAAAGCATCAGAATCTAAATTTAGAAGTGCGATTGAATTTGCGGCTAACTGTGTGGTTTTACTCTCGCTTGAGCACACAATATTACAAGTAAATAAAGCGGCAAGAAAGCAGTTTTCTGAACAGCCAGTACTGGTTGGTGAGCAGTTAAAAGCATTGTTTGACGATACTCAATGGCAGCAAATAAAAAGCACTTTAGCGCAATTGCTAGATGACAAAAAACGCGTATACCACTTAACGCTTGCTCAAGGGCGCTTAACAAGTTGGTTGCAACTGAGTGTATCGCTTGTATGGGATGAAAACCGCGACCCAGCTTATTACGTTATTCACATTCAGGATGTGAGCGCATTAACTAAATCGAAACTAGATGCCGAACGAGCAACCCTTGCTAAAAGTCGCTTTATAGCCAATTTAAGTCATGAAATACGCACTCCTCTTAATGCTGTTTTAGGGCTGCTTGATATGCTTATTGAGCAAGGATTAACGCAAAAGCAATTACAACAAACGGATCAAGCTAAGCATGCAGCACAAAGCTTGTTGCTAATGCTCAATAGAATGCTTGATTTTGCACGCATAGAAAGTTCGCAAACCGATTTAAAACAAGCATCTTTTAGTATGGTTGAGCTGGTGGATATTTGTGAAAGTTTAACGGCTCCATTGTGCGAAGGAAAAGGTATTGAATTTGTTATTGATATTGACCCGTTAATAGCGCCTGATTTGATATGCGACAGTATTCGCTTACAGCAAATATTAGGTAATTTATTAACAAATGCTGTTAAGTTTACAAAAACAGGTTCTATCACTTTAAAAATGGAACTTATTGAAAGCGATAGCCTAGAGCAACAGCATATTTGCTTTAAAGTAATTGATACCGGTATGGGCATAGATGAAGCCGATCAGAGGCGTTTATTTGACGCCTTTACGCAAGGTGATGAGTCTTCAACACGTATACATCATGGTGTTGGGTTAGGTTTAGCGATTGTTAAACATGCGGTGTCATTAATGGGAGGGGAGATTGCTTTAAAGAGTAAAAAAGGTCATGGCTGTGAGTTTTACTTCAGCGTTAGTTTTTTGGTTGATACCACTAAAAATACGATGTTACCGACTAATACATTGGCTATTTTATCGGATCAAAGCAAAGAGCTTAAGCAAGTAACAAATGCTTATACAGAGCTTGCTAATATTAATTTAGATGAAGTACTTAAATACCCAATTAAGCTCTCCAATACTCAGCAAATAATAATCGATGCGGCCGACTTACCTGCACTTTTAAATATTGAAGCAATTAATGATTCGTTATCAGCTAAAGAAACATCGGTAATTATTATTAATCATCAGCACACCCTTAATTTACCAACAAGTGAGCATTTAGCTGCGCATCACGTTAAAGCATCGGCATTGGGACAAAGGCTATTTAGCTTGAACTCTCAGCAACAGCCTAAAGCTAGTACCAATGCCGTAATATATAATATTGCTGAAACTAAAGTTGATATATCGGGTCTACTTGTATTAGCCATTGATGATAATCAACTTAATTTAGAAATAATTAGCAGTGTATTACGCCAAGCAAACGTAAGTGTTGTTACCGCTTTAAGCGCATCTATCGGCATGGAATTATTGCAAGTTTTAAAGCCTGACTTAATATTGATGGATGTGCAAATGCCGCAAATAGATGGCTGCCAAGCTACGGCTTTAATTCGTCAACAGTTTGACGCAAAGCAACTGCCTATTTTTGCTTTAACGGCTCATTGTGAACCCGCTGATATTGAACGTTCTTTAAAGTGCGGTATGAATAAGCATTTAACTAAACCAGTTGTTGCTAAGGTACTTATTGATGCAATTGCCGATTTAAACTTAGTTAAACCAAGCTTTTTTGAAAAATCATTCGCATTAACGCAGTTTAGTATGGATGAAAAGCTCCTCAATACAATGATTGGTAAATTTGCTAATTTATGCGAAACCCAGCTATTGCAAATAGAAGAAACAACCAATAAGGATGATTTGGTACGCTTAGTGCATAGTATAAAAGGTGTAGCAGGTAATTTAGGTTTTAGACGATTGTCTCACTGCGCTTTATTGTGTGAAAGAACACTTAAAACAACTAACAAGCCTGTTGAAATAACACTGAAAGAGCTTATTATGCAGTTAGAACAGGTAATTGTTTTTATAAAAGGGGTAGGGGCTAGGGATGTCGAAAAGAGCTAAAGTACTTATTGTAGATGATGATCCAATCAACAGATTAGTACTTGAAAAAACACTTAAAGTAGAACACGACGTATTCTTAGTTGAAAGTGGTGAAAAAGCACTGACCTTTGTAAAAACTGCGCAAGTTGATTTAATTATCCTTGATGTGATTATGCCAGGAATTGACGGCTATGAAGTGCTTGTGCAACTTAAAGAAAATCCGATAACTCAATCGATCCCCGTTATATTTATATCAGCTAATCGTAGCCATGACGACGAAGCTAAGGGCCTAGAACTCGGTGCTATGGATTATATCACTAAGCCATTTAGCCCTTCTATTGTGCGCGTTAGAGTACGTAACCAATTACTTATAAAGCAAAAAAATGATCTGCTAGAGATGCTAGCCTCAATCGACGGCTTAACTGAAATCCCAAATAGACGCTACCTAGACGAAAACTTAGCTCGTGAATGGCGCCGAAGTAAACGCAGTGGAACCCCGCTATCAGTGTTACTTATGGATATAGACCACTTTAAGCGTTACAACGATTGCTACGGACATCGTGCTGGCGATGAATGTTTAAAGGATGTTGCACAAGCACTCGCAGCTCAATGTGAACGTGGTAGTGACTTTATAGCTCGTTATGGTGGTGAAGAATTTGCAGCTGTATTACCTGGAATGAATAGGCATGAAGCTGTGGAGTTTGCTAATAAATTACGCAATGCTGTAAATGCTTTGAATATAGAACATAAAGCCTCATTAAATGCAGACCACATCACTATTAGTATAGGTATCGCCACCACTCAAAGTGGTAAAGTATATGCTGAGCAAGCGTTATTAGAAGAGGCCGATTTAGGCTTATATGCCGCTAAAGATGCAGGGCGAGATAGAATAGTCGCACGCTAAAAACTTAATATACAAAAAACGCCAATATTCATATATTGGCGTTTTTGTATCAAACTACTTTTTATACCAATTCGCTTAATTAAGTGATCTATTTTGAGGATGGAAAAACGTGTTGATAGCTAGGCAAAAAATTCGCTATTTAGTTGTTCTCGGCAATTGCTCCTGCATTGCTCTACCTTCTGCATCCATGCAGTCGTAAATGAGAGTTTTTTAACACAGGTAGCGACACGTTTAGCCCCGCAAAATGATTAAGTATTATTGCGGATTGGTATTATAGGTTACTGCGTGATCATACCTAAAGCGGTTTCACCAATGCCCACTAACTTATCATTTTTAAATACAAGTGGCGTACATTCATCTTTCGTTGTTTTAGAATCTGAATGCTTACTATGAGTTACATAAAAAAGTACTTGGTATACATCGTCATCTTTTTTTAATAGCTCTGTGAAATTAGGCGTTTTTAATTGCGTTAAAACAGATTGATAACTGCTATCCATTTTTAGCTCTGATATAGCTTCACGATTATTTTTATGTTGTGCTTGCCAGCTAGATGAATTCTTACCAGCCCAATGAGTCTCAGCTTCACCATCTGATACGGCAATAACACAGCCTGTTAAAAATGGAGCGATTAAAGCGGCTGCTAAAAGTGATTTTTTCATTTTTATTTACCTTAATAAGATTTTTAATTGGTTATTAGCTGTATTAAAGCAAAGAGTAGACCATATTTATAAGTTGTTATTAATCAGTTTGTTAAGTGGGTTAAGCTGTTTTTATCTAATAAAATATTAAATGTATTAGTAAAAACAGCCATTTTTTAGCTTATTTGATTACTACAATAAAATCACTACACCAAGCGGTTACGTGATTCGCCTTTATTAAATGCAGCAATATTTAAACTTACTTCATTAATTAAACGCACAATAGATTCAGTACTTGCCCATGCTATATGTGGAGTAAGTAAAAGGTTATTACCTTTGTAATTAGCAAGTGGGTTTGAAAGCTCAGCAGGTTCTTTAGTTAGTACATCAACACCGGCTCCAGCAATTAGGTTTTGCTCAAGCGCTGTAGCTAAGTCGGATTCGTTAATAATTCCACCACGTGCTGTATTAATAATTATAGCGCTTGGCTTCATCATTTTAAGCTCATTAAGTGCAATTAAATCACGTGTTTCATCTGTTAGAGGGCAGTGTACGCTGATTATATCGGCTGTTTTAATGACGTCTTCAAAAGGCGTACGACCATCACGACATGCAACACCTTTGCGCTCTGCAACAATAACATTTGCGCCAAATGCCTCAGCCACTTTAGCAACGCCTTTACCTAGCGTACCACCGCCTATAATGGCAAATGTTTTACCTTGTAAGTCGTTAAAGCTGTAATCGAGTATGCAAAACATTTCACTTTTTTGCCACGCGCCTTGCTGGCAATCCGCCTGATAGCGGTGTGTGTTACCCAGTAAGTTAGTAATTAAAGAAAACGTATGTTGAACAACAGAAGGTGTTGAATAGCCAGCTACATTAGTTACGGCAATACCAAATTCTTTAGCGGCTTCTAGATCAACATTATTAGTACCAGTTGCACTTACACAAATTAATTTAAGCTGTGTAAGTTTGCTAATCGTGTCGCGATTTAAAACTGCTTTATTAGTGATTAATACATCAGCACCTTGGCAATGTTCAATAACTTGCTCTGGGCTAGTAAGTTCATAAGTCGTTAATTTACCAAGTTGTTCAATACCAGTAAGAGACGTTTTAGCTAACGTTGCGTTATCAAGAATAGTAATGTTCATTATGAGCCCTAAAATAAGTGGATCTGAAAGAGTTAAAATCGTAAAAAGATGCCTACGATCCATCAAAAATCTAAAATACGAGCTTAAGGTACTACGAAAGAAAGGCTTTGTTAATGGTATTACTACCAAATGATTAGAGGGCTTTGTATTAGTGGTCTGCCCACTAGCAGATTGAGAACATGGTATTTTGCTAGACTGATCAGATTTTTGCACTTTTAAGCAAGCTCATGGTCATAGAAGGTAATTAAACTCGGCTTTAAAACAAGTTGCTAAAAATAAAAATCGTTTTTTTGGTTATTTCGCATTTTAGATTGGCTGAGTTATAATCGGGTATAGACATAAACGGTGCGCTTTGGCGTACCGTTTTTTAACACTGTAGATGTAGTAATGAGTGAATTAGAAGATAAATACGCAGATATACGCCCATACAACGACGACGAAGTTGCGGCGTCGCTTACACGTTTAATTAACGATGATGCGTTTATTGATGTAATAGCAAAGTATAATTTACCGCGCTTTTTATCGGCAGTGCCTTTTATTGCGCGTCCAATGGTAAGAAGTCAGTTACGTAAAAAATGGGGCAAAGTAAGCACCGTTGAAGATGTGCAAAATGAAGTGGCACAATACTTAGATAAACTAGTGAAGCGCACCACATCAAAAGTTACCTTTTCTGGGTTAGAACAGTTAGATGCTAACCAGGCCTATTTATTTATTTCAAACCACAGAGACATAGTGCTTGATCCTGCATTAGTTAACTGGGGTTTATACCAACATAAAATGAAAACAGTGCGTATTGCTATTGGCGATAATTTATTGCAAATACCTTACATTACTGAGCTTATGCGTCTAAATAAAAGCTTTATAGTTAAGCGCTCTGCTAAAGCACCAAAAGAGATGTTAAAAGCACTGACTCAACTATCGTCATACATTTACGATTCTGTGGTCGGTGGAAATTCTATTTGGATTGCGCAAAAAGAAGGGCGTGCAAAAGACGGTTTTGATCAAACTGATCCTGCGCTTTTAAAAATGCTGCAATTAAATGGGCGTAAACAAAAGAAAGAGTTTGGCGATTATATTAAAGAGTTAAAAATAGTGCCTGTTTCTATTTCTTATCAATATGAGCCGTGTGCAATTGCTAAAGCCAAAGAGCTTTACCACAAGCAACATCATGGTGAGTACGTTAAATCGGCTGGTGAAGATATTGCGAGCATTGTTGAAGGCTTTAGTACTGCTAAAGGGCACGTGCATTTAGCATTTGGGCAACCAATTGAATCTAAATGTGATAGTGCTGAAGAGCTTGCTAAAACAATTGATAGGCAAATTGTTGATTCGTTTTATTTACACCCAGGCAATTACATCGCTGGTGGTTGTAAAGATGCGGTAATAGACTCTCCTGATACAGCGACATTTGAACAACGTTTAGCCTGTGTACCTGAAGAGTTAAAACCATTAGTGCTAGCTATGTACGCTAAGCCATTTCACCGTAAAACAGAGATAAATACTAATAGCTGTGAACATTAATACTCACAGCTCAATGAAACTAAGCAGCAATTAAATTGCTGCTTTTTTTTTGCTCAAAAATAACGCTATACTAATACCTCCTCTTCAACTGGGCGGTACTTATGCATGCAACAAATTGAAATATTTGATATTCCAAGTCCTTGCAAGAGTATTTGCTTAGTTAATAACAGAGGGTATTGCAAAGGGTGTTATCGTAGTCGGGATGAACGCTTTTCGTGGAATACCTTAACCAACGACCAAAAAAAGAAGGTGCTTAGTTTGTGCCAGCAGCGCTACAAACGTTATCTTCAAAAAAAGCAGCAAAATGCAGTGCCAAGCACACAGGCGCAGCAGCAAGGGTTCGACTTTTAAAAGCTTAATCCATACTTGGCTCTTAGTGCGTATACAGTGCCATTGTTAGTTAAGTTAATTAATGACATTTTAAGCTTTTCTACCAAGTTTTCATTACGCTTATTTAAATAATGATAAAGCGGATAAGTATTCAACACTTCTTTTTCAAAGCAACCTTGAGGTGAAGGTAGCTCATTGTTTTGCATTATAAAGTTAATCATTAAAGCTCCCTGTACTTTTTTCTGAGCAAGCAAATTAAGTTGGGTATTCATGCTTTTAACTTTAATAATATTCCCTGCAAACTGTGTGCTTGCTAAATAATGTTCTTGGACAGGGTAGCCATCAACAATTGCGACGCTATCGAGCTGTTCTAAACTGCTAGGTAAACAGTTTTTATACAATACTAAGTCAAACTTAAAGAGCTCATAATCGACCCTAATTAAGTTTTCGTAATTTTCTTCAACGCTTGCATCTCTTCCTAACTGCCCATCAAGTACGCCATTATTTGCAGCTAGCAAAGCATTTTGGTGGCTAAAATCGATTATATGTATTTTAAAACCGATATCTGCGTATGCTAACTTTAATAACTCTAAGGCATAATCAGCTTGTGGTGTACTTTGCGGACGATTAAAAGTGAGGTTGTATTGATGACTAAAACAAGAGGCACTAAAAAATAAATTTACCAATAATAACAAGATACTAAAATGTCTATTCATTATCAGTTCCAATTACTACAGAAATAAATAAAATAAGACGCGTATAATAACAAGGAGATTACCTCTTGCCCAGTTTCGGGGTTAATCAAATAATTTTAAAAGCGAATGAGGAAGTATTGTGAGTTTTAATTTATGCCTATTGCCACGTGAAGAAAAATACCAAATTCAGTTAGATTATGAAGCGTCTTTTTGGGCGTATCAAATTAAGCGAAATAAAAAAACGAGAGAGCAAGTTTATAATACAATCCATAGCCGTCCAATGGCTGAACAAATGGTTTTGAAGCAAAAGTTTGAGCAATATTTAGCGCTAATGCTTAGCTAAGTGTTGATATAAAAATGTATATAGTTAAGTTGCTGGATGGGCTAAAAGTTCCACTCGTTAATAAATTTTATAAAAAACATAATGTAAGAGGGCGGGCTAATAAACAAGATAAGGTATGGGTTACTTACTATAATAATGAAATAGTTGCAGCATGTAGGCTGCAAGATAAAACAGAGTTCTTATTTTTATCTACCATGTTTGTTGTGCTGGAACATCGCGGTAAAGGTGTTGCTAAACAGCTATTATCAACACTCTTAAAGTCGCAAGATAAGATGATTAATACCTTCGCATATAAAAACGTAGTTGATTTATATTGTGCTATTGGTTTTAACCAGGTGTTAACATATACTCTTGCTTTACAAGTACTTTTTGATACTTACAAACATCGAAATATAGTCGCTCTAGAGTACCCATAATAATAAATAATAATATGGAATAAGCATGAGTAAATGCGTTAATGGGATCATTAGTTGCTTTGTAGTTTTAATAACTATCCTAAGTTGCCAAGTAGGCGCACAAGTAAAACGTTTATCTCCAAGCGAAGGCTTATCGCAAAGCTACGTTAATACAATGCTTATCGACACTAATGGTTACCTTTGGCTTTCTACTGAGGCTGGGCTTAATCGTTATGATGGCTATCAAGTTATTCCAATAAACGGCCCTAATGGTGAATTAGAAGAAGCGATCATTGATCGTATTTACCAAGACCCTCAAGGGCACATTTGGATAGCCTCTTTACTTGCAGGCCTATTTAGATACGACCCCGTAACAGATTCATATCAGCAATTTCTAGAAAAACCTACCAGTGAAGAAGAAATTATCAATCAGTCTGTTTTTAGTATGGTGGCCGTTGATAAAAAAACACTTTGGATTGGCCGAGGCCGCGACTTTGCAAAGCTTGATATAGCAACCGGAAAAATCACAACTATTTTTGAGCTTCCGGCTAAATATAAAAACACCCTTGTGAGAAAGCTCTTTGCCTACAATGGTTATATATTTATAGGTACAAGCCATGGCGCATATGTATTTGATATTGCAACAGAGCAAGTTAGACCCCTACAGCACTTAAAAGGTGAAGCTGAGCATATTTACCAAAATAATGTTAAGTCGTTCGCATTAGGTGAAAATAAACAGTTGTTAGTAGGGGCGGTCCAAGGTTTATACGAAGTTGATATTAGTAACTTATCAAAAATGTTTGAACGCCCCGATTTACCTTTTGAAAGTAAGGTATTACTAAGTGACCTAAATGTTTGGAGCATAGTAAACGAACACGGAAAAATAGATTTAGCTACCGATAAAGGCTTGTTTAAATTTGATTTAAACACCGGGGAGATGATTAAAAATACTCGAATAGCCCAAAGTAAGTACACACTTGCCGATACCAGTATTATTGATATGGCTAAAGATAAATCGGGTGGTACATGGGTTGCGACTAAGACTGATGGTGCGTTTTATTTATCTCATGACAGCTATCATTTTAATAATGTCGATGGCACTTTGCTCGGGGGGGATGGTTTATCGCATCACTCTATCTGGGGGATTACCGAATATAAAGACAAGCTTTGGCTTGCAACGCATAACGGTATTACCGAGGTTGATTTAAAAACAAATATTGGTAAAGCTTATTTAAAAGATTACAAAGTCGACTTACTCACCACTGAGTTTACCGTATATGAAATAACGCCTTATAAAAATAATTTATGGCTTTATACAAATCGTGGTTTGTTTATTTTTGACCCTGTAACGCATCAAGTTAGCGAACCTAAAGTACATAACCCTGCTAATCAGGAGTTAATTACCGGTAGGGTACATGGCGTTACATTAATGCCAAATGGCGATCTATACTTTGTGCACTCAGATCATGGGGTATTTATATACAATATAGATTCTCAAGTAATAACGCGTTTGGGTGGTCAGTTTGATCAATTTGAACCCTTTTTAGCCCATGGCTTTTTACCTGCGCTGAGCAATAAACCAGATTCACCATTATTTTTTAATGCCGGTATTTTATACCAAGTAAACCCAAGTGATTTAGCACTTAAAATGATTTATAAAGTGCCAAAACAGCATGAAAACGTAGCCATTAGTGTGCTTTCTTACTTAATTGATAACAACAATATATTGTGGATATCACTTTCTAATTTCGGCTTAATAGGCCTTGACGCATCTACTTATCAATTAGTCCATACAATCGATTTAGAGAGGAATAAATTAGGCACTCTGCTATACGATATGGTGCTAGATGATGATGGCATGATCTGGATGAGTAGCCATAAAGGCATTTGGCGATTAAACCCAGAAACACTTCATTTTCAGCAATTTTCTACATCAGAAGGGCTACTCTCTGCTGAGTTCAATAGCAACGCCATGGCACAGCTTAAAGATGGCCATATTGCGTATGGTAGCTTAAAAGGTTTTACTTATTTTCATCCAATGGAAAACCAAAACTATCAGTCGCTTATTGATCACGTAAATATTACGCGAGTTGATTTAATGTCACGAGATTTATCGCTTGATTTAAAACAACCGCTCAACGAGGTTGTGTTAAACCATGATGATATAGGGCTTGAAGTTGCATTTTCGGCCATGGCATTTAGTAATCAAGAACGCATCATTTATGAGTATCAACTCGATAACGGACAAAAAAGTTATACCCGAAATAACAACCGTGTATTGTTTCCAAAATTGAATCCAGGTAATTATCAATTAAAAGTTTGGGCTAAAGACCCCCTGACTGGCGAATATACCTCGCCTGCTATTTTAAAAATAAAAGTAAAGTATCCACTTTGGCGTGCACCTTATTTTATGGTGCTTTATGGCATGCTGTTTATTGGCTTTGTTGCTATGTGGGTTATGCGCCGTAATAAAATTCAGCGTATTTTATTGGCAGCAAATAAAGAAAGTAAAGAAAGCGAAGCGCGTTTAAAGCTAGCGCTTGAAGGCAGCGAATCGGGTGTTTGGGATTGGGAATCAAGCAATCCAAGTATTTACCAACCTCGCTTAGCGAGTGAGTTAGGTTACGAAAATGAAACCGTGAGCCTTGATGAATATTTATCTAAAATTCATCCGCAAGACAAACAGCTATTTCGCTTAGAGTGGCTTGAGTTTTTATCTACCGATAAAGGTTACTTTAATTGCACCTACCGCCTGCGCCATGCAAAAGGCTATTGGCGCTGGTATAAGGATTTTGGAAAAGTCGTTGAGTGGGATGATAAAACGCCACAAAAAGTAGCGGGTACCTACACAAATATGACCCGTGAGATGGTGTTTGAAGAACACGCTTTACTATTTACGGCAGCATTTGAGCAAACACGTGATTGGGTGTTTATCCTCGATAAAAATTTAAATATTCGGGCTTCTAATAAATCACTGCAAACCGCCTTTAATTTCTCTGCTGAGTCGTTATCTAGTCGAGCATTAAATTTAGGTATATCGCGCAGCAATCGTTTTGATTATTTACGCATAATGCAAAAGCTATCCATTGGAGAGCACTTTTCGTGTGAAGACAGTGTAGTTTTAGCAAGTGGTGAGCCACGCCATGTACTTGTGAAAATAAGTGCAGTGGCCGATAACGAACAGCGCCTTAATAGCTATGTCATTATTTTAACCGATATAAATGCACAAAAATCAGCCGAAAATGAGCTGCACTTATTGGCCAACTACGATGCCTTAACAGGGTTGCCAAATCGTACATTATTTAATGACCGCGTTGAACACGCCCTTGAGCAAGCAAAATTGCACGAATGTAAAGTTGCTTTATTACATATAAATATTAAGCGTTTTAAATACTTTAATGACTCTTTGGGGCATGCAGTTGCTGATGAGCTAATTAAAGAGGTTGCTGAGCGTTTAAAATGCTCCTTGCGTCCATCGGATAGTGTTGCTCGATTTGGTGGCGATGAATTTGTAGTACTGGTGGAAGATATTCAGCAAATCGAACAAGTACTCATTATATGCACTAAGTTGATGGATTGTGTGAATCAAAATATTACGATTAATGGCCAAGTTGTAAACGTTAATTTAAGTATTGGTGTGTCTATATCACCAGATGATGCACAGCAAGGCTCTGCGCTTTTAAAAGCTGCGAGCATAGCGTTATATCATGCAAAAGACTCTTTAGAGGGGCGTTATCAGTTTTATAAGCAAGAGATGAATCAGCATGTTCAAAGAGCGCTGCATCTTGAGTCTCAGCTAACTAAAGCGTATCAAGAAGAAGAATTTTGTAATTACTACCAGCCTATTATTAACGCTGAAAGTCAAAAAACAGAAGGCTTTGAAGTACTGCTGCGTTGGCCTGAAAATAAGCTTGTGCAAACTCAAGAGTTTTCGGTGGCAGCAGAAGGTATAGGCCTAATTACAAAAATTATGCTGCAGACTTTTGCGCGCGCTTTATTAGAGCTAAAAGAGTGGCGAAAAGCCTCACCTAGCCTGTATTTATCTATTAATTTATCGGCTCTTGATTTTGAGTTTAAAGACCTTGTTCCTGAAATTAAAAAAGCGTTAAGTAATTCAGGAGTGTCGTCTGAGGCAATTGTTTTTGAAATAACCGAATCAATATTAATGCGTGATTCAAAAGAAGCGCTACACAGCATGGAACAACTTAAAAAGTTGGGCTGTAGATTGTATATGGATGATTTTGGTACGGGTTACGCATCGCTTACTTATTTAAAGCGTTTTCCTATTGATGTATTAAAAATAGATAGAAGCTTTGTACAAGACATAGGCATAGATTCTGACGATGAAGCTATTATTCAATCAATACTCGCGCTTGCTGATAGTTTAGGTAAAGAATGTGTAGCTGAAGGCGTAGAAAGCTCGCACCAACTCGCCTTTTTAAAGGCGCGAGGATGCATGCATTTCCAAGGGTACTTATTTAGTAAACCGGTACCTAATACCGAAGTACTCCCGCTTATTAATCGCAATTGGAGTGACATATTTAATTAATAATAGCAGTACTTATTTAAGGCCTTTTACCGCAGTGCCTGCAAAACAAATGGCTATTATGCTCATTCAACTGCGTTTTAATGGCCTTATTAGCTTCTAGTTTACTCAAGCCTAATTTATAGCGTAGTTCTTCTAGGTGTTCTTGTTGAGTATCATTAAGAGTGCCATCTTGAATTTGTTCATGTACGGCATCTTCAAAAAATTGGCGGCGTTTACGTATTTGTTCTGAAAAACTAGACGCCAGTAAACCGGTAGGTATCGCAACCATTCCCATGCTCAGTAGTGTTATAACACCGCCGAAAAACTTACCCAATGGCGTTATAGGTACTACATCGCCATAACCAACGGTTGTTAATGTTGCCATTGCCCACCACATAGCCGCAGGAATAGAGCCAAATTTATCGGGTTGTATGTCGTGCTCAATTAAGTAAATTCCGCATGAAGCTAAAATAAGCACGACGGCCATAATAAAAAAAGCAGCCATTAATGAACTACCTTCATCGTTAAAGGCTTTTAAAAGTAGCTGCATGGCGCGTGAGTAGCGAGTGAGTTTAAATACCCTTAATAGTCGGAGCACGCGTAAAAAACGTAAATCGAGAGGAAATAAAAACATCATTAAGCTTGGTAAAATCGCAATTAAATCAACAATTGCCAAAGGGGAGAAAAAATAGCTAAGCCGACGTTTGGTATGAGACCCTTCCATTGCTGCATATTGTGTTTTATCTACGCAAGCCCAAAGTCTGGCTAAGTACTCAATAGCAAAAATAGCGACCGAGACAATTTCTAAAACTAAGAATTCGTTGTAATACTGCTCTGCCACACTTGGAATTGATTCAATAACAATGGCTACAACGTTAATCATTATTAAGCTAATGAGTGCAATATCAAGAATATGTCCTGCTCGATGGTACTGGCCTGTGCCTTCAAACAGGCAAGCCATTTTTTGTCTTAAAGTGTGTGGTTCATTCATTATTTAAGTTTAAGTACCATATTAATACTGCCTTCTTCAAAGTCGCGACTAATTTTAAAGCCTAACTTACGGGCAAGCTCAATCATCCCCGTATTCTCTGGTAAAGTTATGCCTTCAATCGACTCAACACCTTGGCGTTTACAGTGGTTAATTGCAGCACTCATTAGTATGCGACCAAGCCCTAAGCCTTGGCAATCTGAGCGTACTACAATGGCAAACTCAGCATGCAGGTTATCGGGGTCCATAATGACGCGAGATACACCTAATGTACGTGTTTTACCTTCAAAGCGCTGGCAAACAATAAACGCCATTTCACGGTCGTAATCAATTTGCGTCATTTTAGCGAGTTGATCGTGGTTAAATTGTGGTAGTTCGCCAAAAAAGCGTTTATATCTGTCTTCTTTATTAAGTGACTCGTCAAATGCTTTATGAGCTTGTTCATCTTCTGGCTTTATTGGCCTGAGCGTAGCCTGGGTGTTGTTTTTAAGTGTTACCACTTCAACAAGTTCAATAGGGTAGGGACGAATAGATAAGCGCTTACGATTGCTCTGAGTTTGATAGCGGCTAAGTGTCATGGTGGCATCGAGCACTAAAAACTGTCCATTACTGGCAAGAATAGGATTAAGTTCCATTGAGCTTATGTCAGGTTGATCAATAACTAACTGAGAAATACGCGTTAGCAGTGCACACAAACGATACTTATCAACTTTTTCGGGTAATATGCGCTCCTTTAGTACGCCTTTATCGTGCGCTGCCGCAATTAAATACTTTGCTAAGTTCATATTTAGTGGAGGCAGAGCAACGGCGGCTTGCGCATATTCAAGGCCGGTTCCTGCTTCACCTAATAATATAACAGGACCAAAATTAGGCTCGGTTTTAATTGCAATTCGCAGCTCATTTGCGCCTGCTCGCGGCGCCATTTTTTGTAATGAAAACCCTTCAATAACAGCATCCGGATAAGTGTTTTTAATACGGATAAGCATTGCAAAAGCGGTTTGTTCAACCTCGTTGGCGTCGTTTAAGTTAAGCACCACACCACCTACTTCAGACTTTGAAGCAATACTTGGGCTAATAAGTTTTAACGCGACCGGAAAACCAAGTTCTATGGCTTGCTCTCTGGCTTCTGTTGGGGTGTAAGCCACCTCAGTTTGAATGCATGTAATACCATAGTGATTTAATACTTGGCTTGCCTGATGGGTAGGTAAGTAGCTTTGTCCGTCATCTAAAAACTCATTAATAAGCGCTTTAGCTGCTACTTTATTTATTTTTGCGTCATCAGTATTCGACTCAGGTGTTTGCGTTAAATGCTTTTGGTTACGGCGATACGTTACCAAGTGCATAAACGCGCCAACAGCACCCTCTGGTGTTCTATAAGTTGGTATTGCGTTGTTTGAGCACACTTTTCTGGCGGCGTAAGATGCGTCTTCACCCATAAAATTAGTTATAACGTAAGGGCGTGCCATTTTGGGTAATGTTTGTAAGGTTTCTACAATAATGTTGGCGTAGTCTTCGCTGGGCGCAAGCGCTGAGGGAGTATGGATAATCAGTAAGTTTTTAACTTCTTTTGCGTGCAGTAAAATTTCTAATGCTTGCTTATAACGCGCAGGTGCTGAGTCGCCAAAAATATCCACAGGGTTTGAGGTGGTTTCTGATTGCGGAATAACTTTATTTAGCGCATTTCGGGTTTCAATGCTTAGTTCTGCTAATTTACCGGAGCTTTGAATTAGCTCATCAACGGCCATAACACCCGGGCCGCCACCATTAGTTAAAATTGTCAGTTGCTCTACTTTTAATAATTTTGGATGCATGGCGAGTGTTTGTGTCGCTGCAAATAGCTCTCGTAAATCATTTACGCGCAGCATACCCGCTCGTTGAAATAACGCATCGTAAACAGCATCAGAGCTTTGCTTTCCACCGGTGTGAATTTCGGCTGCAAGTGCGCCTGCACTTGTTTTACCTGTTTTAATTGCAATTACAGGTTTACTAAAGGCCGCGGCTCTTGCTGCTGATATAAAGCCACGAATATCTTCAATGTTATCAATGTAGAGTAAAATAGCTTTGGTTTTAGCATCACGACCTAAAAAGTCGAGTAGTTCATTAAAGTTTATATCAAGGCAATCACCTACCGATACAAAATATGAAAAGCCAATTTCTTTGTTTTTAGCCCAATCTAAAATGGTTGAGCATACAGCTGCTGATTGCGATACAAATGCAATTTTACCTGGGCTCGCCACGGTATGTGAAAAGCTCGCATTTAAACCAATATGAGGGATCAGCAAGCCCAAACAATTGGGTCCAAGCAAAGTAACCTGTTTGGCTTGAGCGCATGCTTTAAGTGCGCTTTTTTGCTCTCCAGAAAGCCCATCTGCAATAACAATAGCCGTTTTACAGCCAAGCTCTCCAAGCTGCTCAATAATATCAATTAAGGTATTTTTGTTAGTACAAATAACAGCAAGGTCGGGTACTTTTGGTAAGTCAGCAATAGAGGGGTAAGCAAGTACGCCATGTACTGCGCTATGGCTTGGAGTAACGGGCATTATCGGCCCTTTAAAACCGCCTTGAAGTAAGTTGCGCATAACCACAAAACCAGCACGAGTTGATATATTAGAGGCACCAATAACGGCCACTGAGCTTGGGTTAAAAAACTGGGTAATGCGCTTAAGGCTCATGGTTTTTCCTAGGCTGATTAAATTTTGCGTTATTTATAGTCTCAATGTACCCTGTTTACTGTGTTATTTCGAGCGTCTAGATGCTTATTATTGATATCAATCAAGGAGATTATTGTGAATAAAACCCCCGGTTTTTACATTGTTATAGCGGCTATTTGTTTAAGTATAGGCTTAATTAGCTTAGGGTTTATTTTAAAGAGCACAGCTCTCAGTGTAAAAGAGATGGAACGTACTGTGCAGGTTAAGGGATTGGCCGAGCGAGAAGTTATAGCCGATACGGTAATTTGGCCTCTGCAATTTAGTGATGCCGACAATAATCTTGAAAAATTAGTCAGCCGAGTTGAGAAAAAAAATGATGCTGTAACTGCTTTTTTAAAACTGCATGGTTTTGACGACGATGAAATAACAATAGGCAGCCAGTCAGTTATTGATAAGCAAGCACGTGAATACAGTAATGAAAATCAGCAATTTAGATACATAGTGCGCTCAAATATTATTGTTTATTCTGATGCGCCAGATAAAGTGCAAAACGCGTTGAGCAAAGTGAGCCAACTTGCTAAACAAGATATCGCAATAGTGCAGGACAGCTACGAAACAAAAGTTGAATATATTTTTACTGGCCTCAATGATGTAAAACCTGCGATGGTGCAAGAAGCAACTGAAAAAGCGCGTGAAGTCGCTAATAAATTTGCTAAAGACTCTAATTCAAAATTAGGCAAAATAAAAACAGCTCGCCAAGGGCAATTTAGTATCAGTAATCGAGATTCAAACACACCGCAAATAAAAAATATAAGAGTGGTAACCAGTGTTGAATATTATTTAAATGACTAGGGCCTGTTGACCTTTCAGGATTAAAATTTGTTCAATCTAGGGGCGATTTAATCGCGGCGTGAGGTTTGTAACCTAGCGGGCTAAGTAAAAACCGAGCAACAAAGAGTAAATTGCCCCTAGGCAGAACCCTTCGGGCAGCGTATGTTTGGCATTTATTCCACGTTATCGCCTATTTATGGGGAATAACCACACTGCATAGGCTCTGCCTTGCCTAAATACCAAACATACTGCTGCAAATTTAACCTCGAAAGATAAACAGGCCCTAGGAAATAATATGTCAGAGTCTAAATATGGTCAGTTTGTACTGGCGCCCCGTTCGTATTTTTTTACTGCTATAGCGAGCGTAGTGTTTGCGTTTATAGGCTTTAGTTATAATGCATGGCGAATGGAGGCAAGTGAAGAGAACAACAATACACGCATTGCTAGCTTTCAAATTTTACAAGAACTAGCCGAGCTTGAGCTTATTGTATTTGCCGCACATTACGATAATAACAAAATAGATGGCAGCCCTAGAAAAGGCTGGGTTAAAGTTAACTTAATTCATGACTTAAGCTACTTAGCCGTTGATAAAGTACATTTAAAAACAAAAGACTTACAAAAGGTCTGGCAAACAAATTGGCCAAATATGGTTGATCAGCAAAGTGCTGCGCAATCTATTACACATGCCATAGACAGTGTGCGTACAGAAGTTGTGAGTGAATTAAAGCGCCTTGATTAAGTGAGCAACTTGCGCCGTTGAGCGTTGCAAGTAAGCGGCGCTCAGTAAAATTGTGGTCTCGTTAACTTTTTGCCCTTTTAGTACGTTGGCAAGCTGCTGTTTTGCGTTAGGGTTTTGTTTTTGCTCTATTTCCATTAATGCTAACAAAGCTGAAAATTCATGCTTTACCGGTGTGCTCGGTTTATTTGCATAGGCAATGTAGCAGGCAACTGGTGTTAATCCGTGAGAGTTGGGCTGCGCGAGTGCTTTAACTAAGTCATCATTTGATTCAAACAACATTAAAGAGCGTACATAGTTAAATGGTAGCTTTGTAGCATCGGCATGCTTAAACACATTGTGCAGTACGTTATTTCCTTGAGTATCTTGTACTAAAAAGCCTTTATTTACTCTCAGCGCTGGGGTGAAAAAGCTCAATGCGTCAATATTAGTGAGTTGGTTAATAAATAGAGAAGGTGCTGTATTAGTACTTAATATACGGATTGCTATGTTTTGCATAAAGTCATACTTAACACTCAACCGTTGGGCGCTGTCATATAAATGGTTAAGCTGCAAAGTTTGCTGAGCAGGGCTTAACTGTCTAAAGTCGTTATCGAGTTCATTTAACTGCTGCTTTGAAATACGCGCATTAAGTAGTTGTATGCTTAAATCCATTATTATTTCCAAAATCTTTTTTGCTACTATAAAACAAAAAAGGCCGCAAATGCGACCTTTCATATTTAAAGCAATTGTTTAAATTGGTTTTAAGCCTTTTTGCTTGCTACCCATTCATTAACAAAGTTTTCTAGTACATTAAGTGGTACAGGACCATTTTTAAGCACTACGTCGTGGAACTGACGAATATCAAATTTATCACCCAGTTGCTTTTTAGCGTCTTCACGAAGTTCTAAAATCTTAAGCATACCCACTTTATAAGCGGTTGCTTGTGAAGGCATTACAATGTGACGCTCAACCATTTTAACACCGTCAGATGTAGCATTAGGGGTGTTATTTACGTAGTAATCAATACCTTCTTGGCGAGTCCACTTCATTGCGTGAATACCTGTATCAACAACTAAGCGACATGCGCGCCATAATTCCATTGAAAGGCGACCAAAATCAGAGTAAGGGTCTGAGTACATGCCCATTTCTTTAGGAATGAACTCTGAGTATAAACCCCAGCCTTCAATATACGCTGTGTAGCCACCAAACTTACGGAATTTAGGAATACCTTCTAGCTCTTGCGAAATAGCTATTTGCATGTGGTGTCCCGGAATACCTTCGTGGTAAGCCAGTGCTTCCATTTGATACGTTGGCATTGCTTCCATATCGTAAAGGTTAGCGTAGTAAACACCTGGGCGTGACCCATCTGGAGCTGGCTGTTGGTAAAATGCTTTACCTGCCGCTTTTTCACGGAATGCTTCAACCGCTTTTACTTTTAAATCAGCTTTTGGTTTAACAATGAATAGCTCATCTAAACGCGTTTTCATTGTATCAATAAGCCCAGTGGCTTCATCAAGGTAGCGTTGTTTACCTTGTGCATCATTAGGGTAGTAAAATTGCTTGTCAGTTTTCATAAACTGCATAAACGCTTTTAAGTCGCCTTTAAAGCCAACTTTGTCTTTAATTTCACGCATTTCATCATGAATACGTGTCACTTCAGATAGACCAATTGCATGAATTTCTTTAGCCGTTAAATCTGTTGTAGTTGTGCGCTTAAGTGCGTTGTTATAAAACGCTTCGCCATCAGGTAATTTCCATGCGCCATCGCGATCATCTGCGCGTTTTTCAAGCTGTGCAAGGTAATTAATTAACTTAGAGTAAGATGGTTTAACAGCCGATTTTAATGCATCTGATGCATCGCTGATTAACGAGTCTTTTTCGTCTTGGCTAATTTCAAGCGCTGTTACTTTACGTTTAAAGTCAGCAAGCAATGTAGAATCATCGCCTTTTTCAAACGGTGCACCGTGAATAATGTTTTTGCTTGAATCAATAACATGCGGGAATACAAACTTAGGGGCTATGATGCCTTTTTCTGCACGTACAGTTAAATCAACGATAAGCTGATCAATAACACCAGTTACACCATTTAAACGAGAAATGTAGTCTTTAGCTTCTTTTACATTACTAATTGAGTGCTGATTAATTAAAAATGCAGGGATCATAGAATGCGTACCAAACATTTGGTTCACAGGGTAATTATGGTAGCGCCATTTAAAGTCAGCAATTGAGCTTTCAAGATCTTGTTTTTTTAAGTCGTAGCTAACTTTTGTTGCATCATCTAATAAATCACGGCTGATTGCTTTTAGTGCAACTAGGTCAGCTTTCGTTTGCGCTAAATCTTTAAGCTGTCTTTCTTCGCTGCCATCATCCCACTTATCGTAATCTTGCTTAATACCCATGTATGTTTGATATACAGGACTGCTCATTACGTCGCGGTTAAATGTATCTTCAAAAAATGCATTGGCTTTGTCTATTTCACTTTGTTGTGATTGAACTGCTTGTGCAATAGGAGCTGAAGTCGCTTGTTGTGTTGTTTGCTGGCAACCAGCAAGTAGTGCAACGCTTACTGCGGCCGCAATAAAAGTAAGTTTACGCATTGTTTTCCCTTTTGTTGTTAGAAACCCATTAGGGTGTTTTATATTTATTTTTTGTGTAGCGCTGGGGGCTACACAAATAATTCTAGCAGGTCATTTAAAAAGCGATGACCTTTTAAACTTACCTGCCAATGGCTGTCTGTTTGAGTCAATAAACCTTTATTAATTGCTTGGTTTAATGCACTTTGCTGACTTTGCAGTGGCAGTGTTGTAAGTTTATTAAAATCATTAATTGGGCAAGGCTCAACAAGGCGAAAGCGATTCATAAAAAATTCAAACGCTAAATCGTCTTGCTCTACATGCCAGCTTTTGTACATATACGGTTTAATTAAATCCATATAGCCGCGTGGGTGTTTAACCTTTTCAGTACGCGTAATAAGCCCTGTATTTGCATCAGTAACCTTACCATGCGCGCCGCAACCAATACCGAGATAATCGCCAAAACGCCAATAATTCAAGTTATGTTGGCATTGATAGCCCGGTTTTGCATAGCCCGATATTTCGTATTGTATGTAACCTGCTTGAGCTAGTAACTCTACCCCTTGCTCTTGAATGTCCCACAGTGTTTCGTCTTGTGGCAAGGTAGGGGGCTTTGAAGCAAATTGAGTATTGGGTTCAATAGTTAGTTGATACCACGATATATGAGGAGGATCGAGCGCTATTATTTGCTTTAAATCGCTCAGTGCATCGTCAAGTGTTTGCCCTGGTAAGCCGTGCATTAAATCAAGGTTAAAGCTATTTAAACCGGCTTCTTTAGCTTGCTGCGCAGCATAATTAGCCTCGTCACTGCCATGAATCCGCCCCAGTGCTTTTAGCTTGTCGTTTTGCATGCTTTGCACGCCAATCGAAATACGGTTAATACCTGCTTTTACGTAATCTTTAAAACGACCTGTTTCTACTGTACCTGGGTTGGCTTCAAGGGTAATTTCGCAGTGCTCTTCAAGACCAATTAGGTTGTCGACTTCATTTAATAAACGAGTATAAGCCGCACCAGTTAATAAGCTCGGAGTACCGCCACCAATAAAGATGCTGTGAATTTTACGTCCTTGCACTAAGTGCAAATCTGCTTTTAAATCATCAATTAAATGCTGAACATATTCAGCTTCAGGTATTTCACCTTTTTGTCCGTGGCTATTAAAATCGCAGTACGGGCATTTTTGCACGCACCAAGGTACGTGCACATATAAGCTCAGTGGTGGAAGGTTCACAGGCCGCCTTTTTGCTGTAGCTCTAGCAATAGTTTTTGTAGTGCTTGGCCGCGATGACTCACTGCATTTTTTTGCTCTTTTGTAAGATCAGCACTGGTACAATTTTTCTCTGCTACAAAAAATACAGGGTCGTAACCAAAGCCACCGTTGCCCTTTTGAGTGAGCGTAATTTCGCCTTCCCAGCTTGCACTGCAAATAAGGGGGGTAGAGTCATCTGCGTGGCGCATTAATACCAGTACACACCAAAAACGAGCACTACGGATAGGGTTATTACCCAAGTCTACGAGTAACTTATCAATGTTATCTTGATCGCTGGCACCTGGGCCTGCAAAACGGGCAGAGTAAACACCGGGTGCGCCATTTAGGCCATCAACTTCTAAACCTGAGTCATCGGCAATAGCAGGCATGCCAGTAATTTTAGCGGCATGACGCGCTTTAATAATGGCATTTTCAACAAAGGTAGTGCCGGTTTCGGCAACTTCACCTACGTTAAAATCGCTCTGTGGAACTACATTAATATTCAGAGGGCTTAGCATGTTAGCTAGCTCATTTACTTTGCCAGGGTTACCTGTAGCAAGTACTAAAGTTTTGGTCATGTTATTAATCTACGTAAAATTTTTGCTGAAACTGTAATTTTTGAAATTGATTACTTTGTTGTATTTCAATCTCAAAGCGTAAAATCTCTTCGTTGGTATAATCAACTTGGGCAAGGTAATAAATTGAACCACCTTCTTTTACTTCTTTAAAAGTAAGCGTTTGTTTATTGCCAAGTAGGTTTCTAGCTGTGCCAGTAAGCTTTGCTGTTTGGGCTGTATTTTCGGCATCATTTTTTAATATAGAAATATTCACAATGCCTTTGTATCCGCTTCGCTCAAGGCCATACGCTTTTGCTATTTTTGGCTGAATAAAAGTAGAAGGAAAGGCGATGTAATGCACTTGCCAAGGGCCAAGCTCTTTATATTGTGCGCCTTGCATTTCTTCGCTTTGCGCGTTAAATGCAAATGCTAAACAAGCAATAAAACAAAACTTAATTAAACGGTTCATTATGTATTCCTCAAAACATATAAAAAAGAGGCCTTTGGGCCTCTAATTAAAAAATCCATATTAGACTAAAAAATCCATAAGCAGCATTTGCAAAAACTGAATACCAATAATAAGTACTAAAACTGATAAATCTAAGCCACCCATTGATGGTAATATTTTACGAATTGGTTTTAGCATTGGTTCAGTAAGCTGATGGAAAACCGCTTCTATAGGGTTATAACCTTGGCTAACCCAGCTTAAAATAGCGCGAATAATAAGTACCCAAAAAACTAAGTTAAGGCCTTCTTTTAGTACCGTTATAAGTGCTTGTATAATTACAGGCTGTATTGCCCACGCATTATATATAACAAGCATTAAAGTACTAATTTTGGCTACAGCCACTATAAATGCCAGCAACAGAGATGCTAGATCAAGTCCGCCAAACCCCGGAATGATTTTTCGCAGTGGTTTTACCGCAAACGACGTGGCTTTAACCACAAACTGGCTCATTGGATTATAAAAGTCGGCTTTTGCCCACTGCAGCCAAAAGCGCAGTAATACCACCATTAAAAACAAATCAAACAGGGTACTGATTAAAAATTGCATGGCATTCATAGTGTAACCTTCAATAAAAAGTGGTTTTAAAGTTCTTTTTCCATTTGCTCTGCACGCGCAATACACGCATCCATTGCATCGCCAACGGTTTTAGTTAAGCCTTCATCTTTTAAGTGCTCAACAGCTGCGTGAGTAGTACCGCCTTTAGATGTTACGTTTGAACGTAGTTGCGAAATAGTAATATCAGGCTGGCTAAGTGCCATTTCGGCGGCGCCAAGGGCTGTTTGTTGTACCAGGCGACGAGCGTCTTCATCGTTAAAGCCCAGAGCTTTAGCTTTTTCTTCTATGGCTTCCATAAATAAGAAAAAGTAAGCAGGTGATGAGCCGGTTACAGCAATAATATCGTTAATTTGTGACTCTTTTTCCACCCATACAACAATGCCCGTGCATTCAAAAACTTGTTGTACAAATTCGTGTTCGCTTTGTGTTTCGCCCGCACCATATAAACCTGATACACCACGGCCTAATAAAGACGGTGTATTTGGCATACAACGTACCATTTTAACGTCTTGACCTAGCATTTCACGTAAACGTTTTACAGTTAAGCCAGCAGCAACAGAAATAAACAGTTTATCGCTAAAATCTACGCCCGACTCTTGAAACGATTTACATAAATCGCCCATCATTTGTGGTTTAACAGACAAAACAATTACATCAGCATCGCGCAGGGCTTCGTTATTGTCACTGGTGGTTTGCACCTTGAAATCGGCTGCTACCTTTTCAAGCTTTTCTTGGTTGCGGTTAGTCGCAATAATGTTACTTGCGTTAAAACCGTTTTTTACCATGCCACCAATAATGGCGTAGCTCATATTACCTGTGCCTATAAATGCGATTTTTTTATCTGACATAAATCTGTTATCACCTTTTAAGTTCGTGTTCCAAAAATGTCTGTGCCGATCCTTACCATGGTTGAGCCTGCACTAATGGCAGCTTCAACATCGTTACTCATACCCATCGACAAAGTATCTACTTGAGGATATTGGGTCTTTAGTTTATCAAAGCAAGTTTGTAATTGCTCAAAAGATTGAATTTGCGTATCCAGATCGTTGCTTTTAGCGGGAATCGCCATTAAACCTCGAAGTGTTAAGTGCTCACATTGGTTAATAAAATCGGCAAGTTCATCTATTTCATCGCGGTGGCAACCCGACTTCGCTTCTTCATTACTTATATTTACTTGAATAAGTATATTAAGAGGCTGTTTATCGTCTGGGCGCTGGGAATCTAATCGTTTCGCTATTTTTATGCGATCAACACTTTGCACCCAATCAAAGTTGGCAGCCACTAAAGCACTTTTATTAGATTGAATCGGGCCAATGAAATGCCAAATGATGTCGCTATATGACTGTAGTTGAGCTATTTTATCTATAGCCTCTTGAACATAAGATTCACCAAATTCGCGCTGACCATGCTCATAAGCTGCAATAACATCTTCGCTTGGTTTAGTTTTAGACACTGCCAGTAGAGTGACTTCGTTAGTGTTTCGTTGTGCAATTTTTGCCGCGTCTGCAATTCTAGCGTAGGCGGATGTGAGTCGTTCTGCTATTGTAACCATATATTTATCAGTTAGTTGTGGAGTCATAAATGGATATTACCGAATTATTAGCGTTTAGTGTGCAACACAAAGCATCCGATTTACATTTATCGTCGGGTGTTTCACCTATGATACGCGTAGACGGTGATGTTCGCCGCATTAATATACCAGCCCTTGCAGACAAAGACGTAAACAGTCTGGTTTACGATATTATGAACGATAATCAACGCAAGGACTATGAACAAAATCTCGAAGTGGATTTTTCGTTTGAAGTGCCTAATTTAGCACGTTTTCGTGTGAATGCGTTTAACTCTAATCGCGGGCCTGCTGCGGTATTTCGTACCATACCAAGTGAAGTGTTAACGCTTGATGATTTAGGTGCGCCAGATATTTTTAAAACAATCTCCGATACCCCACGTGGACTCGTGTTAGTGACAGGCCCAACGGGCTCTGGTAAATCAACAACACTTGCCGCTATGGTCGATTATATAAATCAAAATAAACATCACCATATTCTAACAATCGAAGATCCAATCGAGTTTGTTCACGATAATAAATTAAGCCTTATTAATCAACGTGAGGTACATCGCGATACTCATAGCTTTTCAAATGCGCTACGTAGTGCATTGCGTGAAGATCCAGATGTAATATTGGTTGGTGAGTTACGTGATTTAGAAACAATTCGTCTTGCAATGACCGCAGCCGAAACAGGCCACTTAGTGTTTGGCACGTTGCATACAACATCTGCACCAAAAACCATTGACCGTATTATCGATGTATTCCCAGGTGAAGAAAAATCAATGGTACGTTCAATGTTATCTGAATCTTTGCGTGCTGTTATTTCGCAAACACTGCTTAAAAAGATTGGTGGCGGGCGAGTTGCAGCACACGAAATTATGATTGCAGTACCTGCTATTCGTAACTTAATTCGTGAAGATAAAATTGCACAAATGTACTCGTCTATTCAAACCGGTGCGTCTGTGGGCATGCAAACAATGGATCAATGTTTAACTAATTTAGTTAATCACGGCATTGTTACAAATGCGGCAGCGAAAGAAAAAGCACAAGACAAAACACAATTTGGCGGGTAAGAAACTATTATGGCTTTATCTTTAAACGACTTTTTACTCATCATGATTGAGAAAAAAGGCTCTGACTTATTTGTATCGAGTCAGCTACCTGTAAGTGCAAAAATAAACGGCGAGCTAACAGCCCTCAGTGACGATAGGCTTACAGATGAGCAATCGCTTGAGTTAGTTGAATCTGCAATGAGCGAAAAGCAAAAAGCAGAGTTTCATACAACGAAAGAATGTAACTTTGCGATTGCCACTGACGAAGGGCGCTTTCGTATTTCTGCCTTTTGGCAACGCGATAAAGCAGGTATGGTTATTCGCCGTATTGTTACGCAAATACCTGATGTGAGTGAGCTAGGTCTTCCTTCTATTCTTACCGATGTAATTATGTCTAAGCGTGGCCTTGTTTTGTTCGTCGGTGGTACTGGCACGGGTAAATCAACCTCGCTAGCCGCACTTATTGGTTACCGTAACCGACATCAACGTGGTCATATACTGACTATTGAAGATCCGATTGAATTTGTTCATGAGCATCGCAAAAGTATTATTACTCAACGCGAAGTAGGGCTTGATACCGAAAGCTTTGAGTCAGCACTTAAAAGCTCATTACGCCAAGCTCCCGATGTAATTTTGATTGGTGAAATTCGCTCTCAAGAAACTATGGAATACGCACTAAGCTTTGCCGAAACTGGGCACCTGTGTGTTGCAACACTGCATGCTAATAATGCTAACCAAGCGATTGACCGTATTATGCATTTAGTTCCAAAAGAAAAACACGATAAGCTTAAGTACGATTTAGCACTTAACTTACGTGCAATTGTTGCTCAGCAATTAGTACCGACTGCTGATGGTGAAAGCCGTGTTGCAGCTATTGAAATATTGCTTAACTCACCAATGGTTGCTGAACTGATTAAAAACGGTGATATTGGTGGTATTAAAGAGGCAATGGCTAAATCGAAAGAAATGGGCATGCAAACCTTTGACCAAGCATTATTTGAGCTGTATAGACAGCAGCGAATTAATTACGCTGATGCACTGCATCATGCTGATTCGCCAAATGATTTACGCTTAATGATTAAACTGCGCAATAACGAGCAGCAAGGTGCGGGCTTTTTACAAGGCGTTACTATTGATGGCCTTGACGATAAAAATAGCGATCAATGATTTAAAAAGTAATGAATATAAATACTTAATATAAAAAAAGCGTCAATTGGCGCTTTTTATTTATATAACAGGTTATTTATATAGCCTGTTTATTCACCGTAACTAGACTCAAAAAAACTTTCTAAAATAATAACCGCAGACATATTATCTACGTTACCTTTGCCTAAGTTTTTATAGCCACCACTTTCAAAAAGTCGCGCTTTAGCATCCGCAGTCGTTAAACGCTCGTCTTGTGTTTGTACCGGAATGCCATAATGATTATGTAATCTGTTGGCAAACTTTTTTGCTTTAAAGGTAACCTCTTGTGACGTTCCATCCATATTTAGTGGTAAGCCAACAACCATTAAGTCAGGCTGCCATTCGGTTACTTGTACAGCAATATGGTCCCAGTTAGGAATGCCATCTTGTGCTTTTACAGCCTTAAGGCTAGACGCGCTGCCTGTTAGCTCTTGCCCAATAGCAATACCAATACTTTTGGTGCCAAAGTCAAAGCCCATTACAGTGCGTTCGCCTTGCGGCTTAAGCGATTTTTTTGTCATGTGTATCTTGTTTAAGTTTGCTAAGGGTTAAATTACTATTATGCGTGACCAGCTTCAGGGCTGAGTTGGCTAATATCAAAGCCCAACATTGAAACTGCTTTTTCCCATCGTTTTTCAACGGGGGTGTCAAAAATGATCTTCGGATCGGCTTCTATGATCAACCAACTGTTATCAAGTAACTCTTGTTCGAGTTGTCCTTGCTCCCATCCTGAATAACCCAATGTAATAATAAATTGTTCAGGTGCTTGTGCGGTAGTTAAGCTTGCTAAAACGTCTTTTGAGGTAGTGATCATAATATCGCTACTGAGTTTTTGGCTTGCTGAATAACCTGATTGAGGAGAGTGCAAAACAAAACCACGGTCAGTTTTAACGGGTCCGCCTGCAAACACACTTACTTTTGCTGCGTTTTGCGTTTTGTCGTTATCAATTTCTATTTTATCTAAAAGTTCGCCAACGGTAACATCAATAGGTTGGTTTATTACCAAGCCCATAGCCCCATCTTCATTGTGCTCACAAATATAGGTAACAGCACGTTTAAAAAAAGGGTCTTGCATCGACGGCATCGCGATTAAAAAATGATTTTCTAATGACTGCATAGATTTCACCCTTTTTAGTTAATGAACTTTGAGTATGGCATAGTTATTTAAATAGACATAAAAAGCCCATTAATTGCATGAAAGGCTTAAACTAATGGGCTTTTTATTGTGGTAATTACTTACCTAATTTACGCTCAATGGCATCAAATAAAATACCCGTGATAGAAATATCATAAGCAGCTTCAATTTCGCGCACGCACGTTGGTGCAGTTACGTTAATTTCAGTTAATTTATCGCCAATAATATCTAAACCTACAAATATTAAGCCTTTTTCTTTAAGCGTTGGTGCAACCGCTTGCGCTATTTTTAAATCTGACTCGCTAAGTGGACGCGCTTCGCCTCGACCGCCAACAGCTAAATTACCGCGTGTTTCACCATTTTGTGGAATTCGCGCTAAACAATACGGAATAACCTCACCATCAATAACCAATACGCGCTTGTCGCCTTGTTTGATCTCTGGGATGTAATTTTGCACCATAGCAAAGCGGCTGCCGTGCTCGGTTAGCGTTTCACAAATTACACCAATGTTGGCATCGTCTTCTCTAAGGCGGAAAATAGATGCGCCACCCATGCCATCAAGGGGTTTTAAAATAATGTCTTTATGCTCGGCTAAAAACTCACGAATTTGTTTTTGGCTACGTGTAACAAGTGTGTCTGGCGTATGTTCGCTAAACCATGCTGTAAATAGCTTTTCGTTAGCATCGCGAAGGCTTTGTGGCTTGTTAATTATTAACGTACCTTCTTGTTCTGCACGCTCTAAAATATACGTCGCGTAAATGTATTCGGTATCAAAAGGAGGATCTTTTCGCATTAAAATAACATCAAGGTCGGCAAGGGCTATAGTGGCTTTTTCTTCAAGCTCGTACCATTTTTCTGCATTATTAAACACTTGCGCTTTAGACGCTGTAGCGTACGACTTACCTTTACGAAGAGATAAATCATCCATCTCCATATAATAAATTTCGTAGCCGCGTTCTTGCGCTTGCATCATCATTGCAAAACCGGTGTCTTTTTTGATGTTAAATCCACTAATAGGATCTGAAATAATACCTAACTTAATTGCCATGCGCTGTGCCTTACTATAAATGTTACTGTTTATATGAGGGTGCTTTTAGTTATTTCAATTAGCTAAATCGCCAAATTGAAGTTGTAATGCACTTAAGACCGTTAAAGCGGCTGTTTCCGTTCGTAAAACGCGCGGGCCTAAGCGAATATCCACAAATTCTAGTTGTTTAGTTAGTGCCATTTCATCGTCGGTAAAGCCGCCTTCTGGGCCGACTAAAAAGCGTACGCCATCTTTAGGTACCGTAATGGTTTTAATGCTGTGCTCAGCACGAGGGTGAAGAGTGAGCTTAATTGCATTGGTTTGTTGTGCAAGCCATTGTTTTAAATCTACAGGGGGATGAATAATTGGCACAAAATTACGCCCAGATTGCTCTGCCGCTGCTATTGCAATTTTTTGCCATTGTTGGTGTTTTTTCTCAAGACGATCGCCCATTAGTTTCACGCCACAGCGTTGACTAAAAATAGGGGTAATTTCGGTAATTCCCAGTTCAACTGACTTTTGAATTGTAAAATCCATTTTATCACCACGGGATACACACTGGCCTAAATGAATTTTAAGTGGGGATTCTACATCATGGGGATTAAGCTCTAATGGCATTACGACGACTGTTTTTTTTGTTACCTCAATTATTTCACTAAGGTATTCGCCGCCTTCGCCATTAAAAATAGATACATGCTCGCCTACTTTCATGCGCAGCACTCTGCCAATATGCCCTGCAGCATCGTCATCTAAAGTTACAGGGGTGTTTAGGGCAATACTCGATGTTTGATAAATATGAGGAACTCGCATAGGGCGTCACTTACTACTTAGCGTAAAAATATATACTGCTATGGTAAGTAAGCTGGGAGCTGTGCGCAATTATTTATTTTTATTAAGTTGCTCTGCAAGGTCTATTAAATCTTGTGGTGTGTGCGCTATATCGTGGTGATTTTGCGAAGGTTCCGTTAACGTCTCGTCAGTAACTAGGCTTAGTGTATAGCCTGTATCATCAAAGCTTATTAAAAAGCGCTGTTCATGTAACGAGTTATAAATAAAGCGTTGTTTATCGCTTGCGAGTAAGTAATCGGTACTATTAAAAAGGACTCCGTGTAAATCGTGATGCTCTTTTAGATAGTTAATTAATTCAGAAACGCTTATTTCGTTTTCAAGGTCGCAATAACTATAGTCTTTAATTAGTTCGTCAAACATCATTTTTACTAACTGGCGTGTATTACTGCCTGCAGCAATAAGCGTACTCGCTTTTGTTTTGCCATTATTATTTACGTAATACTCAGCAAATGCGCGGCTAAATTCGTTGTCTATGTCAATTAACAAGTAGTTCGTTATTTCAAGTGGCATAGAGGTAGGACCTTGTTGCATTTAAGTAATTACCATTATTACTTAAATGCAGACGTTTTAATGACTGTATTTTTAGTAAAAAGGTCTAAAGAGAAAACATGCTAATAAGTAAATAGCCAATAGCACAAAAAACAGCAAACTCTATACACGCTACCCCAATATTGTCTTGATGGTCTATTTCAAGAGCCGTATCAATATTTGGTAAAGAGATAATTTTTATCACATACGTTAAGCTGTAGAGTAATATCCACATTACACCGCAATGCATAACGAGTGTAAATATGTTTTCTACCATTTTACCGTTTTGAAATGCTGCGCTAGATAAACCAGCATACACAGCCAATGATAAACCTATTGATTTGCCAGCATACCTTATACCAATAGACGTATTCTCTAGGTTAAAGTTACTTTGTAGCGAAGCTCCTTGATTTGCTTTTGCAAAACGGTGTTCTCGTATTTTACTATCCAATGCAAACATTCCCTGAAGCGTAAAAAAGCTAACACAAGCAATAAGTAAGTTGCTAAACCCTTGAGTGTGCGTCCACGTGTATAAGCCAAGTGCAATAATACAGTTAGCGATTAACATTCCTGAATCTACCAATGCAGCACATACATTTTGTTTTAGTATGGCAGCTTCTTCGTTAAACCTGTGGAGTATCCATTTTCTGTGAATTAAATGACCCACTTTTATAAAAGTGAATAAAAGAATAATAATAATTAACACTTTTAACGGGTTTGACTGTGCGGTACTTATGCTTATTTCGTCAAATAAGAAAGCCATAGTGGCTATAACAACTGATATTTCAGATGCAAAACTAATACCCATGGCAAAGTTGTCGTGTTGTGCTAGCTCATCTTTAAGCGCTTGTTTTGCTTTAATTTGAGTGACAACTCGTAAACAAAAAATAGTTATGCAAATAACCGCAAAACTAATGGCAATCGCAATAAAACTAGTGTTAGATAAAGACAAATATGACATGGTGATCCTAATTAAGTTAACCTTTCTAGGTTTTAATCATTCTAGTACGGTTATTGATGATATAAAAGAGAGGATTGATGAGTAACGTAAAGCAACTTCCTATTCAATTACAAAAACTTGGCTTGATGCGCTTTGAAAAGTTATACCCGCAGCAAAGTAAACAAAGTGAAGTTGTAAGGTTATTAGCATTAAGCGACTTTGCTTGGCGCAGTTTAGAATCACAACCTGATTTAAATACTTGGCTATTATGCAAAGACGAAATACAAAATAGAGTAATAGATTCTCCTTTTAAAAACCTCAACTTAGCTGACATTGATGAAGTGCAGTGCCATAAAGTACTTCGCCAATATCGTGAAAAGTACTGGCTTAAAGTCGCCTTTTTAGATTTATGCTGTAATAACCCCATTGCCGATAGTATTAATTACATAAGCCAATTGGCTGACATGCTAATAAATAGTGCTAACCAATGGGCGCATGCACAGGTGGCAAAAGTAAATGGTGAGCCGCTTGATGAGCAAAACCAAGCAATGCCATTAATGGTTTTAGGGATGGGGAAGCTCGGCGGACAAGAGCTAAATTACTCCTCTGATATTGATCTCATTTTTGCATATCCGCGCAGTACAAAAACCCAAGGTGGCCGCAGAAGCCTTGAGGCCCAAGTATTTTATACCAAAGTTGCACAAAAGCTCATTGCATCACTTAACCAAGCCACCGGTGACGGGCAGGTATTTAGGGTTGATATGCGCCTACGCCCGTTTGGCGAAAGTGGCCCTTTGGTTATGAGCTTTAATGCCATTGAAGATTACTACCAAGAACAAGGTCGCGACTGGGAACGCTACGCAATGTTAAAAGGGCGCCTAATTGGCACACCTAATAAATATTGGGATGAATTTATTAAGCTTTTAAAGCCGTTTGTTTATCGCCGGTATATTGATTTTTCGGTAATTGAATCTTTGCGTAAAATGAAGTTAATGATTGCACAAGAGGTTCGCCGTAAACGCTTAACTAATAATATAAAACTAGGTGCTGGTGGCATTCGTGAAGTTGAATTTATAGTGCAAGCCCTGCAAATGGTACGAGGTGGGCGAGAGGCTAACCTACAAACTCAATCATTACTTAAAGCATTAAATGAGTTGGCCCTCATCCAAGTTATAGATGAGCAAGAAGCAAGCGAGCTTAAACGCAATTACCTTTATTTGCGAAAAGTTGAGCAGTACTTACAAATATTTGACGATCAGCAAACGCAAACACTCCCCGATGATGAATTGAATCAGCAGCGCTTAAATTTATTATTAGAACAAGCTGATTTTTCTGCCACTTTAAGCACTATTGAAAAGGTAATGAAGCAAGTTAACGGTGAGTTTGCTCTCGTTATTGGTGAAGAAACCGCGCCACTAGATACCTGTGAAGGCGCATTTATTAGTGCTTGGGATCATGGTGATGTGAGCTTTTTAAAAGAGGCTAGAGATGAATGGCAAACACCCCTTAGCGATTTTAAATTAAGACTGTCTAAGGTAAACATAGGTAACCGAGGGCGTGAAACCCTTGATAAATTAATGCCTGTTTTATTGAGTCAGTTAAATGACTTTAATGCCAGCGCAGCTGCTTTTACAATGGTTTGCCAAATTTTTAATAAGATAATTTCACGTACTGCTTATTTAGAATTGCTGTACGAAAACCAAGGTGCATTAAAGCAACTTGTTTTACTGTGTTGTCATAGCAAATGGATAGGCGAGCATATTTCTCGCTACCCTATATTGCTGGATGAGCTAATAGACCCGGCTGTTCTTTATAAACCGACACCGTTAACCGCTTATAAAGATGAAATAAGGCAGTATTTTTTACGAATAGAGCATGACGATTTAGAACTGCAAATGGAGTCGCTTAGGCAATTTAAGCAAACGCATCAATTACGAATTGCTGCTGCTGATGCAACCGGTGTTCTTGATGTAATGAAAGTAAGCGATCACTTAACCGTACTGGCCGAAGCGATTGTTGATCAAGCTGTTAATATTGCATGGCATAACACCGTTAAGCGTTTTGGTATGCCCCCTGGCACTGATGATGAAAACAAAGGCTTTGCTGTTATTGCATATGGTAAAACAGGCGGCTTAGAAGTAGGGTACGACTCAGATTTAGATTTGGTGTTTGTGCATAATCATGATGGCTCAAGCCAAACCAATGGTGAAAAACCGATAGATTCTCGCCAGTTTTATTTAAAACTCGCTCAGCGCTTAATGCATTTATTTAATACTCGTACTGCATCGGGTATTTTGTATGAGCTTGATACTCGATTACGCCCTGAAGGTGCATCAGGTTTACTTGCTATCAATCTAGAGAGTTTTAATCACTATCAGCAAACTCAAGCATGGACGTGGGAACATCAAGCACTTGTGCGGGCTCGGTTAATTTTAGGTCAAAACGATCTGATAGATCGTTTTTCACAAATTCGTAAAAATATACTTTGCCAGCAGCGAGATGATACCGTGTTAAAAGCCGATGTAATAAAAATGCGCGAAAAAATGCGCGACCATCTAGCGAAGGGAAATACTGAGCAATTTGACTTAAAACAAGATGTTGGTGGTATGGCTGATATTGAGTTTATTACGCAATATTTAGTACTTAAACACGCTAATGAATTTGAGCAGCTTACCGTTTATTCAGATAACGTAAGAATATTAACGGATGCAGCAAATATAGGCTGTATTACTAAAGAGCAAAAACAGCAGTTGATCAAAGCGTATATTGATTATCGCTCGTGTTATCACGTGTTGAGCTTGGATCAAAAAGGCAAATTGATCTCGCGAGAAGCTTTTTTACAAGATATTACTAACGTAACGAATATTTGGAATAGTATTTTTGAATTGAATTGAATTGAATTGAATTGAATTGAATTGAATTGAATTGTAAAACCCAAGCGCTTGCTTGGGTTTTTTGTGCGCGTAAACCCTTAAACCTTTAGCTTTAAACAGTTTGTTCGCACAAATTCTGATGGTAACTCGGTAATAACCGCTGCTCTTTGTTTGTGGCAAAAGTAAGTGTAAACCTCATGCTCAAAGTCGTCATTTATAGCACGACCAATTTGATAAAGTGCTGAAGTAAAGTTGCTGTCTACTCTAAAATGATCTTTAACTACGTAATCTTTACTTAAGTACCAGTAAAGCTCAATCCCCTCATTTTTAGCATATTGATTAAGTACATCTTTAAGGGTTGTGCCATTTTCAAAGCGTCTAGGCTCAACTTCTCCAGTCCAATTTGTAGGCATTGGATCTACTGTTCGCGCACGTTCAGCCAATACTCTATCCAAGGTTTGTTCTGGTGTTTTAAGTTTTAAAACAAATTGATCTCGTTCTTTATTACTTTTTACTTGGTTACGAATAGAGGAGTAAAAACGTGATAATCCTTCGGCAGCTGCATTTTTAGATTTTTTAATATCAAATAAAGAACCATCACTCAACAAAAAATATACGGCGAGTGCTATTAGTACAGCTGCAAATGATAAATGTCTAATCCAAAACCACATGATTATTCCCCACCTTATTTGTTCCTATTATTGTTATACCATTACTTTTTATAAAAAGAAGGGGTATTTTTATCAGGTCGAGTTTTAAAACGACGGTGTAGCCACATATATTGTTCGGGTGCAGCATTAACAGATTGTTCCATGCGTTGATTTACACGTGTTACATCAGCCTTATTATCACCACTGGGGAAGTTTTCAAGCTCTGGCAGTATTTCTAAGTGATATTTACCATTTTCATCACGGCGAGTTATTAAACTCATTGTTTCGCAGTTTTTACTGCCTGCAAACATAAGAGTACCCGTTGTAGTTGCAGCGTCAGGTACTGCGTAAAATGGGACAAATTCACAGCGGTTACGACCGTAATCTTGATCGGGTAAGTAATAACATACCTTTTTATTTTTTAATGCTTTTAGTAAACCTTTTACATCTTTTCGACCGATTAAATATTCGTTAGAGCGAAGGCGCCCATTAGTCGTAAAGTATTCCATTAATGGATTGTTATGAGGGCGATAAAAGCCAACACCTTGACACTCTAAGCCCATAATACGGCTAGCCATTTCAAGATGCAGAATATGGGGGACAAGTAATAAAACACCTTTACCAGACGCTTGCACGCGTTCAAAGTGCTCAAGCCCTTTAAAAGACCCTAATGCTTTTTGTGCTCGCCACTGCGGCCACCACCAGGCCATGCCAGTCTCAACCATTGCAATACCGGTGTTTTCCATATTTTTGAGCACAAGGTCTTTTTGATCTGCTGCGCTCATATCAGGAAAACATAATTTAATGTTAACTTCTGCAATATGGCGACGGCGTTTCATAAATTTATGAACTAAGCGACCAAGCTGTTTACCCATTGCCAATTGTAGTTTTTGCGGTAACCAAGAAATTAAATATAAAAATAGAACGCCAATCCACGTTAACCAGTATCGAGGGCCCAAAAAAGATGCTTTAAAAGGAGATGAGGTGACCACAAAAATATCTCTGAGAATAAAAACGATAGTTTAACGCTAAGCGCTGTAAAATACAAAAAGCCAGCATTTAGCTGGCTTCCAATGTTTTTAACTACATGAATTATGCGATTTAAGCGGCTTTTAAACCTTGGTTTATAGCCACTAAATCTGCACTTGTTAGTGTACCCGCAGCTTGTTTTAAGCGAAGGGTAGATAACACATAACGGTAACGTACATCAGCAAGGTTACGCTTTGCATCGTATAAGTTTTGCGTACTTACTAGTACGTCAACAATGGTACGAGTACCTACTTCAAAACCAGCTTCAGTTGCTTTAAGGGCACTTTGAGCTGAAACAACGGCTTGCTCTAGCGCTTTGTAAGTAGCAATGTCTGAAACAACTTGGTTATAAGATGTAATCACTGTGCGAGTTACTGCGCGGTAATTTGTTTCATAGTCTTGGCTCGCACCTACGTAAAACGCACGGGCCTGATTTGTTGCAGCAACTGTTGCACCACCTGAATATAAAGGTACGCTAAAGTTAAGCCCTACAGAGCTTGAGTCTGAACGTGGCTGATCATCAAAGTTAGCGCCATTTATTTGATTGTCTGTAAGAGAATCGCCATAACTAGCACTAAGGGTTAGCTTTGGATAATGACCCGCTTTTGCTAATTCAATTTGATCTTTTGCAATATCAACCGTTACTTTAGACACTTGTAGGTTTATATTTTTATCTTCAGCTACTTTAACAAAGTCGCTTGAGCGCTTAGTTGGTTTAGTTGTTGAGAAAGTATCTGTATTTAAAAAGTCTAATTTTTCGTGATATTTACCTGTAATCTCACGAAGTTGCTCACGTGCTGTTTCTACAGCATTACCTGCAATAATTTCTTGAGCTACAGAGTTATCAAACTGAGCTTGCGCTTCGTGTACGTCTGTAATTGCTGTTAAGCCTACCGCATAACGTTGTTTTGTTTGCTCAAGTTGACGTTCAATTGCACGTTTTTCAGCTTCAACAAATTCAAGGTTATCGCTTGCACTTAATACGTTAAAATAACCTTCAGCAACGCGTACAATTAAGTTTTGTTTAGCTGCATCGTATAGGCCGCTTGCTTGAAGCGCTTGCTTGTCGGCAATATCTAACGTATTCCAGGCACCTAAATCAAATAATGTTTGGCTTAAGCTTACACCGCGAGAGAATTGGTCTGTATCACTTTCAACTTTTACTTGGTTAGATAAGTCGCCAACGCTTTGGTACGACGTTGCATCGCTTTTTGTATAACCCATAGTTAAACCAATTTGAGGTAATAGTGCACTCATCGCCAAATCGCTTTGGTAAGACTGCGCATCGGCTTGGGCTTTTGCTTTTAAAACAGTAGGATCGTTAGCTGTCGCTATTTCAAAAACTTGTAGTAAATCTTCAGCTTTCACTGCTGTTGCACCTAATGCGCATGATAAACTAACTAGCGCCGCAAGAATGTTCTTTTTCATGTGGGGTTCGGTCCTTAGACAATTTTTGTACTAAAAGCATGTTAACCTGTTTTACTGCATAACAAAAAAAATAATTAGTAAAACAGTATGTTCAAGTGTAACAGAATATATTAACGCATTTTAAAGCTTTAGATAAGTAGGAGGTATGTACGTGGTTGATAAAAAGCTCGTTCAATTTACACATAAAGATGTGAATTTAAAGCCAATAAAAAACCTTTATAAAGGTTTTTTTCAGGTTGATTTATACCAGTTTGAACATGCTCTTTTTGCGGGTGGAAAATCTAAAGTAATTAGTCGAGAAATATTAGAACGTGGCGATGCAATTGCAGTACTCCCTTACGATCCAATATCAGATACTGTTCTTTTAATTGAGCAAATACGTATTGGCGCTATTAAAAGCAAGCATTCGCCTTGGCTGCTAGAGTGTATAGCCGGAATGACAGACGGCAGTACGGATTACGAATCAGTTGTAAAAAAAGAAGCGTATGAAGAAGCTGGGCTTGAATTAACTGAACTTGAATTTATGCTTTCATACCTATCAAGCCCTGGTGGTACAACTGAGCGCTTGCATTTGTATTTAGCGCGTACTGACTTAAGCCAAGTGAAATCAGGTGTATATGGTCTTGAAACTGAAGGGGAGGATATAAAAACTCACATTCTATCAGTTGATGATGCGCTAATGCGCCTCAATAACGGTGAAATGGATAATGCGGCAACGGTTATTTGTATGCAGTGGCTTGCGCTTAATCGTGAAAAAATGGCAAGCAAATGGGCATAAACTCTTACTAATATTATGGTGGTACTTTGACAGCACAATTAGCAACAAAGCGATATATTCAGAGCCTCCCAAAGTATTTAACACTTTGTGAGCATAACTATGTGCGACTATTAAAGTTGTTACCGAGCGAGCGCAATATAGGAAGCATTCGTGAAGTTAAATTTGGCAACAGTGAGTTTGCTACAAAAATTGATGGCAGCGCAAAATACACCATGGATATTTCAATTAAGCAGCTAACAGGAATGGTTAAAGGGATTACGCCACTGTATTTAACGGTACGCATGTATCACGATGCCAAAGTGGCTGAAATTGTTCATCACGATTACCATCAACGCATAAAACCATCTTATGGATACCCTAACCCTAAAATGCATCAAAAAGATGAAAAGTATCAACTGAATGCTTTTTTATACGATTGGTTAGTGGCCTGTGTAGAGCACGGACAAGCGACGTTAAATTGGGATGTAAATAATGGCTTGGTTTGATGATACATATACATTTGATAAATCATCTTTAAAAATTGCTCATATTACTGACAGCCATTTATTTGCAGACAAAAGCGGTGAGTACTTTACTGTAAATACCGCAGATCATTTTGAACAAGCCTTGGCACACATAGCTAAGCAATCAATAGACTGCATTATTTTTGGTGGCGATTTAACACAAGATCATAGTTTTGAATCGTACTTATTATTTAGTGAACTTATAAATGCCAGTGACATTACTTGCCCTGTATTTTGGGTGCCAGGTAATCATGATGAACTAGCAATGCTTAATCGCATAAGTGGTGGGCAAATAAATTCGGCTAAACATATTATTGCTAATGGGATTGAGCTACTTCTTATTAATTCTAAAGGGCCCACGCCCGCAGGATGGGTTACTGGCACGCATTTAGATGAAGTAACGGACGCTTTAGTCAACTCGAATAATAGTAAAGTTATATTTTGTCATCATAATCCGCTGCCAATAAACGGCTACCTTGATAAACACTTATTAGAAAATGGCCCACAGCTTTTAAATATCTTAGTTAATAGTAATAATGTATCTGCGCTTTTTCATGGGCATGTGCACAATGATTACGAACAAAGTTTTAGAGGGCTGCCCATATATGCGACCCCAGCCAGCTCAATACAGTTTGTAAAGCACACTTCACAGTGGGAGCAAAAAAATGCGGGACCAGCTTACAGAACGCTAAATATAAAGAGTAAAAAAGATAAAGTAGAAGTAAAAACGGAAGTAGTATGGCTAAACGCGTAATTTATATTCATGGCTTTAATAGTTCACAAAAATCATATAAAGCTGTGCGCTTTGGTGAGCTTATGGCAAACTATGACGTTGATTATTGTGTACCGAACTTAAACCACGAGCCCCTACAAGCTATAATTGAGCTTGAACAATTACTAACGCCAAATACCGTTTTATTAGGTAGCTCGTTAGGTGGTTTTTTTGCCACGTATTTATCGCAGCGTTATCAAATTCCTGCAGTGGTTATTAATCCCGCGGTCGCACCCTATAATTTATTACAGTCGTTACTTGGACCTAATTATAATCCGTATCAAGATTATCATTACGATTTAAATAACAGTCATATTGAGGCACTTAAATTACTCGCTGTAGATAAATTAGCATACCCTGAGTTACTGTACTTATTACAGCAAACAGGCGATGAAGTGTTGAACTTTCAACACGCAGTAAAATATTATTCGCAATGCAAGCAATTGATAGAATTTGGTGGCGATCATAGCTACGTTGAATTTGAACGCACCTTTGCAAGTATTGTAGATTTTCTTAAAATCACGTAAAACTAGTTAGCCTGAACTGAGGTTAGTTACTATATTAACGCTTTAGCGCATATAACAATAAAACTAGTAAAACGTATTAGAGCCTTAGCGGATATAAAGACAAAAACTATGAGTGATCAAAATTATAACGCCGAAGCCATTGAAGTACTTAATGGATTAGATCCGGTAAAACGACGCCCAGGGATGTACACAGATACAACACGTCCCAATCATTTAGGCCAAGAGGTTATCGATAACAGTGTCGATGAAGCTATGGCGGGTCATGCTACTCGTATCGACGTAATACTCCACGAAGACAATTCGCTTGAAGTAAGTGATGACGGGCGTGGTATGCCTATTGATATTCACCCAGAAGAAGGTATCCCTGGGGTTGAATTGATCTTCACTAAATTACACGCCGGTGGTAAGTTTTCTAATAAAAACTATCAATTTTCGGGTGGTTTACACGGCGTAGGTATTTCGGTAGTAAATGCGTTATCTACGCGTGTAGAAGTAACAGTAAGACGCGACGCTCAACAATACAGAATGGCATTTGAAAGCGGCGATAAAGTAGAAGACTTAAACGTAATTGGTACAGTGGGTAAGCGTAACACCGGTACTACGGTTCGTTTTTGGGCTGATGTTAGCTACTTTGATTCACCAAATTATTCAATTACTAAACTTAATCATTTATTAAAAGCCAAAGCCGTTTTGTGTCCCGGGCTGCGAATTAAGTTTGTTAATAAGCAAACAAAAGAAACCCAAGAATGGTTTTACGAAACAGGCTTAAAAGATTATTTAGTTGAAGCAATTAAAGGTTTTGAAACATTACCGCAAGACCCGTTTGTTGGCGAATTTAAAAGTTCAATTGAAGGCGCTGACTGGGCTGTTGTATGGCTACCAGAAGGTGGTGAATCAATAGCCGAAAGCTACGTAAACCTTATTCCTACCGCGCAAGGTGGTACGCATGTAAATGGTTTACGCCAAGGCTTGCTTGAAGCAATGCGTGAATTTTGTGAGTTTAGAAACTTACTACCGCGTGGTGTGAAATTAACTCCTGATGACATTTGGGATCGTTGTAGTTACGTGTTGTCGGTTAAAATGCAAGATCCACAATTTGCAGGGCAAACAAAAGAAAAACTATCATCACGCTCGTGTTCTGCGTTTGTATCGGGGGTTGTAAAAGACTCGTTTAGTTTATGGTTAAATGAACATACAGATACCGCAGAGTTATTAGCTGAGTTATGTATTTCAAATGCACAAACTCGCTTGCGTGCAGCTAAAAAAGTAGTGCGTAAACGTGTTACTGCAGGTCCTGCTTTACCGGGTAAACTTACCGATTGTAGCGCGGCCGATAACGACCGTACCGAATTGTTTTTAGTGGAAGGTGATTCTGCTGGTGGCTCTGCTAAACAAGCAAGAGACCGTGAATTTCAGGCTATCATGCCGCTACGTGGTAAAATTTTGAATACCTGGGAAGTTGAGTCAGGCCAAATACTAGCATCACAAGAAGTACACGATATTTCAGTGGCGCTGGGTATTGATCCAGAATCAACCGATATGTCGGCATTACGCTACAATAAAATTTGTATATTGGCCGATGCTGACTCGGATGGACTACACATCGCAACACTATTATGTGCACTGTTTGTTCGCCATTTCCCAGAGTTAGTAAAAACAGGGCATGTGTATGTAGCAATGCCGCCATTATTTAGAATCGATATTGGTAAAGAAGTTTATTACGCACTTGATGAGCAAGAAAAAACCGCTATTTTGGCGCGCATAGAAGCCGAGAAAAAACGCGGAAAAGTAAACGTACAACGATTCAAAGGTCTGGGTGAAATGAACCCGTTACAACTGCGTGAAACCACGATGGATCCAAATACACGACGTTTAGTGCAGCTTACGCTTGATGAAGAAGTAGAAACCATGGAAATGATGGATATGCTGCTTGCTAAGAAACGATCGCCTGATCGTCGTCAATGGTTAGAAGATCATGGTAACAAGGCACTCGTTTAATTACCTGTGCTTAACACTAGGAGAGGCGAATGAAAAAACTACTAGGAAGTTTGCTGTTACTTGGGCTGACTACCGCTCCTGTAATGGCGAAAAATATACTCGATAAGCTCACCGTAGCACCGGGATTTGAAATAAGCTTATTTGCAAATGATGTAGAAAATGCACGTCAAATAGCTGTTTCCAAAAAAGGTATTGTGTATGTTGGCTCTCGTAAAGCGGGCAACGTATATGCGCTTATTGATCATAATAGCGATGGCGTAGCAGATAAAAAAATTGTTGTGGCTAAAGGCCTAAACATGCCCTCTGGCATAGCAATTAAAGATGGCGATTTATACGTAGGCGAAGTACATCGTATTATTCGCTTTAAAAATATTGATACCCAATTAAAAGATCCAAAATTTGATGTGGTTTATAACGCATTACCGAGCGAGCGTCATCATGGTTGGAAATTTTTACGTTTTGCACCAACGGGCGAGCTAATCATTCCGGTGGGTGTACCGTGTAATATTTGTGCTGAAGATGAACGTTTTGGTCGTATTTTTGCGCTTAATGTAGAAACAAAACAAATAAAAACAATAGCCAAGGGCGTTAGAAACACCGTCGGTTTTGATTTTCATCCAGCTACTCAAGCTTTATGGTTTAGTGATAACGGTCGCGACATGATGGGCGATGATATTCCGCCTGATGAGTTAAACCGTGCAACGCAAGAGGGTGAGCATTTTGGTTTTCCGTATGTTCATGCCGGTGCAATTATTGACCCTGAGTTTGGTGAAGGTAAAAATATTGCCGATTACACGTCGCCAGCTCTTGCACTTCCAGCGCATGTAGCGCCATTAGGTATTCATTTTTATAACGGTAAGCAATTTCCAGCAAGCTATAAGCAACAATTATTTGTTGCTGAACATGGCTCATGGAACCGTTCTAAAAAGTCAGGTTATAAAGTAGGGCTAGCAACAATTGAAGTAGGTCGCGTAACTAAATATACGCCATTTATTACTGGCTTTATGAAAGACGAAACAACATTTGGACGCCCTGTTGCATTTGCAGAATTAGGTGACGGCAGTCTGTTAGTAAGCGATGATTACGCCAATGTAATCTACCGTGTAAGCTATAAGAAAAACTAGGTAAGCTTTAATGAGTGATACAGATACCTTGCTAATGCAAGGAATTGAGCAACAAACAATGGGGCGTTTTACCGAAGACGCCTATTTAAATTATTCCATGTACGTGATCATGGACCGCGCCTTACCGCATGTAGGTGATGGTTTAAAACCAGTACAGCGTCGTATTATTTATGCGATGAGCGAACTGGGTTTGTCGGCTAACGCTAAGTACAAAAAATCAGCCCGTACAGTGGGTGACGTGCTTGGTAAGTACCATCCACACGGCGACAGTGCATGTTACGAAGCGATGGTATTAATGGCGCAGCCGTTTTCTTACCGCTACCCTTTGGTGGATGGACAAGGAAACTGGGGCGCGGCAGATGACCCTAAATCGTTTGCAGCAATGCGTTATACCGAAGCGCGTTTATCTAAGTTTTCAGAAGTACTGCTTAAAGAGCTTGGCCAAGGCACCGTCGATTGGACACCAAACTTTGATGGCACAATGGACGAACCTGTTGTACTGCCTTCTCGTTTACCGCATATTTTACTAAATGGTATAACGGGTATTGCCGTAGGTATGGCAACCGATATTCCGCCACATAACGTACGTGAAGTGGCTAGTGCATGTTGTTTATTACTTGATAAACCAAAAACAGAGCTTGAAGAATTACTTGAGCTTGTACATGCACCAGATTACCCAACAGATGCTGAAATAATTACCCCAAAAGCCGATATTCACAAAATATATAAAACCGGTCGTGGGTCTATCAAAATGCGTGCGGTTTATACCGAAGAGCATGGTGATATTGTTATTACAGCGCTGCCGCATCAATGTTCTGGTGGTAAAGTACTTGAGCAAATTGCAGCGCAAATGAACGCTAAAAAATTACCAATGATTGCCGATTTACGTGACGAGTCAGATCACGAAAATCCAACACGCATTGTAATTATTCCGCGCTCAAACCGCATTAAAGCTGAGCCATTAATGGCGCACTTATTTGCAACCACCGATCTTGAAAAAAATTACCGAGTAAACTTAAACATGCTAGGCCTAGATGGCCGCCCGCAAGTTAAAGACTTACGCTGTATTTTAAGTGAGTGGCTAATATTTAGACGCGAAACAGTGCGTCGTCGTTTGCAGTATCGTTTAGATAAAGTATTAGCACGTCTACATATTTTAGAGGGTTTGCTAGCCGCCTTTTTAAATATTGATGAAGTAATTGAAATCATTCGCAGCGAAGATAAACCAAAGCCTGTATTAATGAAGCGCTTTGATTTAACTGATACGCAAGCAGAAGCAATTTTAGAATTAAAACTTCGTCATTTAGCAAAACTTGAAGAGTTTAAAATTCGTGGTGAGCAAGACGAACTGGCTAAAGAGCGTGATAAATTAGCGCAAATTTTGGGCTCAGAACGTCGTATGTCGACACTGCTTAAAAAAGAAATTCAAGAAGCCGCTGAAATGTATGGTGACGATCGTCGCTCGCCAGTGATTGAGCGCTCAGAAGCGAAAGCACTTAACGAAAAAGATTTAATTCCATCAGAGTCAGTTACTGTTGTGCTATCAGACAAAGGCTGGGCACGCGTTGGTAAAGGTCATGACTTAGATGTACAAGGCTTAAATTATCGCTCAGGGGACGGCTTTAGAGCCTCTGCTCGTGGTAAGAGTAATCAACCTGCGGTGTTTTTAGATTCAGCGGGGCGGGCGTTTGCAACCGATGCGCACAGTCTACCTTCGGCGCGTAGCCAAGGCGAACCAATGACAGGTCGCTTTAACTTAACACCAGGTGCTAATTTTGAGCACGTGGTAATGAGTGAAGACGAGCAAGTATTGCTTATGGCGTCAGATGCAGGTTACGGCTTTATTACCGACTTTAAAGACTTAGTTAGTAAAAATAAAAACGGTAAAGCGCTGGTAAGTGTCCCTAAAGGTGGAATATTACTTTCTCCTATTAGAGTGAACGATGTTGCTAGCGATTACTGTATGGCTATTTCTAACGAAGGTCGAATGCTTTTATTCCCGCTGCGAGACTTACCAAAATTAGGTAAGGGTAAAGGTAATAAAATCATTTCTATACCAGGTGCTAAAGTACAAGCCCGTGAAGAGTTTGTAAAAGTGCTTGCTGTTGTACCACTAGGAAGCAGTGTTACGCTTCATGCTGGTAAGCGTAAACTAACACTTAAACCAAGTGATTTAGAGCATTATCATGGTGAGCGAGGACGTAGGGGTAATAAACTACCGCGTGGCTTACAGCGTGTTGACGAAGCCGTTGTTGAGCTAACCCCTCAAGATGATGAACCAATAGACGTTATTAGCGAAGAGTAGCCAATTACTTTTTTGTATAAATAAAAACGGTCTGCATTTGCAGGCCGTTTTTGTTTTAAAATAAAGAGCTTAAATATTTCAGCGTACACTTGTGCGCTATTGACTCGTTTGTGTCACAAAATAACGCTATAATAATTATAATTCATTTTTGGAGAAGCCCATTTGCTAGCTGTTATACGCGTTTTTATTATGCTGCTGTTTATATTATTCAGTTGTATTTTTGGTTTATTACTTTCGATTGTAAGACCATTTCACCCTAATAATGTACATATTATAGCGGGTTGGTTTGGCTCAATGGCTAAAATGGTTGGCGTTAAGCTAGTTTTAACACGTCATAAAGATGCCGTTGATCCAGGTCCTGCAGTTTATGTTGCTAATCATCAAAATAGCTACGACTTATTTACAGTGCCAGCAATGGTGCCAAAAAACTGCGTAAGTTTGGGTAAAAAGAGCTTAAAGTGGATCCCATTTTTCGGTCAGCTTTATTGGTTGTCGGGTAATATATTAATAGACAGATCGAATCGCTCCAAAGCGGCAGGAACTATCTCAAAAGCAGCCGAAAAAATTAAAAATAATGGCTTATCTGTATGGATGTTTCCAGAAGGTACACGAAGCTACGGAAGAGGGTTGCTACCATTCAAAACCGGTGCATTTCACACCGCAATGAGCGCAGATGTACCCATAATTCCGGTATGTATGAATACAACACATAAAACCATTAAGCTAAATCGTTGGGATAATGGTACAATTCACATCGAAATGTTAGCGCCTATACCGCTTGATAAAGAAATTAGCGCGCGTGAGCATGCTAAAAGCGTGCATAGCATTATGGCTGCTAAAATAACTGAATTAGATGCTCAAGTGAGAGAAAAATAATGGAAAACTGGCGTGAAATAAGTGAAGACATCGTAAGTTCACTACTTGAAGATGGGTCAGACCCTGAAATACTTTATGAAGTAGAGCACCACTTTGTGTGTGAAGACTTTCCTAAGTTAGAGCAAGCTGCACTTGCTGCTTTTAAATTGGGTTACGATGTTGAAGAACCAGCAGAGCTTGAGCTTGAAGACGGTAACAAAATTTGGAGCTTTGACATTGTAGTTGAAGCTGAGCTAGACGTAGACGTTATTATGGAAGACGTTGATAAGCTAGCGCAACTAGCCGTTGAGTGCGAAGTTGAGTACGATGGTTGGGGTACTTACTTTCAAGAGTAATGTAATTAACGAGTGTTTAGATTAACTAGTTTAAAAGCGAGTGCTGTAGAAGCACTCGCTTTTTTATGCCTATAACTAGGGCATGTTTATTTTCGAGGTTATACCAATCCGTAATAATACTTAATCATTTTACGGGGCTAAACGTGTCGCTACCTGCGTTAAAAAATTCTCATTTAGAACAACTAAATAGCGATTTTTTTACCTAGCTATCAACACGTTTTTCCAGCCTTAAAATAGATCACTTAATTAAACGAATTGGTATTAAATAAATATACTGCTACAAATTCAACCACCAAAGGTCAACATGGACTAGCTAGAGACTAATAAATCTAAATATTTAGGGCTTTAATATGCTAGTAAATGTGTTGATTAAAGCTCCATTTAATTAATTATTCGTACTAAATCTATTTTCAAATCAAGCTGTGTTAGTGCCTTATTGGTATGACCAGTTTTTCTCAGTTACAATTTAATCAAAATTTAATTCGGTTTATTCATAAAGCATTAAGCTATAAATAAAAATTGGTAATAGACCATTTTATTTTAATTACTACTATTTTCTGAAATTTACAAATAACAACATTCGTTTTTTTAAATTGGTTTGTTTTTAACTTGTTGTTATTAATTGATTAATGTTTATTTTATTATTATTTTTAGAACGTTTAGCTGATTTCATGGTAACAATTCACTTGTTGACATATTGGATACAAAAAATATAGCCTTGCCTTACCGGTTTGGCAATGTTTTGGTAATACCAATTTGAGTTATTTTAATTTATTTTTGATATTACCAATTTTTTGAATTGAAAGTCTGTTTACATGATGCAAGCTCAAGCTAAGTTTGGTATTTAGTACTAAGTTAGCTGTTAGGTTATTTATACAGATTTAAAGGAATAAAAATGATGGTTAAATATAAAAAGTTACTTATTTGTTCTGCAATTGCTGCGAGTACTTCTTTTGCGCATGCTGCCACGATTGATAATTCTGGTTTTGAAGATGGTTGGAGTAACTGGAATGAAACAGAGCCCGCAGCACTATCTTCAGATTCGTATAAAGGCTCTAAATCATTAAAAATTCAAGGTAGCCCAGGGCGTGTTTACCAGAATGTAGATGTAGATCGAAATACTCAGTACACGTTAAGTGCGTACGTACTTGGCAAGGGACAAATCGGCATTAACGATCTTAATGGTTTGTTTAAAAGTGAGAAATTTAACGTTTCTTCGTGGACAAAAGTATCTAAAACTTTCACCACAGCTAGTACTAATTCATTGCAGGTATTTGCTAAGCATGACAAAAGCTCAAATGATGTTCGCTTTGACAACTTTTCATTAACTAAGGGAACTTCTTCTGGCGGTGGAGACACGGGTGGTGGTGATACTGGCGGTGGCGACACTGGTAGTGGCTCAGGTATAGCAAGCAACATCACCAACGGTAGTATTTTTGACCTTGAAGGTAACGATCCTCATCCATTAGTAAATAGCGACACTTTAGAGTTTGTTCCTCTAGAAGCGCGTCATATCACTCCAAACGGGAATGGCTGGCGTCATGAATATAAAGTAAAAGAAAGTGCACGTGTTGCAATGACTGAAACCTATGAGGTTTTTGAGGCAACTGTAAAAGTTGAAATGTCAGATGGTGGTAAAACGATTATTTCTCAGCACCACGCTAGCGATACGGGTACGATTTCAAAAGTATATGTTTCAGATACTGATGAATCAGGTTTTGATGATAGCGTAGCAGGTAACGGGATTTTTGACGTTTATGTTCGCCTGCGTAACACCAGTGGTAAAGAAGAAAAACATGCACTAGGTACTATCAGAAGTGGTGGTTCATTCAATCTAAAAGTAGTTAATAATTACGGTGATGTAGATGTGACTGCACTAGGTACTACCTTTGGTATTCCGGTAGAAGATGATTCAGAATCTTACTTCAAGTTTGGTAATTATTTACAATCACAAGACCCATATACACTAGATGAGTGTGGCGAGTCAGGAAACTCAGATTCATTTAAAGAGTGCTTTAAAGATTTAGGAATTACAAAAGCTAAAGTAACAATGACTGACGTTAGTTATACGCGTAAAACTAACTAATTATTTAGTTATTCAGTAGTTTAGAAAGCTACTTAGTTTAAAGCTGAGTGGCTTTTTTAACTGTAAAAACTTAATTTATACCAATTCGCTTAATTAAGTGATCTATTTTTAGGTAAGAAAATAGTGTCGATAACAAAGCAAAAATTTCGTTATTTAGTTATTATCACTAATTGCTCCTGCATTGCTCTACCTCCTGCATCCATGCAGACGTATATCAGAAATTTTTAACGCAGTTAGCGTCAGATTTAATCTCTCAAATTGATTAAGTATTATTGCGGGTTGGTATTACAACCATTTTTTATTTTTAAAATACACACCAATACCGCCAGTAAGCACAATTAAAAATATGACAAAAGCACTAAACGCATAAGGACTCTCGGTACCCGGAATGCCTCCTACGTTTACGCCGAACAGGCCGGTTAAAAAGCCTAAAGGTAAAAACAATGCAGCCACAACCGACATTACATACATACGCTGATTTAATTGCTCAGACACTTGGTTAGTGATTGTTTGTTGAATGATTTGCGCACGTTCAATAGAGCTATCAAGCTCCTCTAAATAACGAATAAGTAAGTTAGTTGTTTCGTTTAATTTTGCTTTATCGTCATCTAACAGCCACGGGTAGTGATTATTTACCATTGAGCTAAGGGCTTCTTTTTGCGGTTTTAAATAACGCTTTAAGGCAATTGTTTGACGGCGCAACTGTGATAAACCTTGGTTATCAAACTTTTTACTTGGTTCATCTATTTCTTCTTCAAACTCGTCGAGTGTTTCATCTAGTGAGTCAATAACGCTTTGCATGCGAGAAGTTAGTTTTTGTGTAATAGAGCATACTAGCTCAGAAATATTGCATGGGCCTTTATTTTCATTTAAACAGGCGAGCGTATCTTGCACCGATAATAAACGACGCTTGCGGGTAGTAATAAGAATGTCTTCGCTAATAAATAAACGAATTGAAACCATGTCTTCAGGGCTTTGTGCTGGATTTAAATTTACACCACGTAAAAATAACATATGTCCGTTAGTAGTTGATGTAATACGCGGGCGTGTTTCATCAGCAATTAAGGACTCTAATTCGTAGTCGTTTAAATGAGGTTGTGCCTTGAGCCACTGAACAGCCTCGCTTTGGCTATAGTCCATGTGCACCCAAAGTTTTCCGTGGCTTGGTTGCCAGCTATTTAGCTCATTAGTGCTTTCAATAGGGCGAGCGCCGCCTTGTCCATCAAGTACAAGTGCATGTAGTAAACCATTAATCATAATTATTTCTCATAATAGTGTATTTTTAATACCGTTAACTATAGTGTATCTACTTAACTATTTTAAACTTACCTTTATTTTTAATAAGTTAAGCTTAAATAGCAAAATATATGCAGAGCCTTTGGGCTGAGTAAAGTGGCATAAAGTACTATTCAGCAAGGCGTGCATTGTGTGACCAGTTGTTTAAAAAGATCAATTTAATTTACTAATCGACTAGATAAATTTATTTCGTTGGTGTTTTTTTACCTGTAGCGTATAAGTCACTTTTTTATTAAGGGCACATTTATGACAGCAAAGATCACAGTTGGTTGGCGTGAGTGGTTAAGTTTACCTGAGCTTGGTATTAACGAGATAAAAGCAAAAATTGATACTGGCGCTCGCACTTCATGTATTCATGCAATTAACATTGAAGAATACGAAGTTGACTCAGAAAAATGGGTTAAATTTACGGCCCAGCCACTGCAAGATGATGAGCAAACGCAAGTCACTTGCAATGCAAAAGTTAAAAAAATGAAGTACGTAACCAGCTCAAGTGGGCAAAAAGAGTTACGTTACTTTATAGAGACTACATTGCATGCAGACGAGCACAGCTGGCCTATCGAGCTTACTTTAACAAGCCGTGCAACAATGAAGTTTAGAATGTTATTAGGGCGTACAGCCATGGAAAATCGTATAGTCGTTGACCCGGCTTTATCTCAACTATTAGGTCGTAAGGTTTAACTATGAAAATCGGTATTTTATCTCGCAACAGAAAATTATATTCAACACGTCGCTTAATTGAGGCGGCAGAGGCACGCGGTCACGAAGTTAAAGTGATTGATGCATTGCGCTGTTATATGAATATCAACTCTGAGCAACCAGAAATTCACTATCGCGGTGAAAACTTAAAAGAATTTGACGCAATCGTCCCGCGTATTGGTGCATCGGTTACATTTTATGGCTGTTCGGTACTTCGTCAGTTTGAAATGATGGGTGTTTACCCTGTAAACGAATCAGTCGCTATTTCTCGTTCGCGCGATAAATTACGCTCACTTCAGTTACTTTCGCGCAAAGGCGTTGGTATGCCAGTAACAGGTTTTGCTAGCAAACCAGATGATGTAAAAGACTTACTAGAAATGGTAGGCGGTGCACCTGTTGTAATTAAATTACTTGAAGGCACACAAGGCATTGGTGTTGTACTTGCTGAAACACGCAAAGCGGCTGAAAGTGTTATTGAAGCATTTATGGGCTTAAAAGCTAATATTATGGTTCAGGAATACATTAAAGAAGCGGGTGGTGCCGATATACGTTGTTTCGTATTAGGCGATAAAGTAATAGCAGCTATGAAGCGCCAAGCACAAGAAGGTGAGTTCCGCTCTAACCTTCACCGTGGTGGTAGTGCTAGATTAGTTCGTATTACTCCAGAGGAGCGTAAAACGGCAGTAGCGGCGGCTAAATCAATGGGCTTGAACGTAGCGGGAGTTGATTTACTTCGCTCATCTCGTGGACCACTTGTGATGGAAGTAAACTCATCACCAGGTTTAGAGGGCATTGAAATAGCAACAGGTAAAGACATTGCAGGCATGGTGATTGATTTCATCGAAAAAAATGCCTCAAGTAAAGGAACAGCAACACGTGGCAAAGGTTAAAATTAACCGTCCTTTTACCTTATTAGGTGAAAGTGTAGGCGTAGGCGAGCGTAAAACACTTGCCTTAGAGGCAGCTAAGCTTTATACCCATTCACCACTTAATATTCCTATTGAAGTGGTTAACGGTGTAATGGAAGGTCCTGTGCTTATGGTGTGTGCGGCTATTCATGGTGATGAGCTAAATGGCGTAGAAGTTGTGCGTCAGTTAATTGCTAAAATAGACCCAAGCCAACTGCGCGGCACAATAATCGCTGTGCCTATTGTGAATGTGTTTGGCTTTATTCATAAATCGCGTTATTTACCAGACCGACGCGATATGAACCGTAGTTTCCCAGGTTCTGAGCGTGGCTCACTTGCTGGGCGTATGGCTTATATGTTTTTTAATCAAGTGGCAATACATTGTACCCACATTATTGATTTACATACTGGCGCTATTCATCGAACTAACTTACCGCAAATTCGCGCTAACTTAGCTGATGAAGCAACCGCTGAAATGGCTAAAGCATTCGGCACGCCAGCAGTTATAGATGCATCATTGCGTAATGGCTCATTACGAAGTGAAGCAGCAAACCTAGGTATACCGGTTATAACCTATGAAGCTGGTGAAGCACTGCGTTTTGATCCAATCGCAATTGCGGCAGGTGTGCAGGGTGTTGATTATGTTATGCGTCATTTAAAAATGATCCGTGGCAAGCGTCCTAAAAAGTTACCAGATCCTATTATTGCAGGTTCAACTAGTTGGATACGTGCCGAAGTTGATGGTATTGTGCGTGCACAAGTATCACTGGGTGAGCATGTAACTAAAGGGCAAGTACTTGCTTATATTAGTAGCCCACTAGGTGACTCTGAGCTTGAGCTTTTAGCGCCTAAAGGCGGTATTGTTATTGGTCAGCAAACGATGCCATTAGTAAATGAAGGTGATGCGGTATTCCACCTTGCTTACTTTGCAAATGACAATAGTTTAGTAGAGCAGCAACTAGAGAACTTTATTGATGAGATAAATGATTTAGATGACGAGCTTAAAACAGCAGAACTAAATAACTAATAGCTAGGGCGTGTTTAACTTTGCGGATTGAAATTTGTTCAATCTAGGGGCGATTAAATCGCGGCGCGAGGTTTGTAACCTAGTGGGCTAAGTAAAAACCGAGTAACAAAGAGTTTATCGCCCCTAGGCAGAACCCGAAGGGCAGCGCATGTTTGGCATTTATGCTGCGTTATCGCCTATTTATGGGGAGTAACCACACTTCATAGGCTCTGCCTTGCCTAAAAACCAAACATACTGCTGCAAATTCAACCATCAAAGATCAACACGCCCTAGTCTTAATTTTGGTTAGTTAAAGCATTAAAAAGCCGCAGAAGGTAATTATCTTCTGCGGCTTTTTTGTGACTATTACTTTTTTAACTATGTTTTTTAGGGCCAATAATACGCTTTATAACGGGAGCTTTTGTTGGCTTTGGTTCTTTATTTAAAACCATGACAGGGCGTGTCACAAATAAATTATTAGGGTAAATTACACGGTGCCCATCAATATGCTCAAGTACTACATTCATTAAGCCCATTTCAACAATGCGCCCTTCAACATGATTTGCACCATCAATAATTCGTACCCAATAGTCAACACGGCAATCGTTTTGAATAAACATTAGTAAAAATGCGGTGAGATTACTTAATAATGACCAGGCAGCGAAGAGTGCTACGCCCAACATAGCGAATAAAGAGGAGCCTAAAACCAATAAGCCACGAAGCTCTATACCCCAAAATACTAAAACTAAACACAGCACGACAAAGGCGAGTATAATTTTTAGTAAGAGCTCTGCACGGTATTTTCGGTGTAAATCAACTTTCCCCTTAATTGCTTTTTCGAGTAATTTTTTGGTTATTTTTAATAGCAGAGGGAAAACCAAAATAGCGATTATAGTTACAATTAACTTATATTGTGATGCAAACAATTCTAAAACTTCTATTATTTCCACATTAGGCCCTGAACTTTTATACCAATTTAATTCAATTGGTATTAGTTTAACGCGTTTGTATTATTTAAAAAGTGTTTTTAACGCTCACTAACCACTGTACTGAGTCTACGTCATCGTAGCTATCAACTGGGGCTGCAATATCAATGTGGATCATGGTTCCTGAGTTTGCACGACTTGGTGCTAAACGAAGACCCACGCCTATATTTTTTAATACATGTGAATTTTCGCCGTTATTCTCATCGTTAAACCATGCTCTGCCTACATCTACAAAAGCTGCGCCACCCACTTTAAATAGTTGTAGTAAATCGTACTCCCAGTAATAGCGCTTTTCTAGATTAACTAAAAAGCTGCGGTCGCCATGTTGATAATCCATAGGGTAACCACGCAGGCCTGTTTCGCCGCCTAAAGTAAGTTGTTGATCAGCAGTAAGGTTTTTTGCGTATTGCATCCGAGCTTTAACATACCAAGATTGGTCTTCACTGGTATTTAAATAATATTGTACTTGGCTAGTGGCCATAAAGTTTTCGAGTTTTTTCTGTTCTTTATTCCAATAGCCATCAATATCAGCACTAAAACGCCATAAGGTATTATCGTTAGTAAAGTGGGCTTTTTTAAAGTTAAAAGAATACACCGCGCGGCTGTCGTCATTACTTAATGATTCGTCTGAATAGCCAATTAAGCTTTTAATATTCCAACCTAAGTTTAAATCCTCAGTGCGAGATATACTGTCAAAATTGCGCACTTTTATGTAGTTATCTTCAAACCAATGGCCGCTTATAAAGGGATAACTTAAACTTCTGTCATCGGCAAGTGGTGCAAATGTAGTGTCTATAGCTTCAAAGGTATGCTGCTCGTCGGTATAACCTAAGGTTAAGCGTTGGGTCCAATTATTATTAAGCGCTTTAGAGTGTCCTATAAATGCACGGTTTAAATCAGTAGTTTGATCAAATTCGCTAAACTCTTCGCCGCGTTTATATAGTGACTCTTCGCGCTGCTCAGAATAGCTTAAAATACCGTAACTAAAAGGGGTGTCTATCGCGTAAAATGGATAGGTTAGCTCAAGTAAATGGCGCTTGCCATCGCTGTTATCAGCGTACTCTAAACGGCCGCGGTAGCGAGTAGATAAAATATTAGGATCGTCGTAAACAAATAAATAACCGCTACGATCGCTGTCGGTCGTGCGTGACAACGAAAGGCGCTTCCCCCAACCAAGCAGGTTTGATTCTCTAAAACCTATACTCGATTTATTTTCTCCGCCGCTACGGCTAAAGTTTACTTCAGGTAAAAGTGTCCATAAATCACGGGTAACCACTTCTACATTAACATCGCCGTCGCAGTTTTCGATTGCACTAATTTGTGCATCATATAAGTAGCTTTCTTTACGAAGTAGGCGCTCAGACTCTGCAAGCTTTTTAGCATCGTACTTGTCACCTGGGGAGAATAATAAAAGGTTATTAATGACATCGGGCTCTGTTTGAATATGAGCGCGGTTAGCAAATCGGAATAGGGCATTATTTTCCTCTTCAAGCTCAGTATTAAATACATTAAGTTGCTTGAGCTTTATTGAGGCTATTTTAGCGTTACTATTACTGTGCGTGAGGGTTGTTTTGTCTTGAACTTCTCGGCGTAAGTTTTTATTTGTGCTTAAATCTGTCTGTTCTAGAAGGCAGTTATCGGTTTTCATTGAAGATTGTTGTGCGAATGCATTAGGCACATAAAAGCTTAAAACCGTTAAGCTAATACAACATTGTGCTATCCATTTCTTGTTCACCATTAAACCTCTTTACTGCTACGTAGCAAATGACTATCGTAATATCAGCTTACATCATTGTTATTATAATGTAAGTAAAAGGTATGGATTTTGAAACTAATTAATTGTTACTCATATTCACTTATGTTAATAACCAACTTGGTTTAGAACCGCCTGTGCGCGGGGTATTAAAAGCTAACTTAAATAAAATGCTAAAGCGGCTAATAAGTGCTCAGCTTCATGGCCTTCGGCATTAATCCAAATACTTTGGCTATAATGCTCATAGTTTAAATTAAAGGTCTGCTGATTATAGGTAAAGCGGACTTGATGGCGATCGGCGCCTGCAGAATACTCATTGAGTGTTACATCATCTGAGTGTAAAAAGAGTGTACTCCACAGCTCAAAGTCTTCATCGTGTGGAGGCTCGACTGGCGTAATTAAAATGTATTTATGGGCGTGGTCATATTCTATTTGGGTCATAAGGTTCTTAATTTGTAGCTAGGTAATTGCGAATTGCCGTTAAAAATTCGCCGCCGTACTTATTTAATTTAGTAAAACCGACACCCGACACTTTTAAAAATTCACTGTCGTTTGTTGGCATAAGCTGCGCCATTTCGGCTAGCGTTTTATCATTAAATACCACATAAGGTGGTACATCATCGGCATCAGCAAGTTCTTTACGTAGTGCGCGCAGGCGAGCAAACAGTTTTTTGTCGTAATTGAATTGCGCTAACTTATCTTGATAAACGTGTTTGGCTTGCAGGCGTGGCTCGGCTAATTGCAGTGCGTACTCACTTTTTAAAATTGCACGCGCGGCTTCGGTTAACCTAAGTGACGCACCTTGCGTTATATCTTGGCTAAGTAAGCCTTGATGAATAAGCTGGCGTAAAATACTAAGCCAAAATTCACTGCTTTTATCTTTACCTATGCCGTAAGTGCTTAGCTCATGATGATTGTTATCGCGTATGCGGCTAGTATTTGCACCACGTAGTAATTCAACAATGTACCCAAGACCAAAGCGCTGGTCAGCTCTATACACACAAGAAAGCGCTTGTTGGGCAACTAATGTACCGTCAAAGCTTTTAGGTGGATTTAGACAAATATCGCAGTTACCACAAGGTTCGCGCTGATACTCACTAAAATAGTTAAGCAATATTTGGCGGCGACACGTTTGTGCTTCTGCAAAGCTTGCCATTGCGTTAAAGCGTTGTTCTTCTACACGGCGGCGTTGCTCGTCGTCTATGTCTTCAAAAAAGCGCCTTACGCGACCTATATCAGCTGGGTCAAAATACATTATGGCTTCTGCGGCAAGTCCATCTCGCCCAGCTCGGCCTGTTTCTTGATAGTACGACTCTATACTTTTTGGAATATCGTAATGCAGTACAAAACGCACGTTAGGCTTGTTTATACCCATACCAAAAGCAACGGTTGCGACCACTATTTGTATATCGTCACGGGCAAAACCAGTTTGTACAAATTGTCGTTGCTCATTACTCATACCTGCATGGTAGGCAGCGGCGTTAATACCTGCATCAGCTATTTTTTCAGCTATATCGTCTACACGTTTACGGCTGGTGCAATAAATAATACCACTTTGGCTTTTTTGTTCTTTTAAGTAGCGAAGTAGTTGCACCATAGGTTTAAATTTTTCTTCTATGGTGTAGCGAATATTGGGGCGATCAAAGCTGCCAGTATGAATATAAGGCTGTTGTAATTTTAGTTGCTCAACTATATCAAAACGGGTGGCTTTATCGGCAGTTGCAGTGAGCGCCATCATGGGTACATGTGCAAAACGTTGCTTTAATTCGTTTAAGCGAAAGTAATGAGGCCTAAAATCGTGACCCCAATGCGACACACAATGCGCTTCGTCAATGGCAAATAAGCTTACATTTAAATGCGATAAACGCTCTAAAAATTCGCGTTGTAATACTTTTTCAGGTGCCACATATAAAAGCTTAATTTGCCCCTGATGAAGCTGTTGATACACCAATTGCTGCTCTTCTCGCGCTAAGCTGTTATTTACGTAAGCGGCTTTAACCCCAAGTGCTTGAAGTTGACTTACCTGATCTTGCATTAGCGATATGAGCGGAGATATAACAATAGTGACGCCTTCAAGCACTAAAGCGGGTATTTGATAGCAAACCGATTTTCCGCCGCCAGTAGGGAGCAATACAAGCGAGTCTTGGCCGTTAATAGCAGCATCAATAACTGTTTTTTGGCCGTCGCGAAATTCACTGTAGCCAAACACTTGTTTGAGGACAGTTTCGGGTTTACGCACAAGGGTGCTAGAAGGTGGTGTTGATGTATTCATTGGCGGGTATTTTAGTGGTTTTTTAGTGAGATGTCTTTAGCTGAGTTACTTATACCAATCCGCAATACTACTTAATCAATTTGAGGGATCAAATCTGACGCTAGCTGCGTTAAAAATTTCTGATATAGAACAACTAAATAACGAGTTTTTTGCCTTGTTATAGACACTATTTTCTTACCTCCAGATAGATCACTTAATTAAGCTAATTGGTATTAACCTCAACTCTATTGTAAGTAAATTAAACTCTGGTAGTGTTGAAACCGCTTATTAAGATAGATCTGCTTTCTTAAAGTTAGGTTGCTAAGTAAATGATTTAACTAGAACCTCGTAGTTTTGCTTAAGTTATGCTTTACTCATCGTACCAGTTTAAACATAGAGAATAATAATGAATAAAGAAATGTTAATTGAACAAGTGGGTGCATTATTTGTAAATGGCATGCCGTTCAACCAGTTTTTACAAATATCGGTTGAGTCTTTAAGCCCTGAACAGGCCAAAATTACGTTTCCGTGGCAGGATGTACTCATTGGTAACCCTGCGCAAAAAATACTGCACGGTGGTGTTATTTCAGCCGTACTTGATAATGTAGGCGGTATGCTCGCTGCAGCAAGCGTGATTGATAAGCTCACCGATTTAGATATCACAAGTGTGCAAACAAAATTAGCCACGCTTGGGACTATCGACTTGCGCACTGATTATTTGCGCCCTGGTAAAGGAGAGACCTTTACAGCGAGTGCCACACTTATTCGCTCAGGTAATAAAGTGTGTGTTTGTCGAATGGAATTACATAATGAGCAATCAGTTCAAATTGCTTTTGGGACAGGCACGTATTTAGTTGGATAAAACGTGTATGGGAAGTAAACTAGCGGCCTTTTAAATCACTAAGTGTTTATTATGTCGATTGATACTGAGCAGCGTAAAGGTGCTATTTTTGCTTGTCTTGCTTTTTTTATGTGGGGCCTTGCGCCAATATATTTTAAGTTAATTCAGCATGTTTCTGCCTTTGAAATTTTAATGCATCGGGTTGTTTGGTCGGTTGTATTTTTAGTGCTAGTAGTAAGTGTTTTAAAGTATTGGGATAAAGTTAAACGCATTATTGTTCAGCCTAAGCTTTTGCTTATGCTTGTTATTACCTCAACATTACTAGGGTTTAACTGGGGTTTATTTATATGGGCTATAAATAATAACCATATGCTTGATGCGAGTTTGGGCTATTACATAAACCCTCTTTTAAATGTATTACTGGGTATGCTCTTTTTAGGTGAACGCCTGCGTAAGTTTCAAGGTGTAGCAGTGGCACTGGCCTTTACCGGTGTTGTGCTGCAGCTAATTAGTTTTGGCTCGTTTCCGGTAGTGGCATTTTCATTAGCTATATCGTTTGCGCTTTATGGTTTGTTACGTAAAAAACTACCCGTTGAAGCCTTGCCAGGCATTTTGCTTGAAGCACTTATATTACTGCCTGTTGCACTCATTTATTGGTGGTTAATGGCACCTTCTGCAACATCAAGCCTGCCAGCTAACGATTGGCATACTAATGCATTACTGATTAGTGCAGGTATTGTAACTACATTACCACTGCTGTGTTTTACTGGCGCCGCTAAGCGTTTGCAATACACTACATTAGGCTTTTTTCAGTATATTGGGCCAAGCCTAATGTTTATACTAGCTGTGGTGTTTTATGGTGAAGTGTTTGATGCAGAGCGTGTAGTAACATTTGCATGTATTTGGAGTGCACTGGCTATTTTTAGTTGGGACTCTTACCATCAATCGCGCAAACGTAAAAAAGCGGCTATTACAGCCGCAGAAGTATAATTAAGCTAATAGAGCTGCTAGCTAACTACTTTATTACGACCAGATTCTTTAGCGTCGTAAAGCTTTAAGTCGGCCTGTTTTAATAATTCATCAATTTGATAAACAGGCCCGTTTGCAAAACCAATAGAAATGGTGAATTTTATTTTAGCTTTACTAAACTCCTGGCTATTCATTTCTATAAAGTACCTAAAACCTTCAAGTCTTTTTAGTGCTTCTTGTTTATCCGCATTTGCAAAGTAAACGGCAAACTCTTCACCACCTAAGCGGGCTACTAAATACTTTTTAAAATATTTACTAAAGCAAATAGAGAGTCCTTTTAATACTTCGTCGCCAACATCGTGCCCGTATGTATCGTTAATTGATTTAAAGTGATCAATATCAAGCATAGCTAAAGCACCATCACCTTTAGTATGTTTTATTTGCTTTAATGATTTTTCAGCTTCTTCAAAAAAGTAACGACGATTTGGTAAATTGGTTAAATAATCCGTGTTGGCTTGTCGCCTTATAGTGGCTATAAGTTCTAACATATCGACGTTTTGACTAAGCCTGCAGTAAAACTCTTCGCTATTAAAAGGTTTATGTAAATAATCGTTTGCGCCATTTTTTAAAAATAAACTAGAAAGCCCTACATAGTCAGAGCCCGAAATACCAATAATGGCTTTTTCGTCGTTGCTATATAAGCGGCGAATTTCGCTACATAACTCATCACCATTCATGTTTGGCATTTCGTTATCAGTAATGATGACTGAAATGTCGGGTGAATTTTCGAGCATTTTTAATGCTTCTTTTCCGTCTTGTGCTTCAATAATTTGATATTTGTGACGAACTAATAGGCTGCAAATGTATCGGCGAGTCGATTTAGAGTCATCAACAACCAGTACTTTTACATTTTCGTTGCGGGGTAAGCGATGCAATTGTTTTTCGAGGTATTGGTATGCTTGTTTGTTTTCTTTAATGATGTAATCGATGATTGGGTATTTTTCTACAGTGTCGCGAGTTTTTTTATCAATATTGCCCGTCATTACAATAGTTGGAATGTCTGCATTAATAGTACAAGGTACAGCTTCACCAGATGGGGCATCAGGTAATATGAAGTCAACTACAGCGCAAAAATAGCTATTTTTACTTATAAGCTCTTTTGTTTGCGCTAATGACTCAGCTATATCAACTTCATAACCAGCCTTAAGCGCGATGTGCTTTTGCACTCGCGCCATTGCAGGTGTATCTTCAACTATTAGTATTTTTCGCGTCACGGAACAACCCTGTTTATATTTTGCAAAAATATTTGCTTATACAAGTTGTAACTGTTAAAACGCAAAAAAGCAAATAACTTAAGTACTTACAGATTATCCGCTTCTGAATAATACTCTTGGCTAATCGGTGCCGGCCCTGACATTTTTGAGCGGCCAAATAAAGTATGAAACTTAGTTTTGCAAGTCGTTAGTTTTAAGTATTTTACCCAAGCTCGTTCGATTGGGTTGGTAGGTTCTTGTGAGCCAGTTACGACTGCTACAAACTGTTCTTGGTGTTCGTTTTGCGGCTCAATTGTTTTACTGTATAAGCCTTTTAAAACAACTCCGTGTTGTTCAAGTATGCTGGCTTCTAATAAGGTGAAGTTTCCGCTGCGGCTAAAGCCTCGTGGAAAGTTTTGATCATCATAAAATTGACGTTGGCTAACAAATGCTTGGCGTAGTAATGAAATGTTATTGCTCATAGCTTTATCCTCATACCTTAGTAATTAGCTGGAGTATGATGCAAGTTTGGCAATTTATTAAACAAATTATTTTTATCGTGAGGATAAAAAATTGGATATCGATTTATTAAAAACATTCGTTGAGGTAGTGCGTACGCGTCACTTTGGTAAAGCGGCCGAAAACCTTTATATTACGCAGTCTGCAGTGAGCTTTAGAATTCGCCAATTAGAGCAAGGACTTGGTGTTAATTTGTTTATTCGCCAGCGTAATAACATTCAACTTACAGCACCTGGCGAGCGTTTATTACCCCATGCACAAATGATTATTACGGGCATGCAGCGGGCCAAAGTCGATGTTGCACTTGCCGACAATATGCATAAGCAAATTAGCTTAGCAGGAACGCCTAATATTTGGGATGCTTTTTTACAGTTTGGTATAACAAATATTGTATCGGCGATGCCGGGCGTGTCATTAGTCGCAGAAGTTAAAGCACAACAAGAAAGCACTCGGCTGTTATTAGAACGCACGCTTGATTTGGCAATATTGTTTGATCCACCAAAAGTAGACGAGTTAGTAGTAGAGCGAATCTGTGAGTTGCCAATCATTCCAGTAAGCGGATACGACACTGCAACGAACGAAAACTTTTTTGATAATCAGTATGTATATGTTGATTGGGGAACTACTTTCTCACTTTGGCATGCACGCCAGTTTACTGGAAAAACCCCTCCTTATTTTAGAACTAGCACAGGACGTATTGCACTTGATTTAATACTGCAATGTGGCGGCAGTGCGTTTATACCTCAAGTATTGGTAGAAGGGCATTTAGAAAAAGGTGAGTTGTTTCATGTTAAAGGGGTAGAAAACACCTCAAGAGACGTATTTATTGCGTATCACAGAGACAACGAGCAAAAAGAGCTAATAGAAACCTTAGTTAATTTACTTTCGCAAATGACGCCAAGCTTGTCATTAAAGCAAGGTAAGTAAGTTCGGCCGTTTATTAAGCTTTCATGTTATTTTGATTTCACATTTAATGCATTTTTATTAATAAAAAAAGACATTAATATTTCCATTGTAATATTACTGTCATTTAGCGGTGACAAAATGCAGCAGTTTTAAAAATTAGTCTTTTGTGATTATCCAAGGAAATAACATGAAATTTGTAAAATCGAGCTTATGCTTAGCACTATTAAGTGGTTTATCTTTTAATGCACTTGCTGATGTAGACATTTACGGTAAAGCGAATGTAACAGTGCAATCATCTGATGATGGCGAAGGGTCTTTTACTGAGATAAAAAGTAATGCATCTCGTCTTGGTGTTAAAGGTTCTGAAAAAATAAATGATAGTTTAGAAGCGGTATATAAGTTTGAGTTTCAAGTGGATGTGTCTGATGCTGATTCAAAAGGCGATAACGACGACAATATTTCTGCGCGTAACCAATACGTTGGTTTAAAAGGTGCGTTTGGCCAAGTGGTTATTGGTCGTAACGATACTGCGCTTAAACAATCTCAAGGTAAGTTAGATTTATTTAACGATCTTGAAGGCGACATTAAAAATGTATTTAAAGGTGAAAACCGCTTAGGAAATACAGTTAGTTATTCATCAAACTCATACGAAGGCTTTAAAGTACTTGCTACTTTTGTAGCTGAAGACGATGTAGACGCTGATAACGGCTATTCAATGGCGGTGACATACGGTGACGTGGCACTTAAAAAGAGCGCGGTATACGCCTCTATTGCAGCCGATAGCGAAGTAAATGGCTATGATGTAGTGCGTGCATCAATCCAAGGTAAAGTTGAAAACTTTAAATTGGGCGCAATGTACCAAACACAAGAAGCAGTAGATGGCAGCGCAGAAGCGGATGGTTACTTGCTAAATGCTGCTTACAGCATGGGTAACAACACATTTAAAGTGCAATACCAAGATATGGACTTTGACGACAGCGACGATAAGTCAGCAATTTCAGTTGGTCTTGATCACAAATTAAATAAAAATATTAAAGTATTTGGTTTTTATTCAAGCTTCGATATGGACAACAACGTTGACCAAGACTACGTAGGCTTAGGTATGGAATACAAGTTTTAACGATTAGTTAAAACACTCCCTTTTTAACCGCGCTCTTTTGAGTGCGGTTTTTTTTGCTTTAAATTATTTACTTAGCCGCCCATAATAGAGCTTCATTTGGAATGAGGTGCGAGTCCTCGACTGTTCCCGCAACTGTAAGCAGCTGAGCTGTAAGTCAGATACAAATGGTATAATACCAATTTTATTAAAAACATGATCTTTCTAGCGAATTAAATAACTTACTAACTTAGTTAAAAATTATTGATATACGACTGCATGGATGCAGAGCAATGCAGGGAGCAATTAGTGATAACAACTATATGTCATAATTTCCGCCTTGTTATTAAGCTATTTATTTGTCGCTATAATAAATCACTAATTTAATGTAATTGGTATGAATTCTTTTAACGAGCGGGTTTACTCATTTTTTCTTGTAGTGCATTAGTATTTTTATCGCATTTTTAGTGAGTTTAACCTAGGGTCTGCTGAACTTTGCGGATTAAAATTTGTTCAAACTAGGGGCTATTTAATCGCGGCGCGAGGTTTGTAACCTAGTGGGCTAAGTAAAAACCGAGCAACAAAGAGTAAATAGCCCCTAGGAAGAACCCTTTGGGCAGCGCCTGTTTGGCATTAATGCTACGTTATCGCCCATTTATGGGGAATAACCACACTACATAGGCTCTGCCTTGCCTAAATACCAAACAGACTGTTGCAAATTTAACCTTGAAAGATCAACAGACCCTAGCCTAGGACTGACTATTGCACACTCAAACGCCATTAAATATACCATTACTAAACGTTAAAAACGTATCGTGGGGTATTGGCAATAAAACGATCCTCAAAAAAATAAACCTTAAAATAACTACAGGTAAATTTGTTGGTTTAATTGGACCTAATGGCGCAGGTAAATCGAGTTTATTGCGTTGTCTATATCGTTTTAATAAACCTAGTGATGGCATTGTAGAGTTTAACAACACCGACATTTGGCAGCTAAAAAGCGATGAGTACGCAAAAAAAGTAGCGGTTGTTTTACAAGAAACCCCGTCGCAATTTAACTTAAGCGTATTTGATGTTATTGCGCTTGGGCTAACGCCTCATAAATCGCTATTTAGCTCAATAACTAACATTGATAAACAAAAAATCATTCAAGCAATCAATACAGTCGGGTTGGTAGATCATAGTGAGCAAAGCTTTGAGTCACTTTCGGGCGGTGAAAAGCAACGTGCCTTGATAGCCCGCGCCATAGTCCAGCAACCTCAACTGTTAATAATGGACGAGCCAACTAGCCATTTAGATGTTAGATACCAAATACAGGTTATGGAGCTTGCTAAATCGTTGGGTGTAACGGTATTTGCATCGTTTCATGATTTAAACTTAGCCTCTGCAATGTGCGATGAACTAGTGGTTATTAAAAACGGTGAAATTACACATACAGGCACGCCAAGTGAGGTATTAACCGAAAACATGCTAGGCGAGGTTTTTGGTGTCTGCGCCCAAGTAAATAATCACCCGCAAATATCGAAGTCGGGAAATAGCATCCCTCATATCACTTACTTTTATGGTTACAAATAATATGAGCGCAGTTAATACTCGCCACTCACTTGCGCTATTTATAAGTGCTGCAGCTGCTTTATTTAGCTTATTTGCAGCACTTAGTTTTGGTGCAGCAGAAACCTCACTTCAAGACGTACTTAATAGTTTTTTACTCTCAAATGATGCGTCTTTTAATACGCGTATTATTTACGAGCTAAGAATGCCACGCACATTACTCGCCTTTTTAGCAGGCTCCGGCTTAGCAATTGCGGGGCTTATTTTACAAACGGTAACGCGCAACCCTTTAGCCGATCCTTACTTATTTGGTATATCGTCGGGTGCCTCATTTGGCGTGGTGTTACTTATGGCGCTAGCAGGCATTAGCGCAGGCTTTATGCTATCGGCAGCAGCACTGCTGGGCAGCTTACTCGCTATGAGTTTATTAATACTTATTGCAGGTAGGCAGCAAAGTGCACAGGTAGAATCAATGCTATTAGCTGGTGTTGCTCTGTCGTTTTTATTTAGTGCGTTTACCAGCTTGTTGCTTTATTGGAGCGACCCTCAGGCGGTAGCCGCTATTTTATTTTGGACACTGGGCAGCTTTGCTCGTGCGCAGTGGGCTACGCTTTGGTTACCTTTATTGGTAATTACATTGTGTACGTTTGTAATGCTGAGCTATAGAAGGCAGCTCAATGCCATGTTACTTGGCGATGAAAGCGCAATTACATTAGGTGTTAGGGTCCAGCGCTTTAGAATACTTATGCTAGTTTTGAGCTCATTAATTACCGCTGTGCTGGTGGCTATGTGTGGTGGTATTGGGTTTGTAGGATTAATGGTACCGCACATTGTGCGCTTTTTTATCTCCCAAGGCACCATCGCGGGATTGCTAGTAACCAGCTTAGTGGGCGGTACATTTATGGTGTGGGTTGATGTACTTTCGCGCTCCTTGCTAAAAAACCAAGAGTTACCCGTAGGCGTTATTACTGCTGCTATTGGTAGCGTGTTCTTTTTAAGTTTATTGTTTTTTAGAAAGCGAAGGGTGTAATTCCATGAAAACCTTAATGGTGCAAGGCACTACTTCCGACGCAGGTAAAAGTACCCTAGTTGCAGCCCTTTGCAGGGTATTTGCTAAGCGAGGGGTAAAGGTTGCGCCTTTTAAACCACAAAATATGGCACTTAATAGCGCAGTAACAAAAGATGGCGGCGAAATTGGTCGTGCGCAAGCTTTGCAAGCAATAGCGGCTAAAGTAGAGCCCGAAATAGACTTTAATCCTATTTTACTTAAACCTAATAGCGATACGGGCGCACAAGTGATTATTCACGGAAAAGCCATTAGCAATATGGAAGCGGGCAAATATCACGACTATAAAAAAGTGGCGATGGATGCAGTAATTACCTCACATAACCGCTTAGCTAAACGCTTTGATTTACTCCTTGTTGAAGGAGCGGGGAGTCCTGCTGAAATAAACCTGCGTGAAAACGATATTGCCAATATGGGTTACGCCGAAGAGGTAGATTGCCCTGTCATTATTATTGCCGATATTGATAAAGGTGGTGTGTTTGCACATTTGGTAGGTACACTTGCGTTGTTAAGCGAGTCAGAACAATCGCGCGTAAAAGGCTTTGTTATAAACCGCTTTAGAGGCGATATAGGTTTGCTGCAAGGCGGGCTAGATTGGCTTGAAGAATATACAAACAAACCCGTACTTGGCGTATTACCTTATTTGCACGACCTCGCGCTTGATGCTGAAGACGCCGTCGCAATTGATAATAATGTAACCAACGCCACAATTAATATTGCAGTGCTACTTGTACCACACATTAGTAACCACACCGATTTTGATGCACTGCGTTTGCACCCAAACATTAATATAAATTATGTGCGCCATACCCAAACGATCCCAGACGTTGATCTGATAATTCTCCCAGGCAGTAAAAATGTGCTGGGCGATTTAAATTTTTTGAAAAATGAAGGCTGGGACACTCAAATTAAGCGCCACTTACGCTATGGTGGCAAAGTACTTGGCATTTGTGGCGGCATGCAAATGCTGGGCAATACGCTCAACGATCCCGATGGTATTGAATCGTCATTAAAGCAAGTAAATGGACTTGCCCTGTGCGACTTTGAAACCACGCTAACAGCGCAAAAAGTATTAACTAAAATAACCGCTACACTGCTTTTAAATAACCAACAAACACCCTGTAGTGGTTACGAAATACATGCAGGAATTAGCCAAGGTGCAGCGCTTAATAAGCCATTTTTAACCTTTGATGAAAACCACCCAAATGGTTTTACGTTTGATGGCTTTATTAGCGATGATAACGCCATTGCGGGCACCTATTTACATGGTTTATTTGATGAAGCCGATGCTACATCGCAAATTTTAAAATGGGTAAAACCAAGCGCCTCAATTAATCCAATTAGTATTGCCACTCATCGCGAGCAGCAGTTAGAACGATTAGCAACCATGTGCGAAACGCATTTAAATATACAGCAAATTATCTCGATTTATGAAGGGCACAATAATGACTGAACAAAACAACGATAAGCACAAGCAGCGCCAACAAAAAGTAAAAGAACAAGTGGATGCGCGCGTTGCTGCAGCACAAGATGTAAAAGGTATTTTTCAGGTGATTACGGGTAATGGTAAAGGTAAATCAACCTCGGGTTTTGGCGTTGTAGCACGCTGCGTAGGGCATGGTAAAAAAGCAGCCGTTTGCCAATATATTAAAGGCACTTGGGAATGTGGCGAGCGTAATTTATTACAAGGTGCAGGCGTTGAGTTTGTTGTAATGAACACCGGTTTTACCTGGGATACACAAAATAAAGAAGCCGATACAGCGGCCGCCCAAGCAACATGGCAAGAGTCAAAACGCATGCTTGCTGATAGCAGTATTGATTTAGTATTACTCGATGAGCTTACGTATATGGTGACCTACGGCTACGTTGATTTAGATGAAGTAGTAACGGCGCTTAATAACCGCCCACCAATGCAGTCAGTTATTATTACAGGGCGTGCAGCGCATCGTACTTTAACCGACCTTGCCGACACTGTAAGCGAAGTGCGTAATGTAAAACATGCATTCGACTCAGGTATAAAAGCGCTTGAAGGGTTTGATTACTAATGCTTAAAGCGTTTTTTATTGGGGGGCTGCTTTTTAGTGTATCGGGTGATGCACTTGCAGAGCAAGTTAATGATTCTAAAAAACTGCGAATAATCGCGCTTGCACCACATATAGTCGAAAACCTATTTGCCATAGGGGCGGGCGATAATATTGTGGGCACGGTTGATTACGCCGACTACCCTGCTGAAGCCCAAAGTATTGAGCGCATAGGGGGTTATTACGGTATCTCACTTGAAAAAGTGTTGGCGCTTAAACCTGATTTAGTCATTGCGTGGAAAAGCGGAAATCAAAGCGAAGATTTAGCCCAAATAGAGCGCCTGGGCATAAAAGTATATTTGAGTAATCCCACCACAATCGCTGGAGTAGCCGACGAGTTACTTACTTTTGGTGAATTTACAGGGAACGTTAAGCAAAGCCAGCAAGCGGCAAATGCATTTAAACATAAGCTAAATGGTATTGTTAAAAGCCAGCAAGATAAAAAAAATATTACCGGGTTTTATCAGTTATGGGCTGAGCCCATGATGACAGTAAGTAAAAATACATGGATAAGCCAACTGATTGAAACATGCCATGTAAGTAATGTATTTGCACAGAGCGTTACAGATTACCCGCAAATTAGTATCGAAAATGTCATTGTTACTAAGCCACAAGTTATTATTATCCCTGATGAAAAATCAAAAACACCACAGCCGGTTGTTAATTGGCAAAAGTGGCCAGAAGTGCCCGCTGTTAAAAATGATCAATTTATTAGCGTAAATGCCGATTTATTACATCGTTTTACTCCGCGCATGCTAGATGGACTCGCGGATATGTGTGATAAAATAGACGCATCACGTAAACAGATTAAGAGTACACAATGAGCGATTGGGCTACATTTTTAGAAAGTGAATTACAGCAACCTTACATGCAGGAAACGTTAGAGTATGTGGCTAATCGCCGCAATGAAGGTGTTGCTGTTTATCCGCCTGAACCTCAAGTATTTAGTGCTTTTGATGCCACAGCACTAAATGACATCCGCGTTGTAATTTTAGGACAAGACCCATACCACGGAGAAGGGCAAGCGCATGGCTTGTGTTTTTCGGTATTGCCTGATGTAAAAAAGCTGCCGCCGTCGCTTAAAAATATGTACAAAGAGTTAGCTACCGATATCAGCGGGTTTACTGTTCCTGAACACGGGTTCCTGCAAAGCTGGGCAGATCAGGGCGTGTTTTTACTCAATACAGTATTGACCGTTGAGCAAGGGCAAGCGCATTCCCATAAGCATTTAGGATGGGAGCAATTTACCGATAATGTAATAGCGCATATTAATAAACACTGCGAAGGTGTGGTATTTATTTTATGGGGTGCACACGCAAAAAAAAAAGGTAAAGGCATAGATAGCGCTCGCCATCATGTTTTAAAAGGGCCGCACCCATCGCCGCTTTCGGCGCATAGAGGCTTCTTTGGTTGTCAGCATTTCTCACAAACGAATGAGCTACTACAAGCCCAAGATGAAAAACCGATTAACTGGCAGGTGTAAATAACCTGGGCTCTGAATAATAAATTTATCTCATGCAGCTATTTTCAGCGCATTAAAAAAGGCTTCCATATATCGGAAGCCTTTTTGTTTAGTTGGGGCGTATTGAATTAAAAGTCGAGCTCTTCAATTGCAATACTGTCTGTAAAGTAGTCTAGTTCTTGTAGTTCTTTACGTAGGCGCTGTTTGTCTTTTATTGCTTCTATTTCACGCCATTTTCTTTTTTTATTTTTCTGAGAGGTTTTCCTTGTTGTATCTGGTCCTTCTAATATCTCTAATATATCGTTTAGGCTATCCATGAACTTCTCCTATTGATTTTATTGACCTCAAGAATACCTATACCACAGGCCTAGTTAAAATAGAATAAAAAAGTGACAGTTATGTTACATAGGTGTGATTAATTGATGAAGGTTTATACGAAGATTATATGAAGTCGATATGAAGATTATATAGAGGGGTAGCGTATTTTAGGCATAAAAAAACGCCGCTATTGCGACGTTTTTAAAACACGATTATAGCAAATTACATTGCTTTAAAGCGCGCCTCTAGTTGTTCTTGTGCATCAGCAAAAGAGCGAATACCTTCAGCTAGTTTTTCAGTAGCCATAGCATCTTGGTTATGTAACCAACGGAACTGTGCTTCTGTTAATGGCTCTGGTTTTGGCTCTTGTGGAACATCGCTTTCAAGCAAATATTCTTGTGCGCCTTCAAGGTTACCTAAATCTTCTAAAAGATTAGGGCTAATAGTTAGCTTGTCGCAACCTGTAAGTGCAATAATTTCGCCTGTGTTACGGAAACTTGCACCCATCACAACTGTTTTGTAGTCATGACGTTTGTAAAATTCAAAAATGCTGCGTACAGACTGAACACCTGGATCTTGTAGCGGATCGGTTGGTTTTTCCATACCGTTAGCAACGTGCCAATCTAAAATACGGCCAACAAATGGCGAAATTAGAAATACGTTTGCATCGGCACAAGCACGGGCTTGGGCATCGCTAAATAATAAAGTAAGGTTACATTTAGTCCCTTCTTTTTCTAGCTGCTCAGCGGCTTTAATACCTTCCCATGTAGACGCTACTTTAATTAAAATTTTGTCTTTGCTTACACCTTCTTTTTCGTAAAGGCTAAGTAGGGTATGTGCTTTATCAATCGTAGCTTGCGTATTAAACGAAAGGCGTGCATCTACTTCAGTAGAAATATAACCAGGTACAATAGCGCTAATTTCTTTACCTAGTAATACGGCAAAGTAATCACATGCTAGTTCAAGTTGTTTAGCAGGCTCTTGCTCGGTTTCTTTTGCGTAGCTCCAAGCTTTATCTAGGTAAGGCTTATATGCTTCAATCTCGCTCGCTTTTAATAAAAGCGACGGGTTTGTAGTTGCATCTTCTGGTTGATGCTTTTTAATAGCTTCAATATCACCAGTGTCGGCTACGATAGATGAATGTTGTTTTAGCCTTTGTAGAGCTGAAGTCATTTGCTTTCCTCATTCCAAGCAAGTTAAAAGAAAAATCTAATCACTCTTAATATATCTAATCCATACTGCAACAGTGTGACAATGCTTGATAGGTCTTATGTCCTGATCAATAAAAAAACGGCAATGCATGGGTTATTAAGAGAGGATTTATTTAAACAAAACGTGCTTTTCGTTTCATTTAATGTTGAAATTGACACTAAATAAATTACAAGTCAATAGCTAACTATGATCACTGTTATTTCACCTGCAAAAAATCTTGATTACGAAACGCCACCCGCAACAGACAAGTTCACTCAGCCTGAATTACTAGAGCACAGCGAAGAGCTCATGAAAGTATGCCGTGAACTAACACCAGCGCAAATTGGCAGTTTAATGAAAATTAGCGACAAGCTATCTGGGCTTAACGCAGCACGCTTTAGCGAGTGGGCGCAGCCGTTTACACAAAGTAATGCTAAACAAGCCGCACTTGCCTTTAATGGTGATGTATATGGCGGTTTAGATGCAAGTACGCTTAAAGCTAGTGAGCTTGATTACGCACAAAACCACTTACGTATCCTTTCGGGTTTATACGGCTTATTAAAACCACTTGATTTAATGCAAGCTTACCGTCTTGAAATGGGCACCAAGCTTGAAAACTCGCGTGGCAAAAACTTATACGAGTTTTGGGGCAGCGTAATAGCGAATAAACTAAACGACGTATTAAAAGCGCAAGACGCACAATATTTAGTTAACCTTGCTTCAAACGAATACTTTAAAGCGGTAGATAAGAAAGCATTAAATGCACAAATTATTACCCCACACTTTAAAGACTGTAAAAACGGTCAATACAAAGTAATTAGCTTTTACGCTAAAAAAGCACGCGGCATGATGGCGCGCTACATTATCGAAAATAAAGTAACGCAGTTAAGCCAACTTAAAGAGTTTACGGTAGCAGGTTATTACTTTAGCCCAGAGGCAACAGTTAAAGAGCTTGAGCCGGTATTTATGCGCGACGAACAAAATTAGGTTTATAAGCTTAAATAAAAAATTTAAAAGCCATGCATTGCATGGCTTTTTTGATGTTGGCGTTATATTTGCAACCCCATCTAATATTAATGAGAACACTAATTAAATAGGTGCAAATAAAATGATCAGCATTCCGTCAATTGACGAAGCCGAAAAACTAATAGAAGAAAAGCTCGGAGGGTGGTTTGATGTTGTAATAAGTCATATCCCTAATTTTATAGTTGCGATACTGATCGCAATTGTGTTTTCAATATTGGCACGCTTTGCTGGCAAGCTGATGAAAAACGTATTACGCCGCTCACTCGACTCAACACAAATTGCCGACTTAATGGCGTCAATTTTTAAAGTTATTGTGTTGTGCATAGGTTTATTTATAGCGCTCGATTTTGTTGGTTTAAAAGGCACCGTTACTTCGCTACTTGCTGGTGCGGGTATTGTAGGTTTAGCAATTGGTTTTGCGTTTCAAGATATGACCGAAAACCTAATTGCAGGTATCGCCATGGGGATACGTAAGCCGTTTAAAGCAGGTGATGTTGTTGAGTCCGATGACGTGTTTGGTTCAATACATTCAATAAACTTGCGTAACACGCTAATAGAGAGCTTTTACGGGCAGTTGATACTCGTACCTAACAAAGTATTATTTAGAAACGTCCTTAAAAACTACAGCACCTTAGGTGTTAGGCGAATAGAAGTGCCGGTGGGTATTTCGTATGGCGACGATATAGATAAAGCCAAAGATGCCATTGTTAAAAAAATTAACGAGTTTGACTTTGTAATACGCAAAGACGAAACCGCTGTATACGCTGAAGGCTTTGGTAGCAGCAGCATTAACTTACTGGTGTGGTTTTGGATTAAATACCCAGGCGAGCCTGATTTTATGACGGTGCGCCATAAAGGTATAGTTGCCGTTAAGCAAGCACTAGACGAAGCTGACATTAGCATTCCATTCCCAATTCGCACTTTAGATTTTGGTATTAAAGGCGGCGAAAAACTCGATGCCATGATTAGCGATAAAATAAGCCAGCAATCATCAAATAAAGACGGTGCTGACTCTAGCCAAAGTGAGTAATTTAGTTAAAGCTCATTAGGCAAAAGCATTGGGAAATAGTTACTTACCAACAGCGCATTTTTACAGAGTAAAAATGCGCTTTTTAATTAGTTCAAGTCACTTTTCTTTATTCATTAATTATTTTCTCCAGCAGATTTTATAACGTGTTTTTTATAAGGTAAGTTTCCCTTTTATCTATTTATTATGCAATTATTGGTTATACAAGGTGTATTTTTTTAAATATTAGGATTACAAACAAATGAAGTTAAAGATTAAATGGTTTACAAAAATAATTTTATTTTCAGCCTAGTTATTAGCTTTATTTCAGTAGGTAACGAATATAATGCTAAATATGATGTGAGTTATAAATTAAATATAGATAACAATACCGCTGAAATACTTTTTCTCGATAAAAACAAAAACCTTACCTCTACATTAATCTTACCAAATAAAGCGGTATATATTGAAAAAGAGAAGTTACGAGAGTTTTGTAGCTCAGATGATGTTTTATGCCCTAGAAAAAGTTATGAAAGTAACGTTATCACTTGGTCACCTGATGATGAATATTTAGCTGTGTTTGTGGGTAATACAAAAGGGTTTTGGTTTATCCCCAGTAAAGAGATAACAAAAGCCGCATTCAATAAAAATAATGTAGTTAAAGTCGGCGTACATACTCAAAACGATAAAATAAATATTGCTCTATTTCATGGCGCGGCAGGATGGGTTGATAATCATCATTACGTTTTTTCAGCGGGTTTAAGTGGTGACAATTTTGTTTATAAGTTTAATCCAAAAACAAAGGAACTTAAGGGTTTTCCTTTTGAGCTAAATGAAGATTCTACGGTAAGCAGTTTTAAAGAAGTTTTTGTTGAAAGTTTTAATTCACAAAAAAGTAGTTTTAAATTAAGTGATGTTATTCAACAACTAGATAAATTGAAATAACTACAAAAAATAAACATAAAAAAGCGCAGCTTGTGTTGGAGTAACAAGCCGCGCTTATGAATTAGTTATACAAATAGGTTTATGTGGTGCGTATTAAATAACGCTAATTTTGTTACGAATTATTTTTACCCCATCCATATTTTCTAAAAACTTTTGAGCTAATGCGCGCTGAAAGCCGGTTTGCGCTTCGCCATATAAATCTACTTCACCGTTTTTTACCTGCACACGAATATCGCTTAACACTAAGTTAGGATTGGTACGTAAGGTATGAGTAATTGTTTGCTGCAAGTTAGGTTGCGTAGCAACAGTGCTTACTACGATCACGCTTGTTGCTGCACTTACTTTTGTAGCGCAAGCTAATAAAAATAAACAACAAAATGATACTAAAGCGATAGTTAACTTGAAGCGGTTCATAACTTAATCCTTACATTACGGTGAATAGTGCAGCCACAATATGGAAATTCCATCGGCTAGGTTATCTTTGTAGTTACAATTTCGGTGCCAATATTAACGCTATGAAATATAAGGAAATTTTATTAAGTGGGAATTCAGGTTGGCAAAAATTACATTTAAATGAGTATGAGTTACATGCTTGGGTTACATATGTAACAGGTACAAACAGCAGAGCCTACAAGGCTTGCACTAAAAAGCCGACAAAAGTCGGCTTAGTATAAAAATGTTTTAGGTTACTTTTTCTTTTTAACCTTAGCTTTTTTCTTGGCTTTCATTTTTACTGGATCTTTACGCTTTTTAGCAGGTGGCTTAGCTTCTTTATGCTGTGGCTCAACACCTCTAATTACACGGCGTTTTAATTTTTGTTCAACGTAGCGCTCTACTTTATATAAAATACCAATATCGTGTGCTTCAACTAGCGATATTGCTATCCCTTTTTTACCAGCACGGCCAGTACGACCAATACGATGTACATATACGTCGGCAGTGCGCGGCATATCAAAGTTAATAACGTGGCTGATGTCAGATACGTCAATACCACGTGCAGCTACGTCGGTAGCAACTAATATGCTTGTTTTGCCACTGTGGAAGTTTTCCATGGCTTTCATACGTTTGTCTTGTGGCATTTCGCCGCGTAACCACGCTGCTTTTACATCATTAGTTGTAAGTTCGCCAATCAATGTTTCTAAGCGTTCGCGAGTTTTAACAAACACAATCGCTTTAGTCACGTCAGGATTTTTTAGCGTATTAACTAATAACTCAAGTTTGTGATGATAATCGTCGGCTAAATGTACCCATTGGTGAATTTTAGCTTTTTCTTTACGTGACGATTCGGCTTCTAATAGAGCTGGGTCGTTTAATGTTTTTTCAGCAAACCTTTCTACGCTGTCACCTTCAAGTGTTGCTGAGAATAAAAAACATTGGCGACGATTTTTAGCTTCGTCACAAATACGGCTCATTTCTTTTTTGAAACCCATATCTAACATGCGATCTGCTTCATCAATAATAAGCATTTCTACGTGTTCAGCATGAAAGTTTTCGGTTTCTAGGTATTCCATTAATCGACCTGGTGTGGCGATTAAAATATCGTTATTTTTTTCAAAAATTTCTTTATGCGTGCCGTAGTTAATACCGCCTGTTACTACACCAATTTTTAGGTGTGTGCGTTTAGCTAGCAGTTCACATTGTTCATGAATTTGATAAGCCAGCTCACGAGTCGGGGTCATAACGAGTACGCGCGCAAAACCAGGGTCACGACGTGGGAAATCCAGTAAGTACTGAATAGCCGGAATTAAAAATGCCGCTGTTTTACCTGTACCAGTAGGCGCAGATGCTAAAATATCGCGCCCCTGTAGTGCTTCAGGAATAGCTTGTTGTTGAATGCTGGTTGGCGTCTCGTAGCCCATTTTATTAATGGCATCGAGTAGCTTGTTATCAAGATCAAATTCAGAAAATTGCATAGAGTGTCTAAAATAAGGGACAATTACCCTGATTATACGCGCTATGCTGCGCTTGGTGAATGAAAAGGTGAAAAAATGTCTGGTTTTGTATTTAAACAATTTAAAGTTGAACACGACCACTGTGCAATGAAAGTTTCTACCGATGGCATTTTGCTTGGCGCATGGGCTAATTTAAGCGGTGCAAAGTCATTACTTGATATAGGCACCGGCACCGGCTTACTAGCACTAATGTGTAAGCAGCGCAGTAATGAGCTTGATATAACTGCGGTAGAAATTGACGAAAGCGCCTATACCCAAGCATTACAAAATGTAGCTAATAGCCCGTGGCCAACAATAAGTATTACGCATCAAACTATTCAAAGCTTTAGTAGTGAAGTTAAATTTGACGTGGTTATCTCTAATCCACCGTATTTTAATCACAGTTTAAAAGGCGATAATGTTGCGCGTAATACCGCACGCCATACCGACGGCCTAAGTTTTGAAGAGTTAATTAATGCGTTTAAACATTTAAGCCATAGAGGTTCTCGCTTTAGCTTAATACTCCCAAGCGTTGAAGGCGCATTATTTATTGAGCTTGCTACTCAAAATGGGCTTTATTTAAATACTCATTGCCAAGTAAAAGCCACGCCCAACAAAGATATTAGCCGCAGTTTAATGACATTTAGCTACGTAAAAAGCGATATAGAATCATCAACCCTGTGTATTAGAAACTTAGATAATACCTACACCGCTGATTATATAGCCCTGTGCAAAGCATTTTATTTGAAAATGTGAAGCAATAAAGTTGAGTGAACTCTATTGAGTAATTCCTAATTTGAGATGCGCTTTAATAGTGTGTTTATAAATCACCTGATATGATTTAGCCATTGGCCACTTAATTTAAAAGGCAACACAATGAAAAAGTTAAATAAATTAGCATTACTTAGCACGTTAGCAGCCACCATTTTTGCAAGCCAAGGTGTGTTTGCTGCTATTACGCCTGTAGGGCTTTGGAAAACGATTGACGAGGATACAAACCAAGCTAAATCGTATGTGCGTATTACCCAAACCAACGGTATATTAAGCGGCAAAGTTGAAACCTTCTTAACCCGGCAAAACAAAACGATATATGCAGTAAATGCGATAATGAGTTAAAAGATCAGCCTATTTTAGGGATGACTATAATCACGGGTGTAAAAGCACAAGATGATGGTGTTTGGGGAGACGGTGAAATACTCGATCCAACAAATGGTAAAACCTACACTTTACAACTAACCCCGCAAGATGAAGGTGAAAAGCTCGAAGTACGCGGCTACATTGGCTTTTTTTACCGAAACCAATATTGGCTAAAAGTAGAGTAAGTTTTACTACTTATTTAATTACTAAACGTTAAATAATTAAGTATTAACTGAAATCATTTTTGCGCTTTGCCTTTCTTACTCACTAAGCCAGCTATATTTAATTGGCATTCAATTTTGAGTAAATAATAAAGGAAAAAAGATGATTAAGTACATAGTTGCTTTAATAATGCTTAGCGCACTGTTAATAAGCGGTGGGGCAAATGCAAAGGATGATGCTGTAAATACGGGTTGGTTTAATAACACGGCTATTAAAGGGTACGACAGCGTTGCTTATTTTACGCAAAATAAAGCCGTTAAAGGCAGCGACAAATACACGTTTAGTTATTTAGGTGCCAACTGGCACTTTTCGAGTGAAGAAAACAAAACGACATTTGCAGAAAACCCAAAACGTTATGCACCGCAATACGGTGGTTGGTGTGCTTATGCAATGGCTGATGAAGGTAACGCTGTAGGTATAGACCCAGAAGCATTTTATATTCACGAAGGTAAGCTTTACTTAAACTATAGCGAAAGCGTGCAGCAAAAATGGTTAAGTAATTTACTACCGTACATTGTTATGGCAGATGGGTACTACCCACAAACAACCAATGTGATGACGTTTCAATAAATTACTCATATTATTAATTAAAAAGCCCGCAGCTAAACTAGTTGCGGGCTTTTTGCTTTTTATTTATTAGCTTATTAATTAAAGCGTTTCGCCGTATTCAGTCATTACCTGTTCAACCCATGTTGCAATGCGGTCGTCGCTTAGCTCGTATTGACTGTCTTCGTCGAGCGCGAGTCCTACAAACTGTTTACCATCAGGCGTTAATGCTTTTGAAGCTTCAAATTCGTAACTACTGTCGTTTGGCCAAAAACCAAGTTGAGTAAATGTTTGCGTATTTATTTCGTCGTGTAGCATGCCTAGCGCATCTTGAAACCACTGCCCGTAACCTTGTTGATCGCCCATGCCAAATAAAGCAATGGTTTTACCATTTAGGTTTACGTCGGCTATGTCGTCCCACTTTGACTCCCAGTCTTCTTGTATTCCACCAAAATCCCATGTTGAAATACCAAAGATGATAAAGTCGTACTGCTCTGCATTTTTTAGTGGCTCGTCTTTAATATTGTGCAGGGTAACTATATCGGCACCAATAATGTCGCGAATCTTTTCTGCTGCCATTTCGGTGTAGCACGTAGTAGAACCAAAAAATAAACCAATTTGCATCGTATTTATCACTGTGTAATTGCCTGATATGATAGGCTCAAGTTTACCGTAAGGTATTTTTAATTGATACCTTAGCAAAGCATGAGAGCACAATGTGACAACGCTATCTGACGATTCTTTTGAAAATAACAGCAGTATGAGCAGTAATAGCGACTACCTAGAAACCTTTTTAGATAGCCTGTACTTAGAACAAGGCGTAAGCGAAAACACATTAAGTGCTTATCGCAGTGATTTAGACAAGTTTTGCCTATTTTTAAAGGGCGAAAATTTAATGACGGTAACAGGGCTTGATGTTGAAAGTTACTTAGCGCATCGAGTCGATTTAGGCTTAAAACCACGCAGTACTGCACGTAGTATTAGTGCGCTAAAACGTTTTTATCAGTACTTTGTGCGCGAAAAACTAATTAGCGACACCCCCATGCTAAATATTTCTCAGCCAAAAGCAGGGCAGTCGTTACCTAAAACACTCTCAGAGGCCGAAGTTGAGGCATTATTAAATGCGCCTAATACCGAAGAAGCGATGGGACTGCGCGATAAAGCCATGCTAGAGCTACTTTATGCAACGGGTTTGCGTGTAAGTGAGCTTGTTGGACTGCGCATGGAGCAAATTAATTTGCGCCAAGCAGTGGTGTTTGTAAAAGGTAAAGGTAATAAAGAGCGCTTAGTTCCACTGGGTGAAGAAGCCATGTATTGGCTTGAGCAGTTTTTAAAGGGTGGGCGTGCGCAAATGATAAAACATGCCACCGATTTTGTGTTCCCATCTAAACGCGGAGTAGGCATGACGCGACAAACCTTTTGGCATAGAATTAAACACTATGCTATTTTGGCAGCAGTTGAGTCTCCATTATCGCCCCATACTATGCGCCATGCTTTTGCTACGCACTTATTAAATCATGGGGCAGATTTACGTGTGGTACAAATGATGTTGGGCCATAGCGATTTATCGACGACGCAAATTTATACCCATGTTGCCAATGAACGGTTAAAGTCGGTACATGCAGAGCATCATCCGCGTGCGTAAGTTTGAAAGTAAATATCATTAAGCCGGTCAATATATTAAGTATTTTTAGGATAGAGAGAAGTTATGAAAAAATTAATGTTAGCAGGTGCCATGTTGTGCACAAGTATTAGTGCATTTGCAAATGGCGTTGCTGTAACACCAGATGCTAATGATCCTATTATTACTAAATTTGCCGAGCTTGGTGTAACTGTAAAGCAAATTAATCCAAGTCCAGTAACGGGTTTAAAAGAATTAATCACTAATAAGGGCGTGCTTTACGCAAGTCCAGACGGTCAATATTTAATGCAAGGTACGTTAATTGATTTAAATAATCGTAATAACCTAACAGAGCAAGCATTAAATGGCGTGCGTGTTGAAGGTCTTAAAGAATACGAAGAATCGATGATTGTGTACAAAGCGCCAAACGAAAAACACAGCATTACTGTATTTACCGACATTAGCTGTGGTTACTGTCGTAAATTACACCGCGAGTTAGACGATTTACTTGATGCGGGTATTACCGTTAAGTACTTAGCGTTTCCACGTGGTGGCTTACAAGGTTCAGGTTATGCAGATTTAATGAACGTATGGTGTGCACGCGATCAGCAAGAAGCACTAACAGAAGCTAAATCGGGCACAAGCACTAAAGTAGTTGCAGGCTGTAGCGCACCGGTTGCAGAGCATTACCAATTAGGTCAAAGCTTTGGTATTAGCGGCACACCCGCTATTATTTTAGAAGATGGTACTATGATCCCTGGTTACCAGCCAGCAGCAGCACTAAAAGCAGCATTAGAAGCTAACAAAGCGTCGTAATTAAACGCTTAGTTATTATTAAAAAGGCCTTAATGGCCTTTTTTTGTCTTTTTAATACGACTCAATAAGTTAAAACCCTGCATGAAAAAACTAATCATTGCGCGTGAAAACGTTGACGACTCGCATCTGCCGAGTAATTTACACCCTGTAATTAAACAAATTTATGCTAACCGCAATGTATTCAATGCCGAAGAGCTAAATAACAGCGTAGCTACGCTTCACGACTTCAAATTGTTTAAAGACATCGACAAAGCCAGCGACTTATTAATTGAAGCATTAAAAGCGCAAAGCCAAATATTAATAGTTGGCGACTTTGATGCCGATGGCGCAACAAGCACTGCAACATTAATGCAAGGCCTTGAGATGTTTGGCTTTAAGCATTTAGATTACTTAATTCCTGACAGGTTTAGCTTAGGGTATGGCTTAAGCCCCGCGCTTGCTGAGCAAATAGTACAAATAAAACCTGATTTAGTGATCACCGTAGATAACGGCATATCGTGTATTGCCGGTATTGATATTTTAAAAGCGGTTGGCATAAAAGTGTTGGTAACAGATCACCACTTACAAGGTGAGCAGCTGCCAAATGCCGATGCAATAGTAAATCCAAATAGACATGAATGTGATTTTCCGTCTAAATCTATTGCAGGCGTTGGCGTTGCTTTTTACTTATTAATAGCGCTGAGAAGCGTAATGCGAGATTTGGGTTATTTTGAGCAACAACCACCGCCTAATTTAGCTAACTTGCTCGACATTGTAGCGCTTGGAACGGTTGCCGATGTAGTGGCACTTGATGCAAATAACCGTACCTTAGTACACCAAGGTTTAGCACGTATTCGCAGTGGTAAAACACGCCCAGGCATTACCGCGCTTATTGAAGTGGCTAACCGCAATGCTGCCCGCTTAAGCGCAAGCGACTTTGGCTTTTCACTTGCGCCGCGTTTAAATGCAGCAGGGCGATTGGACGACATGAGTTTGGGTATAGCGTGCTTGCTTAGCACCGATATAAACCAAGCGCGTAGTATAGCCGGCGAGCTCGATAGCTTAAACTTTGCAAGGCGCGAAATAGAACAAGGCATGCAAGCCGAGGCGCAAGCCGTGCTTGATAGGCTCGCATTTAGCGACGATAACATTCCTGATGCTATTTGTTTGTTTCAAGACGATTGGCATCAAGGTGTTATTGGTATTTTGGCTGGTCGCTTAAAAGAAAAATACCACCGCCCAACCGTTATATTTGCTGGTGGCGAAAACGGTGAAATTAAAGGCTCGTGCCGCTCTATTGAAGGGCTACACATGCGCGATTTACTCGAAGGACTTAATACTGCCGACCCACACTTAATTAATAAATTTGGTGGCCACGCAATGGCCGCTGGTTTAAGTATTAACGAGCAGCACTTTAACGACTTTAAAAAAGCGTTTGATGCCGCCGTTAGCGCGCAACTGAGTGAAGAAAGTAAGCGCTGTATTGTATTTACCGACGGCGAGCTGCCAAACGACTGCTTTACAATGGAGTTTGCCCAGCTATTAAAGCAATCGGGCCCGTGGGGTCAGCAATTTCCTGAGCCGGTGTTTGAGCATACCTTTGAACTAATACAGCAGCGCATAGTAGGCGAAAAGCATTTAAAGCTCGTGTTAAAGCACCAATCTGGTCGATTAGTTGACGCCATTGCTTTTGGTATTGATGTAAAAGAATGGCCAGATACTGAGGCGAAGTTTGTAAAAGTAGCGTACCAGCTCGATATAAATGAGTTTAGAGGTAAATTTACGCTGCAATTAATAGTTAGAGAGCTTGAAAAAGTACACTAAAAAATATGTAATATCATGCATAAAATGCTAATAAAGCGCGCGGTTTTTTGTTAAAATCGGGCGTTTTTATCATTTGACGATAATTTATTGCGAAAATCCCATTTAAAGGGGCGCAATTACCTAGCCATTTTGGAGTGATGTACATGTTTGAAGTGAATCCTGTGATTAATCAAATCAAGGAAATTCGCGAACGTACTGAATTGCTTCGGGGGTACCTTTGACTACGCTCTTAAACAAGAACGCTTAGAAGAAGTTAACGCCGAGCTTGAAGATTCAGCCGTGTGGAATGAGCCTGAACGCGCACAAGCGCTTGGCCGTGAAAAGTCAGCATTAGAAGCTGTTGTTGAAACAATCGACAACCTTGTAGCCGGTACTGATGATGTTGAAGGCTTACTTGAGCTTGCTGTAGAAGCTGAAGATCAAGATACCTTTGATGAAGCGCAAAGCGAATTAACTGATCTAAACGAACAGTTAGAAGGTTTAGAGTTTCGTCGTATGTTTTCAGGTCCTCATGACTCAAACGATGCGTACCTTGATTTACAATCAGGTTCTGGCGGTACTGAAGCACAAGACTGGTGTAATATTCTACTTCGTATGTATTTACGTTGGGGCGAGGCTAAAGGCTTTAAAGTTGAGCTAGTTGAAGCTACCGACGGTGATGTTGCTGGTATTAAAGGCGCAACTGTCCGCTTTGTTGGCGAATACGCTTACGGTTGGTTACGCACAGAAACTGGTGTGCATCGCTTAGTACGTAAAAGTCCATTTGACTCAAGTGGTCGTCGTCATACTTCATTTGCTTCTGCGTTTGTATACCCAGAAGTTGACGATAATATTGAAATTGATATGAATCCGTCAGACCTGCGTATAGACGTTTACCGTGCATCGGGCGCGGGTGGTCAGCACGTTAACACCACCGAATCGGCGGTTCGTATCACTCACGTACCAACAAATACCGTAGTGCAGTGTCAAAACGAGCGTTCGCAGCATAAAAATAAAGCCCAAGCGATGAAGCAGTTAAAAGCTAAATTATTTGAGCTTGAGCTACAACAGCAAAATGCTGAAAAACAAACGCAAGAAGATGCTAAATCTGATATTGGTTGGGGTAGTCAAATTCGTTCATACGTACTTGATGACGCACGCATTAAAGATTTACGTACAGGCGTTGAAAACCGCAATACCCAATCGGTACTTGACGGTAACTTAGATAAATTTATTGAAGCCAGCCTTAAATCTGGCCTATAACCACCAAGCTAATAAAGAGCTAAAAAATGACTGATAAAATCCAAGACGAAAACAAGTTAATCGCTGAGCGTCGCGGCAAGTTAGACGCTATACGCGAAAATTGCCCAGCCAACGGTCATCCAAACCAATTCCGTCGTGAGCATTACACGGCTGATTTGCAAGCCCAGTTTGGTGATAAGAGCAAAGAAGAATTAGTAGAGATGCAAGAAGTTGTGTCTATCGCTGGCCGTATTTTAGCAAAGCGTGGACCGTTTTTTGTAATTCAAGACATGAAAGGTCGCGTACAAGCGTATGCATCTAAAGATGTTCAAAAAGATCTTAAAGAAAAATATGGTCAACTAGACACTGGCGATATTATTGGTGTTAAAGGCGCATTAAATAAATCAGGTAAAGGCGATTTATACGTAGAAATGACTGAGTATCAATTATTAACAAAGTCACTTCGTCCGTTACCAGAAAAATTCCATGGCTTATCAGATCAAGAAACAAAGTATCGCCAACGTTACGTTGATTTAATTACTAACGAAGCAACGCGCGAAACATTCCGCATTCGTTCACAAGTAGTTGAAGGCATTCGTCGCTTTTTAGCAGACCGTGACTTTATGGAAGTAGAAACACCAATGCTACAGGTTATACCTGGCGGTGCATCTGCGCGTCCGTTTGTAACTCACCATAACGCGCTTGATATCGACATGTACTTGCGTATAGCGCCTGAGCTTTACTTAAAGCGCTTAGTGGTAGGTGGTTTTGACCGTGTATTCGAAATTAACCGTAACTTCCGTAACGAAGGGTTATCTACGCGTCACAACCCAGAATTTACAATGATTGAATTTTACCAAGCATACGCTGATTACATCGACCTGATGAACATCACCGAAGACATGCTACGTACGGTTGCGGAAAACGTACTAGGTAGTGCAGTTGTAGTTAATACAACTAAAGACGAAAACGGCGAAGTAATTGACTCAGTTGAATACGACTTTGGCCAACCGTTTACACGTTTAAGCATGAGCGATGCAATATTAAAATATAACCCTGAGTTTGATGCTGCGGTATTTAACGACCCAGAAAACCACTTTGACGAATTAAAAGCGTACGCTAAACAAGTGCACGTTAAAATTCCTGAAAATTGTGTTTGGGGCCCAGGTAAGTTCTTGTGTGAAATATTTGAAGAAACAGCAGAGCACATGCTTATTCAACCTACGTTTATTACTGGCTACCCGTGGGAAGTTTCTCCACTTGCACGCCGTAACGACGAAAATGCATTTGTTACAGACCGTTTTGAATTTTTTGTTGGCGGTCGTGAGCTTGCAAATGGTTTCTCTGAGCTTAACGATGCACAAGACCAAGCTGAGCGCTTTACTCGCCAAGTTGAAGAGAAAGACGCAGGCGATGATGAAGCAATGCATTACGATGAAGACTACATACGCGCACTTGAGTACGGCTTACCGCCAACTGCAGGTGAAGGTATTGGTATTGACCGTTTAGTAATGTTGTTTACTGACTCATCTACAATTAAAGACGTTATTTTGTTCCCGCATATGCGTCCACAAGCTGACTAAGCTTTGGGTAGAACAAAGTAAGTTAATAAACGCCGCTTAATAGCGGCGTTTTTTTTGCTTTGCATTAGTATTTTAATTAATAAGTACTACACTAAAAATTAAATGTAGTTATTAGTGCTGGTTAATGTGCAATTCAGCTTCGCTAATTTATTGTTATTGGCAGTTTTTAATATTAAAACTAACAGTGCTATAACTTTTTAGTATGATTGTTTTTTAAACATATGTTGTATTTATGTAAAGGTTTTAGCTAGAATACGCACGAAATTTACACTGCTTGGTATTTAGCAGTTAAATATAGATTCTTAAAGGACTTAGAATAATAGTATGAAAGACAAACGAGTAGATGATTTATCAGAAGAATGCACATCAGAGCAAGAAAGAAATGCTTACTACCGTGCTTGTATTGCTGAATTTCAACAATTAGGTTACCAAGAACAGTATTTGGCTCAGTTAACTGATGACTTAGTTCCTGTGCTAGGTGTTAATCCTTCAAATAAAAATACGTAACCCGCTTAAATTTCAAACTAATTACACTTTTAAACCAAGCATATGTGCAATCTATAACCATATAGTCGTTTTTGGTAGAAAAGTGTTTGACATATTTTCTGAAATCTTTATTATACGCCCCACAAGACGGAGAGGTGTCCGAGTGGCCGAAGGAGCTCCCCTGCTAAGGGAGTATAGAGTTTGTAGCTCTATCGAGGGTTCGAATCCCTCCCTCTCCACCATTTCTTTTAATGGCGTGTTTTGTAAAGTTTTAAAGTATGGGTGCATAGCTCAGCTGGATAGAGTACTCGGCTACGAACCGAGCGGTCGGAGGTTCGAATCCTCCTGCGCCCACCATGCTTTAATAACTCTGCTTAGAGTCTAAATAAGCAAAAGCTCTACTTAGAGTTAAAATAAGTAAACTATAAAGTGGGTGCATAGCTCAGCTGGATAGAGTACTCGGCTACGAACCGAGCGGTCGGAGGTTCGAATCCTCCTGCGCCCACCACTTTATAGACTCTCACTTAGAGTAAAAAAAAGTAATAGTAAAAATGAAAGTGGGTGCATAGCTCAGCTGGATAGAGTACTCGGCTACGAACCGAGCGGTCGGAGGTTCGAATCCTCCTGCGCCCAC
>NZ_AUTR01000036.1:0-14663 GCF_000497875.1 Pseudoalteromonas sp. S8-8
ATGTCATAGGTAAGATCTTAAGAAATTGAGTTGAAGCTCAATTCATGATCAAATGGTTGTTACCACACAAACCACAGAATCAAGAAAAGAGCTTCAAATGAATGCTAACATTTTTATTAATAAGTTAAAAAGTATCCTAAGTGAAAAAAAACTGAACCGACTTGGTAAACAAGTAGCATTTACTAAAAGAGAAAGAAATATTACCGCATTTCATATGGTTGTTAGTCTTGTTGCTGCGCTTGGGGATAAAAAAACGATCTATTTATCCGAAATATTAAGAGTTTATAATCAGCTAACAGGGCAGTCTATTAAGTATAAGCCTTTTCATAACCAGTTAGTTAAACCTGAACTAGCTGAACTAATGCGAGAGGTAACAAATAGAGTTTTTAATTGTTGGATAAATGATGCGCTTAAGTACACGAAAAAAGATTTGTTCAAGTTTGAGAATATTTTAATTCAGGACGGTAGCTCTATTATGCTTCATCGTTCTTTAAAAGATGTTTTTCCTGGGCGATTTTCAAATACGTGTCCAGCAGCGATTGAATTGCATGCTACTTTAAATTTAACGCAAGGTTGCTTTGAAAAAGCAGGTATAACACCAGACAGTTATTCTGAACGTGAAGAACTTCCAACATTTAAAGAGTTGAAAGGACAGTTGTTACTTGCTGATAGAGGGTATTATTCAGGTAGTTATATTCATGAATTAGATAAAGCAGGAGGATTTTACGTATTAAGAGCTAAGGGGTTAAAAGCAGTCAGAGTACATAATGCTTTTAAGCAAAATGGACAGGAATTAACAGGAAGTCATTCCCCAAAGTTATGTGAATTGCTCCCCGAATTACCTAAAAATGATCTTATTGATATGAATGTTAGCATAAAAAACAAGCTAACAAGAGTCGTTGGGTATTGGTCAAAAAAAGAAAAACAATATACATTTTTAGTCACTAATTTATCTATTGATGAATTTACAGCGACTGAAATAGGCAAATTATATAGGTTACGCTGGCAGGTTGAATTACTTTTTAAGGAGTGTAAGTCTTATAATAATTTACGCGGCTTTCAAACATCAAACGCAACCTTACAAGAGGCGCTAATTTATGTAAGTTTAATAGTAACCACGCTTAAAAGGTTTTTAACTGGCTGTATTGAAAAGATATTCAAAACTGAAATGTCTACAATGACAGTAGCAAAAACAACGGGTGTTTGGTGGATTGGCATATTAACAGCGATTATTAGGAAGCATAGGAAAGGATTGTTAAATGCAGTTAATGGAGCATTTGACTTTCTGAGGAAAAATGCTGCTAGGGCACACCCCAAACGCGATCGAAAAACAGGAGTATTTCAGTATGGGGTAGAGCCAAATTTTTAAGGCTGTACTTAATGTTTTTCTTAAGTACCTACCTATGATATGGATGTAGGTAAGGGGCGTGAGCAGGACGCGGAAGCTTTGCTCGGTTTTTACTTAGCCCACTAGGTTACAAACTTCGCGCCGCGATTAAATAGCCCCTAGATTGAACAAATTTTAATCCGCAAAGATCAACAGATCCTAGATTAGCAGTGGCAATATTTGTGTACAAACATGCGCTGCACGGTTTTTACACAAATAGCCATCTGAGCATCCGGCATGCTTGCTGTTTGTAAGCGCATACGTTTTGATTGTTGAATCGCAAAAACATAATAATCAAAAAATGAGCCTACAATGAGCAAGCATCATATAAACACCCAGTGTATTCACGGACCACAAAAAGCAAACGACCCGCACGGCGCACTCACTTCTCCTTTGTATCAAACCTCTACCTTTCATTTTGAAAATGCCGCACAAGGTGCTGCGCGTTTTGCAGGCGACGAACCTGGCTATATTTATACGCGTTTAGGAAACCCTACAACCACAGAACTTGAACAAAAAGTTGCTCAACTCGAGAGCTGTGAAGCAGCTGCTGCAACCGCAACGGGTATGGGGGCTGTATCTGCCTCAGTACTGAGCTTTTTATCGCAAGGAGATCACCTTGTTGCTTCAAGTGCTTTGTATGGTTGTACCTTTGCGTTTTTCTCGCACATGTTGCCGCGCTGGGGAATCGAAGTCACCTTTGTTGATATGACCAACGAGGACGAACTACGCGCTGCCATCAAACCTAATTCAAAAATGATATTTGTAGAAACGCCAATCAACCCCACTATGGCGGTTATTGATTTGGCACTTATTGGCGCAGTTGCTAAAGAGCACAATTTAATTAGTGTGGTCGACAACACCTTTTTAACACCGCTACTGCAATCGCCTAAAAAATACGGTATCGACATTATAATGCACAGTGCGACCAAGTACTTAAACGGCCACGGAGACGTAGTTGCCGGTATTGTATGTGGATCGCTTGAGCACATAACACACATTAAAATGACCGTATTAAAAGACATTGGTGCAACCATAAGCCCGCACGATGCATGGCTAATTAATCGAGGCCTAAAAACACTCGCTATTAGAATAGAGCGCCACTGTCAAAGTGCACAAACAATAGCCGAATATCTAGAAGCGCACCCACAAGTAAGCACCGTATATTACCCGGGGCTTAAATCGCACCCAGGTTATAAGTTTATTGGTAATCAAATGAAAGCCGCTGGTGGTGTTATTGCGTTTGAAATAAAAGGCACGCTACAAGATGGCGCACAATTTATTGATAGTATGAAACTTTGTACACTTGCAGTAAGCCTTGGCGACGCTGAAACACTGATTCAGCATCCTGCATCTATGACTCACTCGCCTTATACGCCAGAGGAGCGAGCCGCCGCTGGAATAAGTGATGGGCTGATCAGACTCTCGGTTGGGCTTGAAGATGTTAACGACATTATTAGTGATTTAAACCAAGCTTTTACTAAAGTTGGTTAGGTGTAATTAATTGTATACACATAAAAACAAGTTGCAGGCCTTTATTTAAAGGTCTGTATTTTTAGTGTGCCACAGGTGTAATTTTAACTTTACGATTGGGGTGATCGCGCCAAATACTGATGTTAGCCTATCTATTAAACTTTTCTTCACTTTTGCATAGTATGGGGTCATTCGATATTCAATAGGTTTGAGTATCACACTGACACCGATTTAGGGCTCACACCCAAGAAGGTACTTATGGCTAAAGCAAGTAAATACACATCCAAAACACCAGACGAAAATGGTGTTATACACTGGAGTGATGAAGAAAATAAAATTTGGTCTGAGCTTGTAGCGCGCCAACTTGCATGCATTGAAGGCAAAGCCTGCAACGAGTACATGCAAGGGTTAAAAAAGATTAACCTGCCGCACGATCGTATTCCGCAGTTAAGCGAACTAAACGACGTGTTACTAGCCACTACCGGTTGGCAAGTTGCACCAGTACCTGCGCTTATCGACTTTGATGAGTTTTTTAGATTACTGGCAAACAAGCAGTTTCCGGTAGCTACATTTATTCGTAGCCGTGAAGAGTTTGATTACCTACAAGAGCCAGATATTTTTCATGAAATATTTGGCCATTGCGCCATGCTAACTAACCCTGACTTTGCCGAGTTTACGCATAAGTACGGGCAATTAGGTTACGCAGCGCAGAAAAAAGACCGTGTTTACCTTGCGCGTATATACTGGTTTACGGTTGAATTTGGTTTAATGCAAACCGAAGACGGTCTGCGTATTTACGGCGGCGGTATTTTATCAAGCCCAGGGGAGACTCAGTACGTATACTCAAACACGCCAGAAATCAGCCCAATGAATGTGCTTGATGTACTGCGTACGCCGTACCGTATTGATATTATGCAACCACAGTACTACACCATAAATTCGATTCATGATCTGTTTGATATATCGCAAATGGATATTATGACTTTGGTTGAGCGAGCTAAAGAGCTTGGTTTGCACGACCCAAAATTTCCACCAAAAGAAAAATTAGCCAGTTAAACATTAATGCTAAAAAAGCTAAAAGTAAGGATTTAGAATGTCTTCATTAAGTGCACAAAAATGCGAAGCCTGTCATGTAGATGCGCCAAAAGTATCTGACGAAGAGTTAGCGCAATTAATTACTAAAATTCCAGACTGGGTACCAGAAGTACGCGACGGTATTATGCAGCTTGAGCGTGTTTATAAATTTAAAAACTTTAAACAGGCTATCGCGTTTACTAACAAAGTAGGCGACATGGCAGAAGACGAAGGCCATCACCCAGGTTTATTAACCGAGTGGGGCAAAGTAACGGTTACATGGTGGAGCCATTCAATTAAAGGCCTACACAAAAACGATTTTATTTGCGCAGCTAAAACAGACGATGTGTTTAACGCGCTGTAATCAAAAGTATTAATTGAGCAAACCCAAAAGCACTTATTTTTATAAGTGCTTTTTTAAAGCAATAAAAGTTATTAGTTGTCAGCTATCAGTGACGAGCAACTCGAAGTTAAATTTATCGCCGTAGGTTGGGTTGAGTGAAACGAAACCCAACGGTCATTTGAAAGGCTTTGTTTTTAAAGGTAATGTAAAAGGCGCGTTGTTTATAACGTTAGTATCTTGAGCACAGTTATATTACTACTCCCAAGGCTCTTTTAAAAAACCTTTCTGATGAAGCCTTTTGTAAGGGATTTTATACTTTTTTTTATAATAAGCAGATAATATATTAGAGCCAGTTATGGCCTCATGCTTTTCTGCATAAACTTTAATTAACTTCAAATATGAACTTGCGGAAGTATATAAATCTAATTGCATAATTTCTTGACTCAAATAATCATATTCTTTGCTTGGATCTAAATCATCAATATTTGGAATTACCTCCTCCCATCTTGGAAAGGCCAAAGCAGTGATAGGGTCTAAGAAAGTGTAATTGATCTCTTTTCCACGAATCTTGAGGTTTAATAAAGTTTCTTTTAAAGGTGTTGCAAAGTCACATTCTATTTTGCTAAGCATAGTTTCAATTTGATTAGATTGAGTTTGTTTTTTCAATAGGGCTATTTGGTCTGATTGTTGTTTCAGTGTAGAAAGTAAAGCAATCAAAGCTAGTGCCGCTATATAAGGCGACATTATTCCACCAAAATAAGAAGCGATAAAAGCCCAGTGTTCTACATTGCTAGAAAGCTGAGGTTTAAAAGAATAAATTAAAGGAGCGACAGTTAGAATAATTCCTATTAGTAAGAAAATTATTAATCTTTTCGTTAGTTTTTCCATGCATGCTCTAATTAATGTTTTTTTATAAGTAAATATTTCAATCGAGTTATTTATATAATAAAAGCTCCAAACCAAAGGCTTAGAGCTTTCTATATACAATTAAAGTTTAGCTAAAACACTTCACTTCAAAGTATCGTTGGGTTTCGTTTCACTCAACCCACCGACTGTTACTCATCAATTGAGCGTAGTAGGGCGTTAATGCCTACTTTTTCACGAGTTTGTTTATCTACTTTTTTCACGATGATTGCAGCGTAAAGGCTGTGAGTACCATCTTTTGACGGTAGTGCGCCTGGTACAACTACTGCGCCTGCTGGTACGCGGCCGTAGTGAATTTCGCCGGTTTCGCGGTCATAAATACGAGTGCTTTGGCTGATGTAAACGCCCATTGAAATTACTGCGCCTTCTTCAACAATTACGCCTTCAACAATTTCAGAACGTGCGCCAATAAAGCAGTTGTCTTCAATGATAGTTGGGTTAGCTTGTAGAGGCTCTAAAACGCCGCCTATGCCTACGCCACCTGATAAATGTACGTTCTTACCAATTTGTGCACATGAGCCTACAGTCGCCCATGTATCAACCATGGTGCCGTCGTCAACATATGCGCCAATGTTTACGTACGATGGCATAAGTACGACGTTTTTACCTACAAAGCTGCCTTTACGCGCTACTGCGTTTGGCACTACGCGCATACCGCCTTGCTGAAATTGCTCTGGCGTGTAGTCGCTAAATTTAAGTGGTACTTTGTCGTAAAACTGGTTTACGCCGTCGTTCATCGGTTGGTTGTCGCGAATACGAAACGACAGTAATACTGCTTTTTTAAGCCACTGGTGTACAACCCATTCACCTGATATTTTTTCAGCAACGCGTGCTGCGCCGCTATCAAGTAAATCAAGTGCGTCGATAATGGCTTGTTTTACGTCGCTTGATACTGTGCTTGGGCTAATGCTATCGCGGTTGTCCCATGCGTTTTCGATCATCGTTTTTAAATCTGACATGTGTGTCCTCTATTCTGTTTCGGCGTTGAATTTTTTACGTAATGCCTGATGAATTTTTGCTTGCTCTTCATCAGTCAGCGCTTGGTATTCGTTATTAGATACGACAAAGAAATCCTCGGCACGTTCACCTACCGTTGTAATACGGGCAGCGTGAATGTGTAGTAAATGCGCTTGGAAAACTTCGGCTATTTTGGTTAGTAAACCTTGTATATCGACGGCTTGAATTTCTATTAAGCTACGGTCTTTGCGTGCATGTGGGCGCAACACAATTTTAGGTTTAATATTAAAATCTTTAAAGCGTTGAGAGCGGCTCTTTTTAAAGCGAATTTTTTTACGCGGATCGCTTAGTGCTTGCTCAAGCCCGCGTTTAATTGATTGCGCTCGACCACTTGCAATAGGGTCGCCACTTACTTCAAGTATTACAAAGCTAAACAAGACGTAACCGTCTTTTGTGGTCAGTACTTGCGCGTGTTGTATTTGCGCTTTTTTAGAGCCAATCACACTTACTAATCGGGCAAACAGTGGGCCAGAGTAGGGGCTGTATACAAATACTTGTGTGCCACCATGCATAGCTTTGTTAGATACAACAACACTTGGCTGGCTTAAGTCTGTGCTACTTAATAAATGCTCACTTTGCCATGATATTTGCTGTTCGCTAAAGGCGGTAAAGTAGTTGGCTTTAAATCGGCTCCAAATTAAATCAATTTTTTCCTCTTGATAACCCAGATTTATTAAGCGTTGTTTAGCTTGGTGCTTTTTATCGCGAATCTGGTCGCGTTGATCCATTGGGTTTTCGAGCCCTAGGCGCAAAGCGCGCTGCGTGTGTAAGTAGAGCTCACGCAGCAGGGTGTTTTTCCAATCGTTCCATAAGTTGTCGTTGGTTGCACGTATGTCGGCAACGGTTAAACAATATAAGTAGTCGAGTTGGCGCTCTGTTTTAACGCGTGTAGCGAAGTCTTTTATTACAGCAGGGTCGTTAATGTCTTTACGCTGTGCGGTAACAGACATAAGTAAATGGTTACTTACAAGCCATGCAACGAGTTTTGCATCCACCGATGAAAAACCATGTAATTTAGCAAATGCTATTGCGTCAACAGCGCCAAGTTCTGAGTGGTCGCCACCTCGCCCTTTAGCAATGTCGTGAAATATACCGGCTAAATAAAGTAGCTCTGGTTTGTCCATTCGAGTGACTATTTCACTGCAAATAGGAAACTCGCTAATGCCTGTTTTATCAAAATATTCGTAAATGTTTTTGATTAATTTGTGAGTGTGCTCATCTACGGTGTACGCGTGAAACAAATCGAACTGCATTTGCCCAAATATATTACGCCACTGCGGTAAGTAGGCGGCAAGCATGCCGTGCTTGTGCATGAGCGTAAATGCGCGGCCCATACCGTTAGGGTGTTTAACTAAGCGTAAAAAGGCTTCGCGACAGGCTGCGTAATCTTGCAAATCGCCCAATAAACGACGGCGCACTTGGCGAATAGTACGAATAGTACTTGGGTAAATATGCGTTATTGCTGGGTTATCGGCTATGTGCTCAAACAATACAAAAAGTTGGTCGCGTCTAAAAAATACCGACGGATCTTTTACGCGTATTTGATGACCTACTTGCTCAAAGTTTCTGTCGAGTTCTATTGCTGCCACAGCACTACTTTCGGGCATTATACTTTGTTCAAAGTATGAAAGTAGCATTTGGTTAAGTTCGCGCACGCGGCTCATTATTCTAAATAAGCGTTTCATCATACGCTCAACAGAGGCTTTACCGTCGCTACCAAAACCTAAAATTTCGGCGGCTTGCGGTTGATGATCAAACAATAAGCGGTTTTCAGCTCGACCTGCAGCTAAATGCAGTGCAAAGCGAATGTTCCATAGGTTTTCTAGGCACTCAGAAAGCTCTTGAAACTCTTCGTGAGTTAAGTATCCGTGGCTTATTAACTCTTGCAGGGTTTCGGTTCTAAAATGCTTTTTTGCCACCCAAATAATAGTTTGTAAGTCGCGCAGACCACCGGGGTTTTCTTTAATGTTTGGCTCAAGATTATACGCGGTGCCGTGGCACTTTCTGTGGCGTAAGTTTTGTTCTTGAACTTTGGCAGTAAAAAATTCACCTGAGCGCCATACTGGCGTTTCAAGAATATGCATTTTGAGTTTTTCAAACTCAATGTGGTTACCAAAAATAAGACGGCTTTCGAGCAAGCTGGTGGCAAAAGTAACGTCTTCACGTTTTTGCTCAATGGCTTGTTCTATCGTACGCACGCTGTGACCAATCTCTAAGTTGAGATCCCATAGCATGGTGACAAACTGGCCTATTTTTTCGCATATTTCTTCGCTTGGCGGTTTAGTTACAAGCAATAAAAAGTCGATGTCGGAGTAGGGATGTAGCTCACCACGTCCGTATCCGCCTACCGCTATTAATGCTAAATCAGGTTCGCGCGCTAAGTCGTAAACATGAAAAAGCTTAATGAGTAGGCGGTCAATAAACTCAGCCCGGGCATTAATTAAATTCCCAACCGGTTGTTTAGAAAATTCGTTATGTAACCATTTATAAAAATAGCTAGAACAATCGCGATAATCACTAAGTTGCTCTGCATCGCTAAGCAACTTTTTTACTTTGTTGGGTAATGCCACGTGGGCTGGCTCCTTGTTGAACCTTTCACACGGATAAGAATTTTCTTATCAAGTGTTTCGGTTTTATTAGTGTTCTATGATCCGCTCGATAGTATCATCTGATCGTAGCGTTAAAATTTCAACACCATTTTCAGTCACTAATAAAGTATGTTCCCACTGTGCAGACAAACTACGGTCGCGTGTTACTACTGTCCAATCATCTTTAAGAAGTTTGCATTGGCGTTTACCCGCATTAACCATAGGTTCAATAGTTAAACACATACCTTCTTTTAAGGCTTCGCCAGTACCGGCTTTACCGTAATGCATTATTTGTGGTTCTTCATGAAATCCTGCGCCGATACCGTGGCCGCAATATTCGCGTACAATTGAGTAGTTAAAGCTCTCTGCATATTTTTGAATTGCTGAGCCAATATCACCCAAGCGCACACCTGGTTTTACCATTTTAATAGCAAGGTATAAGCTTTCTTGTGTTACTTCTGCAAGACGCTTAGCTTGAATGTTTGGTGTACCAACGTGGAACATTTTAGATGTGTCGCCGTGGTAACCATCTTTAATGACAGTTACGTCGATATTTACACTGTCGCCTTCTTTTAATGCTTTGTCATTTGGAATTCCGTGACAAATAACATGATTAACTGACGTACAAACTGATTTTGGAAAGCCATGATAATTTAACGGAGCAGGGATTGCTTGTTGCACATTAACAATATAATCATGACAAAGTGTATTTAGCTCATCGGTGGTAACACCTGGCACTACATGAGGGCCGATCATTTCAAGTACATCGGCCGCTAAGCGCCCAGCTACGCGCATTTTCTCTATTTCTTCAGGGGTCTTGATAATAGCGCTCATTGAGGCTCCAAAGTTGAGTTTTTAACATTTATCGTCGAACAAATTTTGCACGCGACGTTGAGTATTTAATTTTAATATGGTATAAAGCGCGCCGTCTTTTTACAAATAAATTCTTAAATGATTTTTTGTATTTAAGGCAAACACAATTTTATTTTAACACACACACGTATCGTCACATACACTTGGGTGCATTTGAAGTTTAATTACTTCGGTGTTGGTGCTATGGGATATGTGGAGGCCTAACCCTAAACAACTATAGAGGATCTATAAAATGGCAAACGTTTCAATGCGCGATATGCTTCAAGCTGGTGTTCACTTTGGTCACCAAGCACGTTACTGGAACCCTAAGATGAAGCCTTTCATCTTCGGCACACGTAACCGTGTACATATCATCAACCTTGAGCAAACTGTACCAATGTTCAACGACGCACTTAAGTTTTTATCAAGTGCTGCAGCAAACAAAGGTAAAGTTCTTTTCGTTGGTACTAAGCGCGCAGCAAGCGACGCAGTTAAATCAGCTGCTTTAGAAAGCGACCAGTTCTTCGTAAATCACCGTTGGTTAGGTGGTATGTTGACTAACTGGAAAACTGTACGTCAATCAATCAAGCGTCTTAAAGACCTTGAAGCACAAAGCCAAGACGGAACTTTCGAGAAGTTAACTAAGAAAGAAACGTTAACGCTTAACCGCGAAATGGAAAAGCTTGAAAAGAGCCTTGGTGGTATCAAAAACATGGGCGGTCTTCCAGACGCGCTTTTCGTTATCGATGCTGACCACGAGCACATTGCTATCCGTGAAGCAAACAACCTAGGTATTCCAGTTGTTGCAATCGTAGATACTAACTCTAACCCAGACGGTGTTGATTACATCGTACCTGGTAACGATGATGCTATCCGTGCTGTAAGCCTTTACACTAGCGCTGTTGCAGCTGCTATTACTGAAGGTCGCGAGAATAACATCGTTGCTCAAGCTGAGAAAGACGATTTCGTTGAAGCTGAGTAATTAGCTGTCATCAAGTCTTCATCTTTTTAAGGTGAAGACTTGCTATTCTTGTCGAGCGGGTAACCCGCTTATCTAACCTGATTTCAGATTTGAGGATTTACTAATGGCTGTAACTACTGCCCTAGTTAAAGAATTACGCGAGCGCACAGGCGCTGGCATGATGGATTGTAAAAAAGCGTTAACTGAGACTGATGGCGACATCGAGTTAGCGATTGAAAACATGCGTAAAAGTGGCGCTGCTAAAGCTGCTAAAAAAGCAGGTAACATTGCTGCTGAAGGTACTATCATCATCAAGCAAAACGCGGGTGTTGCAGTACTAGTAGAAGTTAACTGTCAAACAGATTTCGTTGCAAAAGACGTAAGCTTCTTAGCATTTGCTAACAAAGTTGCTGACGCTGCAATTGCTGACACTATCTCTATCGAAGACTTACAAGCTAAGTTTGAAGAAGACCGTGTTGAGCTAGTTACTAAAATTGGCGAAAACATCAATGTACGTCGTCTGCAGTACGTAACTGGTGAAAACCTAGTTGAGTACCGTCATGGCGATCGTATCGGTGTTGTTGTTGCGGGTGTTGCTGATGAAGAAACACTTAAGCACGTTGCAATGCACGTTGCTGCATCTAGCCCTGAATACTTAACACCTTCAGATGTACCAGCCGATGTTGTTGCTAAAGAAAAGCAAGTACAAATCGAAATCGCGATGAATGAAGGCAAGCCTGCTGAAATCGCTGAGAAGATGGTTGTTGGCCGCATGAAAAAATTCACTGGTGAGGTTTCTCTTACTGGTCAAGCTTTCATCATGGAGCCTAAAAAAACTGTTGGCGATATTCTTAAAGAGAAAAACGCAACAGTTACTAGCTTCGTACGTGTAGAAGTTGGTGAAGGTATCGAGAAGAAAGAAGAAGATTTTGCTGCTGAAGTTGCTGCTCAAATTGCTGCTGCTAAAGCTAAGTAAGATTACTATTTGTGAAGGATAATGAAATTAGATGCAATTAAAGTACTATTTGGTTTTGCTTCGCAGCTAGAAATTCTTTAAAATAACCGCGCTTTTATGTTTAACATAAGCGCGGTTATTTTTTATCCATAATTCAATAAAAGTTGGCCCCAATACTATGACTATCAATCGCAAACCTATTTTTAGACGTGTTCTTCTCAAATTAAGTGGTGAAGCTTTAATGGGAGACGAAGGCTTCGGCATCGATCCTAAAGTTTTAGACCGTATGGCACAAGAAATTAAAGAGCTAGTAGAGCTCGACGTAGAAGTGGGTTTAGTTATTGGTGGAGGTAACTTTTTACGCGGTGGATCACTTGCAGAAGCAGGTATGAATCGCGTAGTAGGCGATCACATGGGTATGCTTGCAACGGTTATGAACGGCCTTGCAATGCGTGATGCGCTACACCGTGCATTTGTAAATTGTCGTCTTATGTCGGCTATTCCGCTTAATGGTGTATGTGACGCTTATAACTGGGCTGAAGCAATTAGTTTATTGAAAACTGGTCGCGTAGTCATTTTTGCAGCGGGTACTGGTAACCCATTTTTCACTACCGATTCTGCAGCATGTTTACGCGGTATCGAAATTGAAGCGGATACAGTAATTAAAGCGACTAAGGTTGATGGCGTATACAGTGATGACCCTGTTAAAAACCCAGATGCGACGCTTTATACCCACTTAAGCTACAATGAAATCATTGAAAAAGAATTAAAAGTTATGGATTTAGCGGCATTTACTCTAGCCCGCGATCACAATATGCCATTGAGCGTATTTAACATGAATAAATCAGGCGCGCTAAAACGCGTAATTATGGGTGAAGAAGAAGGAACACTTATTTCTTCACAAGCCTCAGATGAAATAATCAAATAATTAGGATTAAACCGTGATTAACGATATTCAAAAAGACGCGCAAGCGCGCATGCAAAAAAGTGTAACTGCACTAGGTAGCCAATTATCTAAAATTCGTACTGGCCGTGCGCATCCTGCAATCCTAGATGGCATTATGGTGTCGTACTACGGTGCACCAACGCCTTTAAACCAAGTTGCTAACGTAACAATTGAAGATTCTCGTACACTTGCTATTGGTGTATTTGATAAGTCTTTAGCGCAAGCTGTTGAAAAAGCAATTATGGCATCTGACTTAGGTTTAAACCCTATGTCGGCAGGTACTGTTATTCGCGTACCACTTCCTCCACTTACAGAAGAGCGTCGTAAAGACCTAATCAAAATTGTACGTGGCGAAGTTGAAGGTGGTCGTGTTGCTATTCGTAACATTCGTCGTGATGCTAATGGCGATGTAAAGGGTTTATTAAAAGATAAAGACATATCTGAAGATGAAGCGCGTCAATCAGATGATGCGATTCAAAAGCTTACTGATAAGTTTATTAAAGAAATGGATACTTTATTAGCTGCCAAAGAAACAGAATTGATGGAAATCTAAGTAAGGTCCTGTTTATCTTTCGAGGTTGAATTTGCAGCAGTGTGTTTGGTTTTTAGGCAAGGCAGAGCCTATGTTGTGTGGTTATTCCCCATAATTAGGCGATAACGATGCATAAAATCCAAACACGCGCTGCCCAAAGGGTTCTGCCTAGGGGCGATTAACTCTTTGTTGCCTACATGGATGTCATAGGTAGGTACTTAAGAAAAACATTAAGTACAGCCTTAAAAATTTGGCTCTACCCCATACTGAAATACTCCTGTTTTTCGATCGCGTTTGGGGTGTGCCCTAGCAGCATTTTTCCTCAGAAAGTCAAATGCTCCATTAACTGCATTTAACAATCCTTTCCTATGCTTCCTAATAATCGCTGTTAATATGCCAATCCACCAAACACCCGTTGTTTTTGCTACTGTCATTGTAGACATTTCAGTTTTGAATATCTTTTCAATACAGCCAGTTAAAAACCTTTTAAGCGTGGTTACTATTAAACTTACATAAATTAGCGCCTCTTGTAAGGTTGCGTTTGATGTTTGAAAGCCGCGTAAATTATTATAAGACTTACACTCCTTAAAAAGTAATTCAACCTGCCAGCGTAACCTATATAATTTGCCTATTTCAGTCGCTGTAAATTCATCAATAGATAAATTAGTGACTAAAAATGTATATTGTTTTTCTTTTTTTGACCAATACCCAACGACTCTTGTTAGCTTGTTTTTTATGCTAACATTCATATCAATAAGATCATTTTTAGGTAATTCGGGGAGCAATTCACATAACTTTGGGGAATGACTTCCTGTTAATTCCTGTCCATTTTGCTTAAAAGCATTATGTACTCTGACTGCTTTTAACCCCTTAGCTCTTAATACGTAAAATCCTCCTGCTTTATCTAATTCATGAATATAACTACCTGAATAATACCCTCTATCAGCAAGTAACAACTGTCCTTTCAACTCTTTAAATGTTGGAAGTTCTTCACGTTCAGAATAACTGTCTGGTGTTATACCTGCTTTTTCAAAGCAACCTTGCGTTAAATTTAAAGTAGCATGCAATTCAATCGCTGCTGGACACGTATTTGAAAATCGCCCAGGAAAAACATCTTTTAAAGAACGATGAAGCATAATAGAGCTACCGTCCTGAATTAAAATATTCTCAAACTTGAACAAATCTTTTTTCGTGTACTTAAGCGCATCATTTATCCAACAATTAAAAACTCTATTTGTTACCTCTCGCATTAGTTCAGCTAGTTCAGGTTTAACTAACTGGTTATGAAAAGGCTTATACTTAATAGACTGCCCTGTTAGCTGATTATAAACTCTTAATATTTCGGATAAATAGATCGTTTTTTTATCCCCAAGCGCAGCAACAAGACTAACAACCATATGAAATGCGGTAATATTTCTTTCTCTTTTAGTAAATGCTACTTGTTTACCAAGTCGGTTCAGTTTTTTTTCACTTAGGATACTTTTTAACTTATTAATAAAAATGTTAGCATTCATTTGAAGCTCTTTTCTTGATTCTGTGGTTTGTGTGGTAACAACCATTTGATCATGAATTGAGCTTCAACTCAATTTCTTAAGATCTTACCTATGACAT
>NZ_AUTR01000037.1:0-73876 GCF_000497875.1 Pseudoalteromonas sp. S8-8
TCATAGGTAGGTACTTAAGAAAAACATTAAGTACAGCCTTAAAAATTTGGCTCTACCCCATACTGAAATACTCCTGTTTTTCGATCGCGTTTGGGGTGTGCCCTAGCAGCATTTTTCCTCAGAAAGTCAAATGCTCCATTAACTGCATTTAACAATCCTTTCCTATGCTTCCTAATAATCGCTGTTAATATGCCAATCCACCAAACACCCGTTGTTTTTGCTACTGTCATTGTAGACATTTCAGTTTTGAATATCTTTTCAATACAGCCAGTTAAAAACCTTTTAAGCGTGGTTACTATTAAACTTACATAAATTAGCGCCTCTTGTAAGGTTGCGTTTGATGTTTGAAAGCCGCGTAAATTATTATAAGACTTACACTCCTTAAAAAGTAATTCAACCTGCCAGCGTAACCTATATAATTTGCCTATTTCAGTCGCTGTAAATTCATCAATAGATAAATTAGTGACTAAAAATGTATATTGTTTTTCTTTTTTTGACCAATACCCAACGACTCTTGTTAGCTTGTTTTTTATGCTAACATTCATATCAATAAGATCATTTTTAGGTAATTCGGGGAGCAATTCACATAACTTTGGGGAATGACTTCCTGTTAATTCCTGTCCATTTTGCTTAAAAGCATTATGTACTCTGACTGCTTTTAACCCCTTAGCTCTTAATACGTAAAATCCTCCTGCTTTATCTAATTCATGAATATAACTACCTGAATAATACCCTCTATCAGCAAGTAACAACTGTCCTTTCAACTCTTTAAATGTTGGAAGTTCTTCACGTTCAGAATAACTGTCTGGTGTTATACCTGCTTTTTCAAAGCAACCTTGCGTTAAATTTAAAGTAGCATGCAATTCAATCGCTGCTGGACACGTATTTGAAAATCGCCCAGGAAAAACATCTTTTAAAGAACGATGAAGCATAATAGAGCTACCGTCCTGAATTAAAATATTCTCAAACTTGAACAAATCTTTTTTCGTGTACTTAAGCGCATCATTTATCCAACAATTAAAAACTCTATTTGTTACCTCTCGCATTAGTTCAGCTAGTTCAGGTTTAACTAACTGGTTATGAAAAGGCTTATACTTAATAGACTGCCCTGTTAGCTGATTATAAACTCTTAATATTTCGGATAAATAGATCGTTTTTTTATCCCCAAGCGCAGCAACAAGACTAACAACCATATGAAATGCGGTAATATTTCTTTCTCTTTTAGTAAATGCTACTTGTTTACCAAGTCGGTTCAGTTTTTTTTCACTTAGGATACTTTTTAACTTATTAATAAAAATGTTAGCATTCATTTGAAGCTCTTTTCTTGATTCTGTGGTTTGTGTGGTAACAACCATTTGATCATGAATTGAGCTTCAACTCAATTTCTTAAGATCTTACCTATGACATGGATGTAGGTAAGGGGCGTGAGCAGGACGCGGAAGCTTTACTCGATTTTTACTTAGTCCACTAGGTTACAAATCTCGCGCCGCGATTAAGTCGCCCCTAGATTGAACAAATTACAATCCTGAAAGGTCGACAGGACCTATTAAAATTATTAGTTTTGAAACGCCGTCTAGGGTATACTAGGCGGCGTTTTTTTATGGAATACTCGATATTTATGGTTCTAGATGCTGACACAATTTCACAGCAATGTTTACCCAAACATGTTGCTATCATCATGGATGGGAACGGACGTTGGGCGCAAGCTAGAAATAGACCTCGTGTGTATGGGCATAAAAAAGGCGTAGACGCAGTTCGTCAATCTGTTCAGTTTTGTACTAAATTAGGGATACAATCGTTAACCTTATTTGCTTTTAGTAGTGAAAACTGGCGCCGCCCTGAAGACGAAGTAAACACTTTAATGGAGCTTTTCTTATTTGTTTTAACAAAGGAAGTTAAAAAGCTTCATAAAAACAATGTAAAACTGACCATTATTGGAGACTTATCACGATTTTCTGAAGGATTACGTAGCAAGGTAGACGCTGCGCATAAGCTGACTGAAAATAACACCGGGTTGCGTTTAAATGTTGCAGCTAATTACGGAGGTCGTTGGGATGTTGCCAATGCGGCAAAACAACTTGCTTTGCAAGTTGCGCAGGGCACACTAAACGCAGAAGATATTACAGAAGAGCGCTTAGCACAGCATATGAGCATGGCAGATCAGGCAGAACCTGATTTACTTATTCGCACTGGTGGCGATGTTCGTATTAGTAATTTTTTACTATGGCAAGTTGCTTATGCAGAACTTTACTTTACCGAGACACTTTGGCCAGATTTTAATGAAGCAGCATTTGCTGAGGCCATTGCGTGTTACGTTGCCAGAGAGCGACGTTTTGGTTGTACGGGCGAACAAATAAAACAATTACTCGCTCAAACCTAAATAGAATAAGGGTCACATTTTGTTAAAACAACGAATTTTAACCTCTCTAGTGCTAGCTCCATTAGCATTGGCTTTGGTTTTTTATACACCGCTTACGTTATTTAGTTACTTTGCTGGTGCAATTGTATTATTAGGCGCATGGGAATGGTCTGCATTTATGGGCCTTTGCGACAAGCTTAAACGTGCTGCCTTTGTTGTGTTTATTGGCGCTTTACTTGCCTTGCTTAATTTACATTGGCCTATTGAATCATTATGGGAAAATGGCAAGCTAGTCGGTGATGCAAATTACGTATTTACGCTTTCGTTTGCTTGGTGGATTGTTGCTAGCTATTTAATTTGGCGCTACCCAGAGATGGCTAAAGCGTGGAATGAAGGCCTAGTTATGCGCGGTATTGCAGGATTATTAACGCTTGTGCCGTTATGGCTTGCACTAAATACACTACGTAGCGCGCAATATGCTGAATCAACTCATTTTGGTTCGGTGCTTATTTTAGTGGTACTCGGTATTGTATGGAGCGCAGATGTGGGTGCTTACTTTACGGGTAAAAGTTTTGGTAAACATAAGTTAATGCCTAAAGTCAGCCCTAATAAAACAATTGAAGGGTTAGCAGGCGGTGTAGTCGCTTCTATTATTTTTGTATTAGCATTTTGTCACTTTACCGATGTTGATTTAGTTGTATGGCCTGTGTACGCGATAATGACAGCATTTATTGCGTTGTTTTCTGCGGTAGGTGATTTACTGGAAAGCATGTTTAAACGTGAAGCTGGTTTAAAAGATAGCGGTCGATGTTTACCAGGACACGGCGGTATTTTAGATAGAATTGACAGCTTAACGGCTGCTGCTCCAATGTTTGTTATGTGCTATGCGTGGACTCTTAGTTTATGAGCCAAAAGCAATTGCTGGTTATTTTAGGCGCAACGGGCTCAATTGGTTTAAGTACACTTGATGTTGTGTCGCGCAATAAAGAGTTATTTGATGTTTTTGTTTTGGCTGCAGGACAAAATGCAAAGAAAATGGCGGAGTTGTGTATTGAACATGAACCGCTTTATGCGATTATGGCTAACCAGCAGGCCGCAGAGCAATTATCTGCGTATTTAGCTAATACTCAGTGCCAAACTCTTGTTATGCACGGTGAGCAAGCAATGAGTGACTTATGTGCTCATCCTGATGTTGACATTGTAATGTCGGCAATTGTAGGTGCAGCTGGTTTACTACCTACATTAAGTGCTGTTGAAGCGGGTAAAAAAGTACTACTAGCTAATAAAGAATCTTTAGTTATGTCAGGTCAGTTGTTTATTGATAAAGTTAAACAACATAAAGCCACTTTGCTGCCAATAGATAGCGAACATAATGCAATTTTTCAATGCCTACCTTCTTCGTTACAAAATGCCAAAGGCGATCAAAAACTACAGCAACATGGCGTAAGTAAAATTTTGCTTACCGGCTCTGGTGGCCCGTTTTTAACGCGTGATATAAATACGTTAAAAGATGTAACCGTAAGTGAAGCCGTTGCACACCCTAACTGGTCGATGGGACAAAAAATATCAGTAGATTCCGCAACTATGATGAACAAAGGCTTAGAGTTTATTGAAGCTAAGTGGTTATTCAATTGTGATGCTAGTGATATTGATGTAGTTATTCATCCGCAAAGTATTATTCATTCAATGGTGCAGTACCACGATGGTTCTATTTTAGCGCAAATGGGTAACCCCGATATGCGCACGCCAATTGCCCATGCACTTGCGTATCCTGAGCGAATTAATGCGGGTGTTAAACCGTTAAACTTCTCTGATATTTGTGATTTTTCGTTTACTAAACCTGATTTTTCTCGTTATCCAAATTTACAATTAGCAATTGATGCGTGTAGTGCAGGGCAGGGCGCGACAACAACGGTTAACGCAGCAAATGAAATAGCTGTGGGCGCATTCTTAAACGGTAAAATTGGTTTTACCGATATATACAAAATAAATGCACAGACACTAGAAGCTGCAACTTACACCAATGTGCAAAGCCTAGATGAAATTTTAGAGTGTGATAAATTAGCGCGTATTAGCGCTTCAGAATTTATAACAAAAGTGGCGCATTAATATGTTTGATTTTTTTTGGAATCTTGGCTCATTTATTTTAGCGCTTGGTATTTTAGTGGCCATACATGAATATGGCCATTTTTGGGTTGCACGAAAAATGGGCGTTAAAGTGCTGCGTTTTTCAATTGGTTTTGGTAAGCCACTGTTAAAATGGCATGACAAATATAATACCGAATACGTGATTGCCGCTATTCCATTAGGCGGATATGTAAAAATGCTTGATGAGCGAGTTGATGACGTACCAGCAAATCAACGACACTTGTCGTTTAACTCTAAATCTGTACAAGCGCGTATTGCTATTGTTGCTGCGGGACCAATGGCTAACTTTTTGTTTGCCATTTTTGCTCTTGCGGTGATGTACATGGTAGGTGTGCAATCGGTTAAGCCAGTTGTTGGCAGCATAACCGAAGGCAGTCGCGCAGAGCAGGCGGGCATTATGCCTTCTCAACATATTATAAAAATTGGTGATGATGACATAACGACATGGCAAGATGCCACGTTTGCGCTTATGTCTAACTTAGGCGAAGAAAGCGTTGAAGTTATTGTTCGTGATAAAAACCTCCAACCACGCGTTAAAACGCTTAATTTAGAGGGTTGGAAGCTTGACCAGCGAGACGTACCACCATTAAGTTCGTTAGGTATTGTGCCATTTAGACCTCAAGCAACTTTAACAATTGCCGCCGTAACTAAAGACTCAGCCGCAGAACACGCTAATTTACAAGTTAACGACACAATTTTGGCTGTAAACGGTGAAACAATAAGCAATTGGCAGCAATTAGTTAATCTTATTACGCAATCAGCTAACAAATCTTTACAATTTAGTGTAAAAAGACAAGATACTATACAAGCCATTACAGTTACCCCTAAAGGACGCATTGATAATAACGGTATTGAGCAAGGCTTTTTAGGTGTTGCTCCTGTTGTACAGCAATGGCCTGATGGCTATGTAGAGACAAGACATTACGGCCCGCTCGATAGTATTGTGCGAGGCACAAAAGAAACGTGGCGCTTAATTACACTCAGTTTTGACATGATTGGTAATTTAATTACAGGCCAGGTTTCGGTTAAAAATTTAAGTGGCCCTGTGGGCATTGCAGTAGGCGCTGGAACTAGCGTAAGCTATGGGTTAGTGGCCTTTTTAAGCTTTTTAGCCTTAATAAGCGTTAACTTGGGTGTATTTAATTTATTACCCTTACCAGTGCTTGATGGCGGACACTTAATGTATTACATAATTGAACTTTTTCGTAAAAAGCCGGTCTCTGAAAAGACACAAGAGTTTGGTTTTAAAGTGGGTGCCTTGTTGCTCATTTTTCTAACATGTTTCGCTTTGTTCAATGATGTATCGCGTTTGTAGTTACAGCGTGGCAAATTACTAATTAGAACACGATTGTAAAGCACCACTAGTAAGGTGTTATGCGGTAATACAGTTGTAAAGGATAAAGATAATAAAATGGCTATAAAAAAACATTTGGCAATAACAAGTTTATTGGGTGCAAGTTTTGCAGCCCTAGGCCAAAACTCCTTTATTGTTGAAGACCTGAAAGTTGAAGGTTTGCAGCGCGTAGCACTTGGTGCAGCGCTAACACATATTCCTATTAACGTAGGCGATAATGTTGATGACTATACGATTTCAAAAACAATAAAGTCACTTTATCGTTCTGGGCACTTTGATAACATAAAAGCACTTCGTGATGGCAACAACGTTATTTTTAAAGTAACGGAACGTCCTACCATCAGCTTTATTGAGTTTGAAGGCAATAAAGACATTAAAGACGAGCAGCTTAATGAGTCTCTTGATCAGCAAGATATTCGCCAAGGTGAACCACTTGATAAAACCGTTATCGATAGTATCGAAAAAGGCTTAGTTGAGTTTTTCCACAGCATTGGTAAATACAACGCTAAAGTAGATATCAGTATTACTAAGCTGCCACGTAACCGCGTTAAACTTAAGTTAGAGTTTGATGAAGGTGATGCTGCTTCTATCCGCCAAATTAACTTAGTGGGTAATGAACTTTTTTCTAATGAAGAGCTTCTTAAACTTGCTGAATCGCAGCAAGATTTACCTTGGTGGCAGTTTATGGGTAGCGACCGTTACCAAAAGCAAACCATTGAAGGCGATTTAGAAAAAATTCGTAGTTATTATTTAGACCGTGGTTACCTGCGTTTTAATATCGACTCAACGCAAGTTTCAGTGAGCCCTGAACGTGAATCGGTTTACGTTACAGCTAACTTAACTGAAGGCGTAAAATATAAAGTTAAAGGTTTTGACTTTATTGGTGACTTGCTTGGCCGTGAAGACTTAATTAAAAGTGTTATCCCACTTAGAGCGGGTGAGCTTTATAACGGTTCTGTAGTTACTTCATCTGAAGAGTTTATTAAAAGCTACTTAGCACGTTTTGGTTACGCTAATGCTGAAGTGCGTACAATTCCAGAAATTGACGACGAAAAACAAGAAGTACAATTAACACTATCGGTTAATCCAGGTAAGCGTGTATACGTTCGTCGTATTATTGTTGGTGGTAACCAAAATACGGCAGATGAAGTACTTCGTCGTGAAATGACACAACTTGAAGGCGCATGGTTATCTAATCAAAACCTTGAGCGTTCAAAACTGCAAATTCAACGTCTACCTTACATGGAAACTGTTGATTTTAACGTAGTGCCTGTACCCGGTGTGGATGACCAAGTAGATGTAGACTTTACTGTAAAAGAGCAATCTGCAGGTAGCTTTAATGCTGGTCTTGCTTATGGTTCTTACTTAGGTCTGCAGTTTAATATTGGTGTAACAGAATCTAACTTTTTAGGCACAGGTAACCAAATTGGTTTAAACCTTAATACGTCTACAGGTTCTGAAAGCTTAAGCTTATCGTACACAGACCCATACTTTACGCCAGATGGTGTATCGCAAGGCAGTAGCATCTTTTACAGAAACTACGATGCAAGTAAATTCAGTCTTGTTGAATATAAATCGAAAAGTTATGGTTTAGGCACAAATATTGGTTTTCCAATTGATGCTGTAAATCGTGTTAACTTTGGCGCCCGTTGGATTAAAGAAGAGCTTTCGGATATTGCAGAGTACGAGCAAACGCGTGTACTTCGTGAAACATTCTTAGATCCAGATAACCCAGATGCAGGCTTTGACTTTACTAAGTATGAGCTGAGTGTTGGCTGGTCGCGTATCACCGTTAACCGTGGTTTATTCCCAACAGCGGGTTCGCGTCAAACTCTAAACTTAACAGCAACAACGCCTAACTCAGATCTTCAGTACTTTAAACTGAACTACGATTCGCGTTTTTACTGGCCTATATCAAATGACCACCGTTGGGTATTCTCAACGCGTGCAGCACTTGGTTATGGTAATGGTTATGGTTCTACAAACGGGTATGAGCAAACACTTCCATTCCAAGAGTACTTCCGTATAACGGAAATGGAACTACGTGGCTTTGACCGTAATACAATATTACCACGTGCTGTGTCGCGTATACCGCAGTCTATTCCGGGTACGCCAGGTGCAGACGGTACTACAACCGGTAGCATTGGTGGTGCATCAGAATTTGATATTCTAGTGCCACAAGGTCGTATTGGTGGTAATGCTAAAGCAGTGGCAGGTATGGAGCTAATTGTTCCTACACCATTCTTAGATGAAGAAAATACCAGCTCTGTACGTACTAGCTTCTTTGTTGATGCTGCAAACGTATGGGATACTGAGTTTAACGTAGACCGCTATCAAAACTTAGGCGTTGATGAACGTGCTAAATTAGATGACTATTCAGACCCAATGCGTTTTAGGGTTTCAACCGGTCTTTCATTACAATGGATCTCTCCAATGGGTCCAATGCTGATCAGTTTTGCGTATCCATTGCAAAAAGAAGAAGATGACGATACGAAAACCATCAGCTTTAACATTAGTAACACTTTCTAAAGGAGTTTTTTGTGAAAAAATTATTTAAATCAACAGCTGTAGCAGTTTTAGCAACGTTAATGATGGGTACTTCTGTGAATGCATTTGCACACAAAGTGGGTATTGTTGATATGCAGGAAATCTACAAGCAAATTCCTCAAATGGCTAAAATTGAACAGTCTTTACAAACTGAGTTTGCTGAACGTCGTCAAGAGCTTGAAAAGTTACAAGGCGATATTCGTTTTGAAGCTGAAAAATTTAAACGTGAAAGTACAACTATGAGCCAAGCTCAAAAAGATACTCTGCGTGAAAAAATTCAGGGCATGCAAAAAAATCTTGCTGAACAAGGTCGCCCTTTAGAGCAAGAAATTAAAGCGCGTCAAAACCAAGAGCTTGCTAAAGTTCAAGGTGTAATCATCAAAACAATTGAAGAGATTGCTAAAGACGGCGACTTCGACGAAGTTAAAGTAAAAGACACTACTATTTACTTTAACCCTAAAGAAGTGACTGATCTTTCATCTAAAGTTGTAGCCGCTGTTAGTAAGAAATAATCACTCTATGCAAAATTATACGCTTTCGCAAATTGCGGAACTTCTAGGCGCCGAACTTCAGGGTGATGGCGCTTTAGAAATAAAAAAAATAGCGACACTTGCAAATGCCCATTCTGGGCATATTGCATTTTTAGCGAACTCAAAATATCGATCGCAACTTGAAACTACTCAAGCTAGTGCTGTAATAGTAAGCCAAGCCGATGCAGAGTACTTTAGTGGCAGCAAAATTATTGTTGCTAATCCGTATGTAAGTTACGCAAAATTAGCGCAATTTATGGATACAACACCACGCTCAGCCTCGACGGGTATTCATCCAAGTGCAACTGTTCATTCAACAGCGATTGTTAGTGATAGCGCCGCTATTGGTGCTAACGCAGTCATTGAAGCTCATGCAGTGATAGGTGACAACGCGCAAATTGGTCCGAACAGTTTTATCGGGGAACGTGTTAAAATAGGTTCTGGCACTAAGCTTTGGCCTAGTGTGACTATTTATCACGATGTTGAAATTGGTTCAGATTGTTTGTTTCAAGCAAATAGTGTTGTAGGTAGTGATGGGTTTGGTTATGCAAATGAGCGCGGGCAGTGGGTTAAGATACCTCAACTTGGTTCAGTGATCATAGGCAACAAAGTTGAAATTGGTGCAAGTACGACAATTGATCGTGGTGCACTGGACAATACCATCATTCATAGCAATGTTATTATCGATAATCAGTGTCAAATAGCGCACAACGTTGAAGTTAATTCAGGCACCGCAATAGCGGGCTGCACTGTACTTGCAGGAAGCGTTACCATTGGCAAGAACTGTCAAATTGGTGGCATGGTTGCAATTAATGGTCACATGTCTGTATGTGATGGTGTTATAATTACCGGCATGAGTATGGTGACAAAATCAATCACCGAACCAGGTATTTACTCATCTGGTATGCCCCATACAACAAACAAAGAATGGCGTAAATCAATAGCTCACTTGCGTAACCTTTCAGACATGAAATCTCGTCTTAAAGCGCTTGAAGCATTGGCTAAGTCATAACGTTGAACACTAATAAGGATGCTATTTTGGCAAACGAATTAAATAGCCTTGATATTCAAGAAATTTTAAGTTTATTACCGCACCGTTACCCGATGCTATTAATTGATCGTGTTATTGATTTTACACCTGGCAAGTCTTTACATGCTATTAAAAATGTTTCTATAAATGAACCAATTTTTACTGGGCACTTTCCAAATCAGCCAATTTTTCCTGGTGTGCTAATATTAGAATCAATGGCGCAAGCAACGGGTTTATTAGGTTTTAAAACAGTAGAAAACCGTAGCGAAAACGAATTGTATTTGTTTGCTGCTGTTGATAACGCACGTTTTAAACAACCTGTAATTCCTGGTGATACAATGCATCTTCATGTTGAGTTTTTAAAAGAACGTCGCAACATTTGGAAGTTTGCTGCAGAAGCTAGAGTCGACGGCAAAATAGTGTGTAGTGCCGAAATTATGTGTGCGAGAAGAGAGTTTTAATAGTGATCCATTCTACAGCAATAATCGAACCTGGCGCTAAACTAGGCAACAATGTCTCAGTTGGTCCGTATAGTTATATTGGCAATGATGTTGTTATCGGTGATAACTGTATTATTGAGTCTCACGTTGTTGTTAAAGGGCCGTCAACTATTGGCTCTGGCAATCATATTTTTCAGTTCGCGTCTGTAGGCGAAGCCTGCCAAGACAAAAAATACAACAACGAGCCAACCACATTAATCATGGGTGATAACAACGTTATCCGTGAATGTGCCACTATTCACCGTGGTACGATTCAAGACGAAGGCGTTACTAAAATTGGTAGTAATAATTTGTTTATGGCTTATACACACGTTGCACATGACGCGGTAATTGGCGATAACGTAATTTTTGCTAACAACGCAAGTGTGGCCGGCCATGTACATGTTGGTGACTGGGTTATCCTTGGTGGTAATTCGGGTGTTCATCAGTTTTGTAAAATTGGCGCACATGCCTTTATTGGTATGTATTCAGGTGTTAACAAAGATGTACCACCATTTGTTACTACCATTGGTATGCCAGCAGGCCCTGCAGCTATCAATAAAGAAGGCATGAAGCGTCGTGGTTTCGAAAGTGATGAAATTATGGCTGTACGCCGTGCATACAAAGCATTTTATCGTAAAAGCTTAGGTGCTGAAGAAGCTATTGAGTCGCTTAGTGAAGATGCCGCAAAGTATCCTGCTGTGAAATTGATGGTCGACTTTGTTAAAAACTCAGAGCGCGGCATCGTAAGATAATTCGCGGGTTTGCTTTAAGCATTAAAAAAACCACCCTAGATGATAAATCGAAGGTGGTTTTTTATTGCCCTGCTTTAAGCTAATTCAGTTAATACTCAGGGTAATTGAGTTAGTATGCGGGTAATTTATATAATAAAAGCCGTCCTATGCGTTTACCTAAGTTAGTAGTCACTCTTTTTATTACTTCAGTTTTAGCCGCTTGTAGTAGCCAGCCTATTGTTAAATCATCTGCTGGAGAAATCACTCAAGTTGGGAAAGCATCTTTTTATGCTGATAAATACCACGGAGGAACAACCGCCAACGGAGAGCGCTTTAGCCAACAAGCCGCCACGGCAGCCCATTTAGAATTCGATTTTGGTACTACGGTGGTTGTTACCAATCTAGCCAATAACAAATCAGTCACGGTAAGAATTAACGATAGAGGCCCGTATGTGCGAGGTCGTATTATTGATTTATCAAAAAGTATGTTTAAAAAGATAGCCGACCCTAAGGTCGGCGTTATTGATGTATCAGTAAAGGTTTTAAAACCGGGTAGTTAGCGCAACATAACCAGGATAAGCCCCACTGAGCTCTTTATGAGAGCCTTGTGCGACTACTTTACCGCCTTCCAACCATACAACATTATCCATTTGAGCAAGTAGAGCGGGATCGTGCGTAATTGTGAGCACGCTCGCGTTATTCATAACATGCATTATTGCTTGCATTACCCCTTGCTTAGACTGATTATCAAGACCTTCTGTTGGTTCATCAAGAACTAAAATAGCCGGACTTTTAAGTAATGCTTGTGCAATAGCTATACGTCTAGACTGACCTTGCGACACATTACGCCCGCCAGTGCCTAATCGTGTTTTTAAACCTTCTTTTAGCTCATTAAACCAAGGGCTTAATTGCGCTAATGAGAGCGCTTCAATCATTTGCTCTTTAGTTGCATTTGGCGCGGCATAACGTAAATTTTCACTCAGTGTGCCATCAAAAATATGGTGTTGCTGGGCTAATATATTTATCACACTTGCGCGTATATCATTATTTAACGAATGTAAGTCAACAACGCTATTTTGATTGTTTAGCGTTATGCTGCCTTGTTGTAAAGGCCATAAACCAGTAAGTAGATTGACAAGCGTTGTTTTACCGCTGCCGCTTCTACCTACAATCGCTACTTTTTGCTGGGGCATTAGCTCAAAACTGATATTAGTAAGCGCTGTTTGCTCACCATATTGGTAGCTAATATTGTTAAGTGCTAGCGTGTGGTTTTGCGCGCTAAAGTTTTCATTAACGTCTACATGTGTATCTTTAACTTGTGAGTTAGCGGCTTTATCTTCAAGTGTAAACAACCGCTCTGCTGCTTTTAATACACTAGGAAGCTCTATAAACGCATTGGGTAGTAGCAATACACTTTCAAAGCTTGCCAGTACAAACAGGCTTAACATAGCAAGTTCTACATTTACCATACTGTTGGCGTAAACCAGTGGGACAATGGTTACTATGCTAGCAAGCATCGCTAATTGAACAACCAATAAGCTTAACCCATCTGAGTTTGCCAGTGCTTTGTGGCGAATAAATAATTGCTGATTGTACTGCTCGCTTAATTCGTCGCACTTATTAAGCTGCTGCGAACGGGCTTGATAAATACTAAGCTCTCTAAGGCCTGTAAGTGTATCTGAAAGCTCAGAGCGAAGTTGTGCACTAAGTTGTGTTTCTTTGTGGCTGTTTTTAGTGAGCTTTGCGCTGAGTAGGGCAGGTATAACCACACCAATAAGTATAATGCCAGTAAAGCAAATAAGGGCGACGTTGCCATTATAGGCCGACATAAACAGCATGATGATTGGCACACTTAAAAGAGCGACCAGCATAGGAAGTAAAACGTTTAAATAAAACTTGTCGAGTGCGTCTACATCGTTTTGTAATCGGTTAACTAGATCAGCGCTGCGGCTCATTGCTAAATCAACATTGTTAAGCTTGCTTAACGTTGCAAATACATTGGTACGTATTTCACTTAGTAATAAAAACGTGGCGTTATGAGTAACTAGGCGTTCGCCATAGCGCGATGCAGTTCGTACAATTGCTAAAAACCGAATCGTTCCTGCTGGAGTAAAGTAGTTCATTTGCACGCCCGCAAGACCTGCAGCCGCCATTGACGCTAAAAACCAGCCAGAAATAGCCAACAAGCCCACATTAGCTAATACCGTAATCGTTGCTAAAAATGTACCCAATAGCATCGCTTTATAATGAGGAGCACAAAGCTTTAATAAGCGAATAAAATTATGCATGCGCAACCCCTTGTTTGGCCGTTTTTAATAAATCAGAAAATGCACCATTTTGCGCTGCAAGTGCCTCAAAGTGACCTTGCTCAGCTATTTTCCCATCGTGCATAACAATGATATTGCTGGCATGTTTAACGGTATTTAATCGATGAGCAATGACTAATACTAAGTTATTTTTAGCATATTCATTAATAGCATCTTGAATAAGCAGCTCTGTTTGGCTATCAAGGTGCGCTGTAGGCTCATCAAGCACTAAAACTGGTGCTTGTTTTATGAATGCACGTGCGAGTGCGATGCGTTGCTTTTGCCCGCCAGAAAGTCCTTCCCCTTGCTCACCTATCAGTGTGTTAAAACCATCGGGTAGGGTATTTATAAATTCAAGCACACCAGCTTGCTTTGCTGCATGTTCAAGCTCTTGCTGTGTGGCAGTTGGTTTGGCCAATTTAATGTTGGCAGCAATAGTGTCGTAAAACAGTGTCGCTTTTTGTGGTATCCATGCAATGTTATTTTGCAGGTAAGTAATATCGGTTGTACTTAAACTCTGCCCATTAATAGATAGGTGGTTTATCACCTCAGGGTGAAACCCTAATAAGCAATCAAACAACGTACTTTTACCTGAGCCACTACTGCCCACAACGGCAATTAAGCCTTTATTTGGCAGTGTTAAATTTATATTTTTAATCCCTTCGTTACTATCTGGGTATATAAAATTAAGGTCGGTAATACTTATGGAGTTAATTGTATTTAAAGTTAAATTGTTTTCAGGCGTGCTTGTAGTCACTGACGCATTTTCGTCACTTGGCAGTGGTGCATTTAAAATCGCAACCATATCGGCAGCGGCACTAATGCCTTGTAAGCGTGCATGGTAATGGCTACCTAGCTGGCGCAGTGGTAAATAAAATTCAGGCGCTAAAAGTAGCACCACAAAGCCAGTAGCAAAATCAAGAGTGCCAAAAAACAGTCTAAAACCAATAATTACTGCGACTAATGCCACGCTAATAGTGGCTAAAAACTCAAGTGCAAATGATGATAAAAACGCGATTTTTAAAACATCGAGTGTAGCGTGTCTAAAATCATCTGAAATTTTAGCTATTTGTTTAAGCTCGGTACGTGTTGCATTAAATAGCTTGAGTTGAGTTAAACCTTGTACGCGGTCAAAAAAGTAATTGCCCAGTACAGCAAGTTGCTTCCAGCGTTTTTGGTTTAAAGCTTCGGCTTTTGAGCCTACTAAAATCATGAAAAAAGGAATGAGCGGGGCGGTTAATAAAAATATCAACCCAGCTTTATAATCTGTCGGAAAAATAACAACCAATATTGCCAGCGGGATAAGCGCGCTGTAAGCAGCACCAGGTAGGTATTTAGCATAATAGTCGTGGAGTGCTTCTACGCCATTATGTAGGGTATTTAATGTAGCGCCTTGGCCGTGTTGTTCTATATAGCTTGGCCCAAGTAAGCTGAGCTTATTTAGAAGTGTTTGGCGCATAGCCGATTTTATTTTAAGTGCAGCATATGCACTCAAGCGTTCGCTTAATGCTAAAAACACCGCGCGCAATAAAATAATGCCTGCTAAGGGCCATAATAAATGAGTAACTTGGGCTAAATTATTACCTTCAAACATAACGTTGTGAATAGTTTGCGCAAGTAAATAAGCACCTGCAATCATCAGTAATGCGTTAAAAGTACCCAGTGCAATGCTTAACTTTAACCACACTGCAGCGGGTTTACTTTGACGCTTTAAAAAAGCGCGCAGTGATTGCTGCTGCGCGCGATCTGGTCGGGGGTTAGTCGTCATCTTTTGTGTTGTTAGCATCGTTTAATAAATCGTGCATGGCTTGTTCATCATCAGCAATGCTGTTTTTATTTTGATGAAATTCGTACCACATTACATTTATTACACCTAAGGTACAGGCCAAAAGTACACCTAAAATCCAAGCGAAATACCACATAGTTTAGTCTCCTTAGTAGCTACCGTGAGTGTTGTTTTCAATTTCTTCAACCGTTACTCTGCGCCACATTTTTACATAACACCAGGTGGTGTAAGTTAAAATAAGTGGGACAAAAATACACACTGCAACAAACATTACATTGAGCGTTTTATGACTCGATACCGCATCCCAAATTGTTAAGCTAATATTTGGATTGTTGCTTGATGGCATAATAAATGGGAACAGTGAAACACCGGCCGTCATAATCACGCCAATTAACATTAAGCTTGTTGAAATAAGTCCAAGTGCTGGTTTGTTCAATTTAGAAAACAATAGCGCACTTAGTGCCATTACAAACGCTAAAATAGGAAAGGTCATAGTCCATGGGCGTTCACTGTAATTGCTAAGCCACGCGCCTTGGGCTGTTGTTACTACTTTAGCTAATGGATCTGCATGGCTTTGTGTATCAGGCATAGATACAATTTGGTAACCCGTTAAATTAGCAACCCAAAAACCAGCGCCTGCAAACAGTATAATAAACACAATCAGTGAATAACGACCATATTGGCCCGAGCGTTCTGCTACTGCATCAGCTGTACGAAGCTGTAACCACATCCCCGCATGAGCAATTAGCATAGTGATACTCACTAAACCAGCAAGCAAACCAAACGGGTTAAGTAAACCAAAAAATGAACCTTGGTAGCTAACACGCATCAGATTATCAATATTAAACGGTACGCCTAAAAATAAGTTACCAAAAGCAACACCAAAAACTAATGCTGGAATTGCGCTGCCTGCAAGCAGACCCCAATCCCAGTTATTACGCCAGCGTTTTGAGTCTACTTTACTGCGGTAATCAAACCCTAGTGGTCTAAAAAACAAAGCAAAGAGTACTAGCATCATGGCAAAGTAAAAGCCCGAAAATGCGGCAGCATAAACCATAGGCCACGCTGCAAACAACGCGCCGCCTGCAGTTATAAACCATACTTGGTTACCATCCCAATGCGGACCAATAGTGTTTATTACTGTACGGCGCTCTGAATCTGTTTTACCAACTAGGCGAAGCAACATAGCAACGCCCATATCCATGCCATCGGTAATAGCAAAGCCAATAAGCAGCACACCAATGATCAACCACCAAAGCATTTTTAATGTTTCATAATCAAAAATCATGATTGCTCTCCTTCAGTTTGATCAGTTTTATTTGGCAATTCAAAATGATATTTACCAGTATGTAGCGAGCTTGGTCCTTGCTTAACAAAGCGGATCATCAACCAACCTTCAACAATGGCTAAACCAGTATAGAAAACAATAAATCCAGTTAAGCTAATTAAAATATCGTTTACTGTTAGTGACGACGTGGCTAAAAAGGTCGGCAGTATTTCAGATATAGCCCAAGGTTGACGGCCATACTCAGCAACTATCCAGCCAAATTCAATAGCTATCCAAGGTAGTGGAATGCTCAATACGGCAGCCCATAACAACCAGCGTTTTTGCTCAATAACGCGATGTGCGTTGTAGTAAAATGCCAATATAAATACACCCAGCATGGCTACACCACAGGCAACCATAATCCTAAATGACCAAAACATAGGGCCTACTTTAGGGAAAGAGTCTTTAACGGCTTTTTGAATGTGCTCTTCGGTAGCATCTACAACATCAGGTGTGTAGCGCTTAAGTAGCAAGCCATAACCTAAATCATCTTTTAGGGTATTAAACTTAGCAACATTTTCTGGCGTATCTTCACCGTTTCTGAGTTTTGTAAGGTATTCATAAGCAATCATACCGTTGCGAATACGTACTTCGTGTTGTTTTTCTAGGTCGTTAATACCCGTTACTTGCTCATCAAGTGAACGCGTAGCAATTAACCCAAGTGCGTAAGGTATTTTAACCGCAGCATGTGTTACTTGCTCTTCTGAATCAGGAAAACCAAATGCGGTAAACGCAGCCGGAGCCTCTTCTGTGTGCCATTCAGCTTCAATCGTGGCAAGTTTTACTTTTTGAACTTCACCTACTTCGTAGCCTGATTCGTCACCGAGTAAAATTACACATAGAATTGATGCTAAACCAAAGCCCGATGCGACCGAGAAAGAACGTTTAGCAAACGCTAAATCACGGCCTTTCAAGATGTACCAACTGCTTATGCCCAGTACAAACATAGATGCAGCTACATAACCTGCCGATACGGTATGAATAAACTTAACTTGTGCTACAGGATTAAACACAAGCTCAGCAAAGCTGGTCATTTCCATGCGCATGGTTTGATAGTTAAATTCAGCACCTACTGGGTTTTGCATCCAACCGTTGGCAATCAAAATCCACAGCGCAGACATGTTAGTACCAATGGCCATTAAAAAGGTTGCACCTAAATGTTGGCGTTTAGAGAGTCTGTCCCAGCCTAAAAAGAACATACCTACAAAGGTCGATTCTAAAAAGAATGCCATTAAACCTTCAATAGCCAGGGGAGCCCCAAAAACATCACCTACGTAATGGGAGTAATAAGACCAGTTAGTACCAAACTCAAATTCCATGGTAAGGCCTGTCGCCACACCAATTGCAAAGTTAATACCAAACAATTTTCCCCAAAACTTAGTCATATCACGATAAATTTCGCGACCGGTCATAACATAAACCGATTCCATAATAACCAAAATCCAGGTCATACCTATCGTTAACGGTACGAATAAGAAATGAAAGAGAGCGGTAACAGCAAACTGTAATCGCGATAGATCCACAAAGGTTTCATCTATCATTATTGGCTCCTTGAGAGTGACGGATTAACAGGGCAACATTTAATTGGCAAAGTTAAGGTTTAATGAACTTTCAGTAATTACTGAAAGTTTGTAATAGTATTTACTTTTGTGCAATTTTTGTCAACATACATATTAGTAAAACTTAATATATATTTCCTATGCTACATCAGTATTAAAAACAAACAACATAAAGCCTTAACTTACGTGATAAAAAACCAGTTATTTAAAGCGTTTAACCAAACAGTAAAACACGGTAAACTAACAAGCATGAACGCCTGGTTTACTTGTGAAATAAAATCAAATGAATAAAGATAAAAAACAACTACGAATTGGTATTGTGGCAGGTGAACTGTCGGGCGATATTTTAGGTGAAGGCTTAATTAAAGCCCTTACAAAACACTTTCCGGACGCTATTTTTGAAGGAATAGCAGGACCTAAAATGCAAGCGCAGGGCTGTAAAACACTTTACGACATGGATGAGCTTTCGGTAATGGGGCTTGTTGAGGTGCTAGGGCGTTTGCCGCGTTTGCTTAAAATACGTAAACAACTCGTGCAGCATTTTGTAGATAACCCACCTGATGTATTTATTGGTATTGATGCACCCGATTTTAACTTACGCGTTGAAAAGCCACTTAAAGATGCGGGCATTAAAACAGTACAGTATGTAAGTCCATCTGTTTGGGCGTGGCGCGAAAAGCGTATACATACAATAAGTGCAGCCACTAACTTAGTGCTTGCGTTACTGCCATTTGAAAAAGAGTTTTACGATAAACACCAAGTGCCATGTACATTTGTAGGTCATACCTTGGCTGACGATATAGCGCTTGAACACGACGACAGCAAAGCGCGTGAAGAACTCGGCTTAAGCCTTGATGACAAAGTACTGGCGTTACTTCCTGGTAGCCGAGGCTCAGAAGTTGGTTTACTAAGCGAAACTTACATTAAAACAGCTGCAGAGCTGCAAGCTAAAAACCCCAATCTTAAAGTTGTGGTGCCACTGGTTAACGAAAAACGCAAAGCGCAGTTTACTGATATATTAAACGCTACCGCGCCAAATCTTAATGTTAACCTGCTTGATGGACAATCAAAATTAGCGATGCAAGCTGCTGATGCTATTTTATTAGCGTCGGGCACTGCAACACTCGAAGGCATGCTTTATAAAAAGCCAATGGTAGTGGGCTATAAAATAAAGCCTTTGAGCTATTGGATATTTAAAACTTTATTTACGTTTAATATTAAGTATTTTTCGTTGCCTAACTTATTAGCAGACGAAGAGCTAGTGCCTGAGTTTTTACAAAGTGAGTGTAATGTGGCTAATTTAACAAATGCGCTTACTCCTATGCTTAATACAGATAACATTGAGCTAAAAGCACGCTTTTTAGCTATTCACGAAAAAATTAGATTAAATGCCAGCGAACAAGCAGCGAATGCTGTGGCGGAGTTAATAAATGCAAATTGATAGACCTAATGTATCCTTAATTGCCGGTGTAGATGAAGTAGGGCGCGGCCCGCTTGTTGGTGATGTAGTTACTGCCGCCGTCATTTTAGATCCCACTAAACCAATTGCTGGCTTAGCGGATTCTAAAAAATTAACAGATAAAAAACGCCAAGCGCTTGCGATTGAAATAAAAGAAAAAGCATTGTGTTATGCGTATGGGCGCTGCAATCCAACAGAAATTGATGAGTTAAATATTCTGCACGCGACTATGCTTGCCATGACCCGTGCAGTAGAGGCATTAAGTACGCAACCTGAATTTGTATTTATAGATGGTAATCGTTTGCCAAAACTCACTATGCCAGCGCAAGCTATTGTTAAAGGCGATAGCTTAGTGGCAGAAATTTCAGCGGCGTCTATTTTAGCTAAAGTAGCACGCGATGACGAAATGATTGAGCTTGATAAACGCCACCCTGAATATGGCTTTGCAGGGCACAAAGGGTATCCAACAAAAGCACATTTTGCAGCGCTTGAGCAGTACGGCGCGATTGATGAACATCGTAAAAGCTTTAAACCTGTGCAGCGTGTATTGGCGCAAGCCAATGGTGAGGGTTAAGCATGGCTGCTCCTGATTTTGTTCATTTAAGAGTTCATTCAGATTTTTCGATGGTTGACGGCCTTGCTAAAACAAAGCCAATAGTTGCTAAAGCGCAAGAGCTGCAAATGCCCGCTATTGCGATTACCGATCAAATGAACTTTTGTGGCTTAGTGCGTTTTTACGGCGCAACACATAACGCCGGTATTAAGCCTATTGTGGGTGCTGACTTTTGGGTTCGCAGCCCAGAATTTCCTGATGAGCCAAGTCGTCTAACCATATTGGCAAAAGACAATGACGGCTATAAAAACATTACCTTATTGATATCTAAAGCGTATCAGCGTGGGCATGTGTTTCATCGCCCCGTTATTGACCGAGAATGGCTGGTGGAACATAAAACGGGCTTAATTATTCTCTCGGGCGCTAAAGATGGTGACTTAGGTAAAGCGTTACTAAAAAATAACCCGAGTGTTATTGAGTCGGTTGTTAGTTTTTACAAGCAGCATTTTAGCGACAACTACTACCTTGAGCTTGTTCGCACTAATCGACCGCTTGAAGAAGACTACTTACACATGGCGGTAGAGCTTGCTACAAAAGAGCAGTTACCTGTTGTAGCGACCAACGAAGTGGTATTTTTAAAGCCAGAAAACTTTGAAGCGCACGAAATTCGCGTTGCTATTTTTGACGGCTACACGCTTGACGATAAACGCAGACCTAAACGGTTCTCTGAAGAACAATACCTAAAAACATCAGAGCAAATGGCTGAGCTGTTTAGCGACATTCCAGAAGCCCTACAAAACACAGTAGAAATAGCTAAACGTTGTAATGTAACGGTTCAGCTAGGGACTTACTTTTTACCTGATTACCCAACTGGCTCACTTAAGATTGATGAGTTTTTAGTTAAAGTGTCAGAAGATGGTCTTGAAGAGCGATTACAGTTTTTATTCCCCGACGAAGAAGAGCGAAAAGTAAAACGTGTAGAATACGATGAGCGACTTGATATAGAGCTTGGCGTAATTAACCAAATGGGATTCCCAGGTTACTTCTTAATCGTAATGGAGTTTATTCAGTGGAGTAAAGATAACAATATTCCTGTTGGGCCTGGTCGTGGTTCAGGTGCAGGTTCATTAGTTGCATACGCACTTAAAATTACCGATTTGGACCCACTTGAATTCGACTTGCTTTTTGAGCGGTTTTTGAATCCAGAACGTGTATCAATGCCCGATTTCGACGTCGATTTTTGTATGGATAGACGAGACGAAGTAATTGATCACGTATCGGCTTTGTATGGGCGTAATGCGGTATCGCAAATTATTACCTTTGGCACCATGGCTGCAAAAGCGGTAATACGCGATGTAGGGCGAGTGCTTGGGCACCCTTACGGGTTTGTTGATCGTATTTCTAAAATGATCCCCGGCGATCCTGGGATGACACTTGCTAAAGCGTTTGATATAGAACCGCGCTTGCAAGAAGCCTACGATGGCGATAACGAAGTAAAAGATTTAATCGACATGTGTCGCATCCTAGAAGGGTGTACACGTAACGCCGGTAAACATGCGGGTGGCGTAGTAATATCGCCAACCACTATTACCGACTTTGCCGCGCTTTATTGCGATGACGAAGGTAAGTTTCCGGTAACGCAATTTGATAAAAACGACGTAGAAACTGCAGGCTTAGTTAAGTTCGATTTCTTGGGTTTACGTACACTGACTATATTGCAGTGGGCGGTCGATATGACCAACGTGCGCATGGAGCGCCAAGGTAAAGACCTCGTTGATATAAATACCATCCCACTGGATGATAAAAAAAGTATTGAATTATTACTTCGCGCCGAAACGACTGCTGTATTCCAGCTAGAGTCGCGCGGTATGAAAGACTTAGTACGCAGACTTAAGCCCGACTGCTTTGAAGATATGATTGCACTCGTGGCCTTGTTTCGACCAGGTCCGCTGCAATCAGGTATGGTAGATAACTTTATCGACCGAAAACTGGGCCGCGAAGAAATCTCATACCCAGATGCGCAGTATCAGCACGAAAGCTTAAAACCAATACTTGATCCAACGTACGGCATTATCTTGTATCAAGAACAAGTAATGCAAATTGCGCAAGTACTAGCAGGTTACACGCTAGGTGGCGCCGACATGCTGCGTCGTGCAATGGGTAAGAAAAAACCCGAAGAAATGGCAAAGCAGCGTTCAACGTTTGAAGATGGCGCAAGAAATAACGGCATTGACGGCGAACTCGCAATAAAAATCTTCGACTTGGTAGAAAAGTTCGCAGGTTACGGTTTTAATAAATCTCACTCGGCGGCGTATGCACTTGTTTCGTATCAAACGCTGTGGATGAAAACGCATCATCCTGCAGAGTTTATGGCTGCGGTAATGTCGGCTGATATGGATAACACCGACAAAATCGTTATTTTGGTGGATGAATGTGAAAACATGAAGCTCACCTTATTGCCGCCAGATGTGAATGCAGGTGAGTTTAAGTTTACAGTAAACTTGCAAGGCGAGATTGTTTACGGTATTGGCGCGATAAAAGGCGTAGGTGAAGCACCGGTTGATGCAATATTAGAAGCGCGTGCAAAAGGGGGCCCATTTAAAGATTTATTTGATTTTTGTGCCCGAGTTGATTTAAAACGCTTAAATAAACGCGTGACCGAAAAATTAATTTATTCAGGTGCACTCGATAATTTAGGGCCAGAAAAAACCCAAGCTGGCCGTGCTACATTACTAGCTAGTTTAAAAAGTGCAATGCGGGCAGCCGACCAACACAACAAAGCTGAGCTATTAGGGCAAAGTGATTTGTTTGGTTTATTAGCCACTGAGCCTGATGAGGTTGAACAAGCCTTTATTAAAGCCACAGGCCTAACTGATAACGAATGGTTAGATGGTGAAAAAGAAACCCTAGGCCTTTATTTAACTGGGCATCCGATAAATCAGTACCGCCGTGAGCTTAGGCATTATACCAGCGGGAAAATAGTTGATTTACAGCCAACGAACCGCGATGTATTTGCAACAGCCGCAGGTTTGGTGATTGCTTCTAGGGTATTAATTAACAAAAAAGGAAATCGTTGGGCCTTAGTAACTTTAGATGACAAGAGTGCACGGATTGATGTACGCTTGTATTCAGACGAGTTTGAAAAGTACCAAGATATGCTCCAAGTTAACAATATCTTGGTAATATCTGGACAGGTCAGCTTTGATAACTTCTCCGGTGGTATTACAATGACCGCCAGAGAAATAAACACCATTGCTCAAGCGCGTGAAAAGCGTATTAAAGCGATTAAAATGACGCTGAACATGGTGCAAGTCGAGGCAGGTTTCTTCGATAAATTACAAAAAGTACTCGAACCCTATAAAATGGGAACGTGTCCGATCAAGGTTTATTACCAACGTCCAGATGCGTTGGCGCAATTAACTCTTGGGATCGAATGGTGTGTTACGCCAAGTGACGACTTAATTCATAAGTTATCACTAATGGCTGCGCAAGATGTAGAACTAGAATTTAACTGATTAGGTAGTTTAGAGCATGAGCCTCAATTATCTTGATTTTGAGCTTCCAATTGCAGAATTAGAAGCAAAAATTGAAGAATTACAAAATATAAGCCGCGCTGGCGAATTAGACCTTGAGTTAGAAGAGGAAGTCAGCAAATTAAAAGAAAAAAGTGCCAAACAAAAACAGGAGATTTTTTCTAATTTAGGCGCTTGGCAAGTATCACAGTTAGCACGTCATCCGTTGCGTCCTTACACTCGAGATTATATCGAGCGCATTTTCACGGAATTTGACGAGTTTGCTGGCGATCGTACTTTTGCTAACGATCCGGCTATTTTAGGAGGCGTTGCGCGTTTAGATGGCGAACCAGTAATGGTTATTGGCCAACAAAAAGGCCGTGACACTGCTGAAAAAATTAAACGCAACTTTGGTATGCCAAAGCCAGAAGGTTACCGTAAAGCATTACGCTTAATGGAAATGGCTGAGCGTTTTAAAATGCCAATCATGACCTTTATCGACACGCCGGGTGCATACCCAGGTGTTGGCGCTGAAGAACGTGGTCAATCTGAAGCAATCGCGCGTAACTTAAAAGTAATGGCGACACTTAAAGTGCCGACAATATGTACGGTTATTGGTGAAGGCGGTTCAGGTGGTGCATTAGCGATTGGTGTTGGCGACAGAGTTAACATGTTGCAATACAGCACTTACTCTGTAATTTCGCCTGAAGGTTGTGCGTCTATTCTTTGGAAAAGCGCCGACAAAGCACCACTTGCAGCAGAAGCAATGGGTGTAACCGCAGAGCGAGTTAAAGAACTAGATTTAATCAGTAACTTAATTGATGAACCTCTAGGTGGCGCGCACCGCAATTACGATGCTATGGCACGTAACTTAAAAGTTCGCCTTAAACGTGACTTAGCAGACCTACAAGCGCTTACGCTTGAAGAAATGCTTGATCAACGTTACAAACGTTTAATGTCGTTTGGTTATTGCTAAACACATTAAATGTTAAAAAAAGCCGCTTATGCGGCTTTTTTGCTTTAAAATGTTCAGAGTTTTTATATAAAAGTGCGCCCATATGCATACATCAGCAATTTATCAGCAATTAAAAAAATCATTAAATAGCTATATTGAGCAAGGTAACACCGCTTTTACAGTGGCGCTTTCTGGTGGCGTTGATTCTGTGGTGCTGTTGCATTTAATGCGCACTTTAAAAGTAGATAACCCTGCAATTAATGTATCGGCTATTTATGTCCACCATGGCTTGAGCCAGTATGCTGATGACTGGCAACACTTTTGCAAAAACGTATGCATTGAGCTTAATGTGCCTTTTGAAGCTGCGAAAGTTGTTATTGAGCCGCAGTCGCGCACAAGTCTTGAAGCCCAAGCTCGCGACGTCCGTTATAAAGCACTTGATGAGCTAAGCCCACAAGGCAGCATTATTTTACTGGGCCAACACTTAAACGACCAAGTAGAAACGTTTTTACTGCGCTTAAAGCGTGGCTCAGGTTTAAAAGGGCTTGGTTCTATGTATAAAGAGCGCTTGCTGCAAAGTGGACGTATATGTTTTAGACCATTACTAAATGTAGCTCGCAGCGATATAGAAGCGTTTGCAACGCAGTTTAGTATTAGCCACATAACCGATGACTCTAATACAGATGAAAGTTTTGATCGTAACTTTTTACGCTCAAAAATAGTACCTGTGTTAGCTGAGCGCTTTAATGGGTTTGAACAATGCACTGCACGAAGTATTGAGCTACTACAGCAGCAACAAACATTACTTGATGAATATACTCAGCTCGATTTAAATAAGTGTATTAACGAGCATCAAGCGCTTTGCATTGGCCAGATAAGCGAATACAGCGCAGCGCGCATTGCAAATATAGTACGTGCGTGGCTTGCATTATTTACACAAGTGATGCCATCGCAAAAGCAGCTCGAGCAAATTATTAATCAAGCAATGTGCGCAAAAAACGATGCACAAATGCGTATTGATTTGCTCGATGGGCAAATACGTCGTCATCAAGGTTATTTGTATTTTGTAACACCAAGTGAAGTATTAACAGATATTGAGCTGAATTATTCACAGCTAAAACTGGCAGACGGGCGCTTATTAATTAAAAGCACCGGTTGCGGAGTAAGACCTCCACACGCTAATGAGCAAGTAGTAGTGCGCTTTGATTGCAATAGCGCACGCATTAAACCACTTAAAAAGCCTGGTAGTAATACAGTTAAGCATTGGTTTAAAGATGCAAAAATAGCGCCCTGGCTTCGCGCCAGTGTGCCGCTTATTTTTTATAATGATGAATTAGTTCAAGTGGTTGGCTATTTTATAAGCGCTAAGCATATTGATGAAAATGGTATTTTTTGGGAGTGTAAATAAATGAGTAAACAGCCGCATGTTGGTTTGTCGTTAGTTACTAAAGCGCCAATGGGTATGCTAATAACGGCCGTTATAGCTATTATTGCTAATATTTTACTTGAGCTAAATATTGTAACGTTAGGTTATGCAGTTGCGGGTGGAATTGTATCTGCAGTGCTTTTATTAGCTTATTGGTTAGGTAAAGGTGGATTGTTTTTTATTTTAGGCGTGAGCCTGCCACTGCTTTTAGTATTATTTACACCGCTTGCTACTATTACCGCATTACTTAATTTAATTAGCGGATTCTTTTTTGGTTTTTGTGCCGCGTTGTTTATTTATAAATTGGTAAGTGCAAAGCCTAGCGGGGGAAGCTAGGCTTTTTATTTAATGCAGTTAAGTAAAGACTAATATGCTTTTGCGCAGTTTCTACCAGATGCTTTTGCTTTGTATAAACCTTTATCGGCGCGAGCAAATATTTCAGTTTCGCTGTCTTGGCTGTTAGCTAAAGTAAAACCAATACTGGTTGTTACTTTATACTTAGACATTAGAGGCGATTTTCTTACTAAGCACATTATCCGCTCAGCAATCACTTTATTCGTTGTAAACTCAGGGTCTTCAATAAGTAAAGCAAACTCATCACCACCAAACCTAAATACCGAATCAGTGCCGCGTATGCTGCTACACAGTACTTTTGAAAACTCTTTAAGTGTATCGTCACCAATTTTATGGCCAAAGTTGTCGTTAACTTGTTTAAAATTATCTAAATCAAGCAGCATTAAACTAAATGGACGCTGGTAACGACGGCAGTTTTCAAGTTTTTGCAGTAAAAAGTCATTAAACTGACTACGGTTATTTAAGCCGGTTAACGCATCTTTTGTGGCAAGCTTTAGTACTCGGCTATACATCATTGCATTACGAAGTGGATAAACCAGCGCAGTATGCAAAGTATGTAGCTTTTTCTCAATGGCTTGACCAAGTGGGAATTTACTAAAATAAATTAGCTGCCCTAAATGTTCTTTACCAATCGCCAAATCAAAAATATAGGGTGTACTATTTGTATCACTCTGTGATGTTTGCGTAGTTCCCAGTGTTGACTGAAACTGTAAACCAGAGAAATTTAACAATTGTTTTGTAAATTTTGCGTATATAGCTAAAACATCCTCAATCACTAAGCTAGTTTGTAGCTCTGTAACGAGTTTATGTGTTTCTGTTATTTCATTTGTTGGCGAATGTTCAGCCGAAAACGGCAAAAAATCACCGCGACCAGACACACGCTGCGTCAAAATATGGACGTTTTCCATTAAATTCTCCCCCGAGGGTGTTACTTTGCAATTACTAAGCGATTTTTGTGCCATATTTTAAAACTGGCTGAAAAACAGAAGGTTGCTATATTTAAAGTAAGTCCCTTGGTTTAATTGACGCGTGAGGCCGAATTTGCAGAGTATTAACGTTCAAATTTTTGGCTTGCTAGTGGCAGCAGTTCTTTTTGTGTGGTTTTTTAAACGCATTGGCTTGCCGCCTATTTTGGCGTACCTAGCAACGGGGGTCTTAGCCGGTAGTCATGGTATTGGTTGGTTAGCGCAATCTCATGAAATAGAGTTTGTAGCAGAGCTTGGGATTGTGTTTTTGTTATTTAGTTTGGGGTTAGAATTTTCTATTTCGCGGCTAATGGCAATGCGAAGCCTAGTATTTGGGCTGGGCTCGTTACAAGTAGGTATAACCAGCTTACTCTTCATTATTATTTTATATTGTTTAGACTTTTCCCTACTCACCAGTTTTACCATTGGTACAATTATGGCGCTTTCTTCTACGGCTGTAGTGGTTAAGCTATTAAAAGAAACGGGTGAGCTTAATCAGCGCCGTGGGCAATTGGCCGTTGGTGTACTGCTTTTTCAAGATATTGCTGTTGTTCCTCTATTAATAATACTTCCTTTATTTGCATCAAGCGACTCTCAAAGTATTGGTTGGGCTTTAGCGTTTGCCCTAAGTAAGGGCGCATTTGTATGCGTGCTTCTTTGGGCAATTGGTAAATGGGTATTGCCCATTGTGTTTAAAGAAATAGCGCAAGTACGAACCGATGAGTTGTTTGTGCTTACCACTATATTAGTCGCCTTATTTGCGGGCTTTTTAACGTATATGTTTGGCTTGTCTATGGCATTGGGCGCTTTTTTAGCGGGAATGATGTTAGGTGAGAGCCATTACAGGCATCAGTTAGAGGCCGATATACGTCCATTTCGCGATATTTTAATGGGGCTGTTTTTTGTAACTGTGGGTATGCAGTTGGATATTTTATTTGTACTGGCGCATATAGTAATAATTATTGGCGCATTGCTTGGGCTACTCGTATTAAAAATTACAGTAGTAGCACTTAGTGCGCGGCTAATGCATGAGCGAAACCAAGACTCGCTCGCCTGTGGCATTATGCTGTGGCAAATGGGGGAGTTTGGTTTTGTACTTATCGCACTTGCTGGCCAGCATCAGTTATTAAACTCAGAGCAAGCTTCATTTTTAATTGCCCTTGGTGTGTTATCAATGGCATTTACACCATTTTTGATTGATAAAACGCCATTTATTTTAAAGCGTTTGGGTATACTCGATCGCCCTAGTTTAGCGCTGGAGAGTGAGCCACAAAGTAGTACACTTTATAGTGACCATGTTGTTATTTGTGGTTTTTCGCGTGTTGGGCAAACTATAGCGCGTTTTTTAAAGCCCGAAGCAATAGACTACGTTGCCATTGAAAGTAACCCAATTTTAGTACAAGAAGGCAAAGCGGCAGGTGAGCCTGTTATATTTGGCTATGTTAAACAAAAAGATATTTTAAAGTGCGCAGGAGTAGAGCGAGCTCGCTTGGTTATTATTACTTTTACAGAGCTTGATCACGCACAAGTTGTTATTGATGCCATAAAACAAATAGCGCCCAACGTTAAAATACTTATTCGTACTCGTGACGATAGCCAGTTAGATTATTTAAAAGGGCTAGGCGTAACCGAAGTAGTGCCAGAGTCGTTAGAGGCGAGCTTAATGCTCGTGTCGCATGTGTTGTCTATGTCGGGCGTACCGATGACGCGTATTGTGCGTAGAGTAAGTAAAGAACGTCGTAATCGTTATCCATTAATGCAAAGCTTTTACGCAGGGTATTTTAAAGATAGCGAAGATGCCTCCAGTGAACGATTAGAATACTTACATGTTGTAGCGCTACCTCAGCAAGCTTATGCCGTGGGTAAAACAATTGAAGATCTTAATTTAGAAAAGCGGCGAGTGCTCGTAAAAGCACTGCGCAGAGAAGGAGCCGAAATAGATACGCCATCAGCGCAAACAACATTATTGGCTAATGACGTTTTAGTATTACAAGGTAAACCAAGGCGTGTTGAGCGGGTAGAGCACTATCTGCTCGACGGAATCGAATAGTGACTTAGATTAATCTAGCTCTAAAAGATTAATCTAACTCTAAAAATTCACGCATCTTAGGCAACTGCGCCATACCGTCTTCATAGCCAATTTGCATTAAATGCTGGGTGTAGCGTTTTTCAAACAATAGATAACTGGTTAAACTCGATTGCGAATGCTTTTTAACACCTATGGTACGTAGCAATACTTTAATGGCCCATGGCATATCGTCGTAATACTGAGCTGCAATGGCATTAAAGTTTTGCGAAGGGTTAATGACAAAGGTATCTATTTGTTTAAGTTCTTGATGTTTGTCGCGAGCGGGTAATAGCCCTAATGTTCGGTTAACACGAGCTAAACGCTCCAAATCCGATTGCATAGTGTCGGTAAATACACTGTCGAGTAAATGCCCTGCAACAGCAGATAGACCCGGATAATGTGGCGAGTAACCCGGTGGGTGTAATTCTTTGGGTTGGTCGACCCCAATAATAAATATTTTTTCAGCGCCTAAATGAATCGACGGACTCAGCGGAGAAAGTTGATGTATAGAGCCATCCCCAAAGTAATGGTTATAAATATTTACACTGGGAAACACCATAGGGATGGCACTCGATGCCATTAAGTGCTCAACATTAATACGAGTTGCACGGCCTTCGCGTTTAGCACGCTGCCAAGATGTTTGCGTATTAGATTGAAAAAATGCAACAGAGTCGCCCGTTGTATAACTTGAGGCCGTAATAGACAGCGCATCTAAATAATTACGATGTAAATTGCGCTCAATGCGGTGTAAATCTAAAATTTCGTTTAATAAACCACGCAGAGGGCGGTTGTTTAGCAAGCTCGCTGGTGGATGGTTAATATGTTCTGACTGAAAGCTCGTTAAAATATTACGCGCAATATGACCAAATACGCTTAAAAAATCACTTTTATAGACCATAGAGGTTGAAAAGTTCTTCCAAACTGATTCAAGCTTTCGTACAGCCAAATGCGCACAGGAGGCGTAACATGCTAACGCAGCTGAATTAATAGCCCCAGCAGAGGTGCCATTTATTACTCTAAATGGCAATGGAGCAGTACGAGGCATACTATGAGCTAGCGCTTTAAGGACACCCACTTGATAAGCAGCACGTGCGCCACCACCTGTGAGTAATAAGGCAATTTTAGGTTTTTGTGGATCAACTTGCTTGATTTTCATATTGGTGGTTAAACTGTTCTACGTCTTTACTTTATTTATTAACTGTAAGTCTTTAAGCTAGAAGAATCAAAGGATAACTGCCCTAATACTTATTACATTGTTTAATCACCCAATTTAGTACTTAACTTACTTTGCTATAATTGCCGTATTATAAAATGTAATAGTATTTGTGTAAGAATGAATTTAATCCACTTAGCGTACTCTAAGTGATATCGCATTTTAATTTTTATGGAGTTCGTATGTCAGATAAACCAGAAGCATCAGATGTTCAAAAACGTCCACCTAATAACAATATTCTTTTCGCCGTTATTATTTTAATAGTCGTAGCATGTGCGGCCGCCTTCGTATTGCTAACACCCAGTGACGAGCAAGCAACACGCACTGAGGTAGAGCCCACAGTTAAAGAACAACCTATGATGGAGCTTAAACCCGAGAACGACCCTGTGGTAGATGCGCCGTCTGTAAATCCAGAAAAGCCAGCAGAGCTTGAAGTACCAGCACAAAGTCCAAGTGAGCCTGTGCCAGAAGCAGAGCCACTACCAACGCTTAACGAAAGTGATGCAGTTGTTGTTGCTAAAATGGACGAGTACCTAAGCGACTCAGTAATGAGCTTAATGGTGACCGACGATGTTATTCGTCGTGGTGTGGTATATGTAGATAACTTAGCAAAAGGAAAAATAGCTAAAAAGCACATGCCTGTTGTACAGCCAGAAGAAAAATTTAGCGTGAATGAAGGTGATATCTTAACTATTAACCCTAACAGCTACGAGCGTTATACACCGTATGTGAAAATATTTACCAGTATGAGTGCAGCGCAAGCCGTTCGCATGTACGAAGAGTACAAGCCACTTATTAATAATGCATACAGTGAAATTGGTTACGGCGATGACGAGTTTAATCAAACGCTAACCGATGCAATCGATTTATTACTTGATACGCCAGAGCCTGAAGGTGACTTGCCGTTACTTCGTGATTCAGTAACGTATCAGTATGCGTTTTCGGAGTGGGAGCAATTACCAGATGCACAAAAACAGCTTTTACGTATGGGTCCAGAAAACATGAAAAAAGTAAAAGCAGCATTACGTAATATAAAAGCGCAGTTAGAGAACAATTAATACGCACTAAAATAGCTAAATACGCCGCGATTGTATATGAAGTATGCAATCGCACTTTCTTTTTAGATTATCCCTTGAATAACAGAGCAAAAGTAGAGATAATCCCTCCCGCGCCAACCAAGGCCCTCAATGGTAGTCTTATTGGTCCTCTCGCAACACTAGCAGGCGAACCTGGTCAGGCCCGGAAGGGAGCAGCCACAGTTTGTGACGTGTGTGCCGAGATGTGGCTGGTAAGACTGCCACCCAAATTCCTCATTTGGGTGTTGTTTGAAGTATAAGTTGACATATTTTTACTAAAAGATGACATAAATTGGAAGTATAAGCTGGCATAGTCTAGTATTTAACCAAATGGTTAAATGGTTAACTCACATGTACGTAAAAAAAATCAAAAAATCTCCAATTAATCACAATCATAAATTTGCTAGTCAAAAAAATAAATCTACCTGTTTAGTTCAATCCTCTTTAGAGTTTGATGCTTGTTTCCATTTTGAATTCTCACCATCAATAGCCGTATTTGAAGCACAACCACTAGGTTACGAATATGAGTTCGATAACCGTATTTGCCCTTACACGCCTGACTTTTTACTTACCCACACAGACGGTACACAAAAATTTATCGAAGTAAAACCGCAAAGCAAAATTGCCGATGAAGACTTTCGTGCACGTTTTATTGAAAAGCAAGCCATCGCTAAGCAAGATGGACGTGATTTAATACTGGTTACTGATAAGCAAATCCGTGTATACCCAACACTCAACAACTTAAAGCTTTTACATCGCTACTCTGGTTTTCAGTCTTTAACAGAGTTGCAAGCATCGGTGTTAGAACTTGTTAAGCAATACGGCTCTATTAAAGTGTGCCAGTTAGTTAACTTTTTAAAAATAACTGCCGGTGAGCTACTTGCTACAGTGCTACGATTGTTATCATTGGGGCAGTTATTTGCCGACTTAACTACAAATGAAATATCAATAGAAACAGCAGTTTGGTCTAACAATGTTTAATGACGGTTTGTTTGAAGATGAATTTAATCAGCCATTACCAAAAGTAGAGACCAAACTACCTCAAAATTACGCCAAAGATTTACAAGCCCTTCCTGAAAAAATTAAAACAACAACATTTGCTAAGCTTAAATATATTCAATGGCTTGAGGCTAATATTCAAGGCGGTTGGACACAAAAAAACCTTGAGCCTTTACTGAAAGTAATGCCTGAAGTTGAGGGAGAAAAAAAGCCTAGCTGGAGAACAGCTGCACGATGGTATAGCGCTTATACCAATGCAGATAAAAATATAATGGCGTTAATACCAAGCCACCAAAAAAAGGGGAACAGGGAGCGCGAGACAGCAACTGATAAGTTTTTTGAAAAGGCACTTGAGCGTTACTTAGTAAAAGAAAAGCCATCAGTGGCTTCGGCTTATAAGTATTATGCAGATTTAGTTATTATTGAAAACGACAGTGTTGTTGGCAGTGATTTAAAGCCTTTAACATACAAAGCGTTTAAAAACAGAATAGATAACTTACCGCAATACGAAGTAATGGTTGCTCGTTATGGTAAGCGCCTTGCTGATATTGCTTTTAATAAAGTGGAAGGGCATACACGGCCTACCCGAGTACTTGAAAAAGTTGAAATTGACCATACACCGCTTGATCTTATTTTATTAGATGATGAGCTACATATCCCGCTTGGTCGGCCAACACTCACCATGTTAGTCGATGTGTATAGCCATTGTATTGTTGGCTTCTACTTTAGCTTCAGCGAGCCTAGCTATGATGCAGTAAGGCGAGCAATGCTAAATGCAATGAAACCTAAAAGTGATGTGGCAAAACTATACCCTGATACGATAAATGAGTGGAAATGTGCTGGAAAAATTGAAACTCTCGTTGTTGATAATGGCGCTGAATTTTGGAGTAACAGCCTTGAACTTGCTTGTGAAGAGATAGGCATTAATACTCAATATAACCCTGTCGCAAAGCCTTGGTTAAAACCATTTGTAGAACGTATGTTCGGCACAATTAATACTGAATTATTAGACCCTGTTCCTGGTAAAACCTTTTCTAACATTTTACAAAAGCATGAATACAATCCCAAAAAAGATGCAATTATGCGCTTTACAACCTTTATGCAGTTATTTCATAAATGGGTAGTAGACGTTTACCATCAAGATGCCGACAGCCGCTTTAAGTACATACCGAGCCAACTGTGGGATCAAGGTTTTAATACGTTACCACCAACAATGCTGAGTAATAATGATCTGCAACAGCTAGATGTTGTGCTCAGTATTTCAAACCATCGGGTGCTTCGTAAAGGTGGAATACGGCTAGAAAACTTAAGCTACGACAGTACTGAACTAGCCAACTATAGAAAGCAGTTTAGCCACAAGGTATCTCAAGAAGTTTTAATTAAATTAAACCCCGATGATATCTCTTATATCTACGTTTACCTCGATAAGCTAGAGCATTACATAAAAGTGCCATGCATAGATCCAAACGGTTACACCCAAAATTTAAGTTTAAATCAGCATAAAATAAATATACGTATTCATCGCGATTTTATTTCGGGCTCTATCGATAATGTAGGCTTAGCAAAAGCGCGTATGTTTATTCATAATAAAATCCAAAACGAGTTTGAAGAGTTAAAAAATGCGCCAAAAAACTCAAAGGTAAAAGGGGGGAAAGCGTTAGCTAAGCATCAAAATGTAAATAGTGACTCACAAAAATCAATCACGCAGAGCAAACCTGTAGAGGCCAAAAAGGTTACACCTAAAGAGCAAGTAACTGATAGCTGGGATGACTTTATTTCAGATCTAGATGGATTTTAATTATGCTGACCGACAAACAAAAAGAAAAGCTAAATGAATTTCGCGATGTATTTATTGAATACCCAATAATAAGCACGGTATTTAACGACTTCGACAGATTAAGACTTGGTAAAGGGTTAGCGGGCGAAAAGCCCTGCATGCTTTTAAATGGCGATACAGGCACAGGTAAAACAGCACTAATAAAACAGTATAAAGAACGTCACTTACCGCAATTTATTAATGGAGTGATGAATCACCCTGTATTAGTAAGCCGCATACCTAGTAACCCTACACTAGAATCTACTTTAGCCGAGCTTCTTAAAGACTTAGGACAAATAGGCAGCACAGAGCGCAAACTGCGAGTAAATGGTACTCGATTAACGACATCATTAATAAAATGCCTAAAAACGTGTGGTACAGAGCTTATAATTATTGATGAGTTTCAAGAGCTGATTGAGCACAACCAAGGTAAAAAGCGCCGCGAAATTGCTAACAGGTTAAAGTACATTAACGACGAAGCGGGTGTATCAATTGTATTGGTAGGTATGCCGTGGGCAGAAAAAATAGCAGACGAGCCTCAATGGTCATCGCGTTTATTAGTGAGACGGCAGCTGCCTTATTTTAAACTATCAGAAAACCCAAAGCACTTTGTGCAGTTAATAATTGGCCTAGCCAACCGTATGCCATTTACCGAAAAGCCAAACCTAAGTGAACAAGCAACAGTGTTTGCTTTGTTCTCACTATCAAAAGGCTGTTTTAGAACATTAAAATATTTTTTAGATGATGCGGTACTTTATGCATTAATAGATAATGCGAAAACCCTCACAACCAAGCATTTGGTCAAAGCATTTGAAGTACTCTTTCCTGATGTACCAAACCTATTTACTTTGCCCGTTGCAGAAATTACAGCAAGTGAAGTCGAGCGTTATTCACTTTATAAACCTGAAAGTGCTCAAGATGAAGATCCGTTTATAGCGACTAAATTTACTGACCGAATGCCGATCAGTCAGTTGTTGAGGAAGTGAAGTGTTGACTTACAGAACTCATAGTTATTTGGATACTAATTTTTCATATACTTAATAAGTTTTTCAGGAATAAAATAAATATTATGCTTAGCCCTAGTACATGCGACATAAAGCTTGTTCTTGGTCTGAGGTTTTAACTCTTCAAGCTTCCCATTTTCAAACAATTTTAGTGTTGTTGGATTCAAAATGATGCAAATATTTTCGAAACAATCTAGCCCTTTAGTAGCTCCCCAATTTTCTGTGTATCCCTTATATTTTCTACTATCTTGGTAAAAAAGTTTAGCAGTGTCTGGGCAACTCATTATTTCGATAGCTTGATTTTTACATTCAATAAACTCAATTTTGGTCTGGTCACTTCGATGAGAATCGATGTGTATAGATAGATTTTCACTAACAAAACTACACACTATAGGGCTACAACGGTGGCTCTTAGAAAGTAACTCTTCATCGACTACGTAACCAACTTTGGCAAATTTTGCTTTATATTTTTCATAGCAATCATGGAGCGACTTATTAACGTTTCCATCCCTAGAGGTATCAAATGTATGCTGATAAAAGTCCCCAACAAATAATTGGTTTATATTTGCTGGAAAAATGCTTAATAAAAAGTTGAAATCGTGCCCTGCAAAATCTTGGACTTCATCAACGCAAATACTATGAAAATACTTTTCTATGCGCTTGATAACTTCATCATTGATACTAAGCTGTTCTATTAGTTTTGCAATGCGATTGGAGTACAATCTACTATGGCTATCGATATAGAACCTAGGATCATTCCGTTTCATCTTTAAGGTATTAAATGGAGGGACATGCCAATTGATACCTTTAGTTTTTAGCTCGTGACCATATAGAGGCCTAAAACAAAATGAATATATGAATTGAAAATATGAATACACTTTAATTCCGGAAGGAATTTCACCAAACTTTTCCAATATCCTATGCTTCAGGTTCGATAAATTGTTATCTGTATAAGTTAGTATCAGAGTTTTGGAGTCACTCTCTAACCCATTTATTATGTGGCTTGTTTTACCTGAGCCAGCGACAGCAAAAACTACTCGTTTATCCATTGGAAAGCTCTTTCTATATAGTCAGGTATTATAATTTGGTCTGCTTTTTTATCTAGTAATTCAAATGCACAGTCAGCTTTATTTTTCAGCATATACTCTTGTACTGACAGTGTTTTTCGATCAGCGAGCCAAAGCTCATCACAAATTTCTCGATTTAAGTCGTAAAGGCAGCTCTCAAATGTACTGCTGGTATTAACAGCATCATAAAAAACACCAATGTTATCTGCCACATAGCCGAGATAACTATCAATACAATTCGTTTGATAGTCGCCATCATTGTCACGTATCACAGCGGTTCTTATTCCCAAAACTTTTGCTATGTCTAAATACCTTTTAAAACTTGTACCACCAACTGAGATAACATGAATGTCATCAGCTTCTAATGAAGAGCCTGTTACCAATGAATAAAATGAGTCCAAAAGAATGTATTCAGCATCGCCCTCTACTAATATGACTTTCGCAGATAGTATGAATTCTAAAACATTATTATCAGGTGCTTTCATAAAAAATTTAGCTGTATCTTCTGGCAAGTCCCTCATTGTAAGAGGCTCAGGAGAAGAACTATTGAGGAGTATTGAGTTACGTAAATTTAATCTCGTACTTATTAAGCTATTATGAGTAGCAACAAAAATTTGTTTAGCATGTGACTCTGATATTCTATGGACCAACCTTTTCATATTCGTATGACTAAGATGGTTTTCTGGCTCTTCTAACAATAATACGTCTAGTGGTTTATCTGCATCATGCTCTCTTAATGCAAACTCTGTTTTGATAAAGCATTGTCTGCCTTTTCCTTTATTTTCGATGGGAACGTCATCTTCAACAATATTTAGATCTGTCTCTAGGTTTGATTTAGTACTAGATCTAATCGAAAACTGGTATTCATCAAGTTTGTCATTAATTGACTTAAGGTTTGTTTCTTTAAAAGCTACTTTTTGTTGGCGGTACTCATTTTTCAACTTTATTCTCGCTGTTTGCTCGACAAAGTTGTCATATACTGCTTTTATATATTCTTTGGTTGCATAGTCATTGTTTATCTGTGAGCTATCTAATGCTAGAAATTTTAAGAATTTTCGATAGCCCGAATATGCTTGGCCTGAAAAAGTTGCAAAATTAACAACGTAATATTCATAAGGGAAGTTACTTTCTTCTTGAGCTAAAACTTCTGATATTTCATGTGTTAACTCTTCATTTGGCTCACATGTTAAAACCAGCCCGTCGCAAGCAACACCTTCAGAATTAACTTTGCCATTTAAGTGAGGATTATTTTGTTCATTTAAGTATAGCTCTATACGTAACGTGGGAAGGTTTGCAATGCTTTTATCTGAAACTAAAAATTCATTAATAATTTGCTTATTAAATAAGTTATCAATCCCTATTGAGTCGATTTTGGATTTACTACCACTTAAAACAAGCTCAATAGCTGTGAGTAGACTACTTTTTCCAGCTTCATTATCGCCTATTAATAAATTAATTTCTTCAGTAAATTGAACTTCAAAATTTGAGAATCTCTTAAAGTTAAATAGCTTAATTTTTTCAATGATCTTCATAGCATCCCTGTTTCTATTCATTTCATAAGAAGTACTAAATCATTGTGCAAAATAGCCAGCTAATTAGCAAGTGGTAGGTTTTAAGCCTATAAATTTAAATATCCACAAAGCATTTTCATATAGCTAATTTTTTGCAGGTAGCATTTGTATTTTCAAATCGTACTTGCGTACAAAATAATTGGATTCTTTTACTACTGCCAACTTTTCCTCAAAAAATGATAAGGAAGTATTTATAATGCTTTCAGGCTTTAGTAAGTGCTCTAATTTACCTGAAACATTCATTTTCTCTGCTTGCTCGACAAAGAGATTGTAATTATGGGAAAGTGGAAATTCGTTTTTTAGTAGCTCAAATATGTATTTTGTATCTATGGGGGTATTGATTGGATAGCTGTCAATAAACTCGGCTAACTTACTAAATATTAATATATACCAGCGATCAAACATCCAAAGTTGAGGGTGTGTATTATTTGTTTTTAATAAAGCCGGATACTTGGGTTTTTTAACATTAAAATTTTCGTTGGAAGCCATATCGCTTTGTGAAGCAAGCCAGGTTTTCCATTTTGGGTAATCATTTGAAAAATATCTATCTTGTTCTAATGCATAAACGTCAGCATAGTTTGTTACATGATCTATAAACGTATATTTTTCTAGTTGTTCTTCTTTTTCAGCAATTGCTATAAATTTGGCTCTTTCTAAAGCCGAATCTGGTGGTGTAAAGTTAAGCCATTCGAACTTAAATCGTTTTGATTTTTTTATTCGACCTACGATGATTTGGCCTGAGTCTTTTTTGAGGATGTCGGGGGTATCATGTTGAAATAAAAGGGCAACATTTAACACTCGTTCTTGGTTAGAATTATTAAGAGCTACGCACTTCAATAGTAAAAAATGTTCATACTCTGCTTCAAGTAAAACTTCTTTAAAATTTATACTTTTACTTTTTACTACTTGGGCAGATAAATCGTAATTTTTACCTTTAATATTATGGTTAAATCCAATGTTGTGGCTGGGTATTTTTAGTCGTTGTCGCTTTTTTAAGTTATCAAATTTACGTAGAGCTTGTTTTCTTGACTCTTCAATTTGTTGTCTAATTTTTTTATTCATTTCTATTTGGTTGAGTTCAACTTTTTGATTAATCTCTTCTCTTAATTGATCCTCACACCAACCAAATAACCAATTAGACGTATCATCATTATGCTTAAGCGCACAATTTACATCGGTATGATCAGAATCAATATAAGCAGATAAATCATACTCTAAGGAAGCGATTTTTTCGTCACGGTAAAAGTTAATTTTTTCTGCGGAGCAAGGCGATGTTACCTTGATTTCAACTAATAAATTACCGATATCAGTTTCTAACTTCACATCGGCGATGTATTTGTTATGAATGCTATATTCAAGTTTTGCAGAGTTAATAAAGGCTTTTCTACTAGGTTCAGTTTTGCTGTAACCTTTATGATAAATAGTAATTGCAGGGAGGTTTATTGCTTTAGCCGTTAAAAAATATTCTTGAGCGTACCGATGCAAAGCGGTCATTAAGCATGTTCTAGACTCTTCTTTAGTAGTATGAGCAAATGAGTGAGCTTTTATTTTGCCGCCATTGCGTGCGACTAAAGGGTCATTACATGCGATACAAAAGCAATTACATGCTTTACCATTTTTGACATTATTTATTGAAACAATCTTACCCGAAGCATCGCTAGCAAAAACAAGCATAAAATCCCTTCTAACTCATAAATGTATAGTTTAAGACATTACTAATTAAGTGTATATTTAAAAACTAAAATATCCTTAGTACACTTATGGGTTAGATACTAAGAGAATCTTAGCAAGATATGTTTTATAGCTAAGGTTCACATGGAAACTCCAACACCTTCACGCCTAAAATCTGCTAGAAAAGCAGCAGGCCTTACTCAGCAACAGCTAGGTATGGCATTAGGAATGGAGCCAAACACGGCTAGTGCTCGCATGAACCAATATGAAAAAGGCAAACATGCCCCTGATTTTTTAACTATGAAACGCATTGCTAAAGAGCTAGATGTGCCAGTTGCTTATTTTTATTGTGAAGAAGATATTCTATCTGAACTAATTTGTGCTTTGGGTAAGTTAAAAAAAGAAGACCAAATTGAATTATTAAATACACTCAAACCTGCAAAGCTATAAGGGATCAAAAAACATGGAAGTAAATGCTAATTCAATTAGAAAAATAGGTAAAACGGGAGATGATTCTTGGCTCTTAGAGGATACTCGTCAAATAACATTTTTTATTGGCCCAAATAATTCAGGTAAAAGTCGCGAATTAAGAAAATTGTTTAATGAAAATGTAAAGCAATGGGCATTAGAGTATGAAGGCTTTGAAATAAAGGGAATAATCGAAAAACTAGAAAGTGACTTCCATCAAGGTCGTTCGAGGGAACTGCTAGTAAGAATGAGATCGCTAAATTATGATCAAATGCTTAATCAATTATCATCAATTCAGAATAAACCTATCGGTTTAAACAATTTAGCAGAAGAAATTTATTCAATGTTTAAGGCTTCAAACTATACCTCCCTTGGAGAGCAAGGCCGATTTGTTGAGGTCATTAATTCAACGATAAATGGATATTTCTCTGAAGCGTCATTAAAAAATATTAGCGATTACTCTGTGACCAATCACTGGAGTAAAATTTATATTCCAACTTTGAGAGGGCTTCGGCATGTTGCTGGAGAAGATATTTTTGAGTCTCGAACTAAGTCTGATTACTTTCCTCAATTAAAAAAAGATGAGTGTGAGGTTTTTACAGGTCACAGCCTTTATAAAGATCTCACACAACACTTACTAGGTTCTTACGCAAAACGACAAAAAGTTCGCGACTATGAACAGTATCTTTCTGAAAACTTCTTTTTTGGCAGGGATATTTCGTTAGTACCAATGGTTGATAAAGATGTTGTACATGTCAAAGAAGGTGATGATGAAGACAGGCCTATTTATGATTTAGGCGATGGTATTCAATCAATTATATTATTGACGTATAAAGTTTTTATGGCTGAAAAATCGACAATGTTTTTTATTGAAGAGCCAGAACACTTTTTACACGCTGGACTTCAAAGAACGTTAATTGAAACATTTGCAAAGCATAAAGAACATATGTTTTTTATGACGACTCATTCAAACCATTTTTTAGATTTGGCTCAAGAGCGTGACGATATTTCTATTCAACAAGTTTCCAGGGTAAATGGTGAGAGTAAAGTACAAGCCTCATTAGATTACGGTGAGTTACTTAATGAGCTTGGTGTACGTGCATCGTCGGTACTTCTTGCTAATTGTTCAATTTGGGTGGAAGGCGTTACTGATAAATTATACTTGCGAGCCTATCTAAATAAATACATTGAAGAGCTCGAAGATGAAGATAAAAAAAGTAAGTTAAAAAGTTATCATGAAAATCTTCATTTTGTTTTCACAGAATACCAAGGCAGTAATATTACTCACTGGGATTTCAGTGATGATGTTGAAAATAATGGTAGTGAAACCCCCGCTAAAAGACTCAACAGAAATATCTTATTAATTGCTGATGCAGATATTGAGGGCAAAGGTGAGCGTGTTGAAAGCTTACGAGAAGCTTTGGAAGAGGCATTTTATTTACTTGAATATAAGGAAATCGAAAACTTTATACCCTTTGATATTTTGATTGATACAGCTAAAGCTAGATGGGAGACTTTTAAACAGAGAACTGATAGTAATATCGATAGATTTGAAAATATGAAGGAAGAGCTATTTAAATCTAATAGGTATGGTATTGGTGAAGTGTTAGAGCGCTATGTCGACAAAGCTGATGGACTTGAACGGAAATTCTATTCTGACAAATCAGGTACAATTAAAGACAAAGTTAAATTTTGTCATACTGCAATTTCACTAATGAATGAGTCTGATGATTGGAAGTTAACGCCAGAGCTAACTTCGCTATGTGAAACGGTCTGGGATTTTATTGAATCACATAATCAATAACTGCTTATGTGATTCGACCTTTTAGATGTAAGTGAGCGGGCTCAGAGATATCACATCCGATAGCTTGTCGATTTAAGTTATTGGCTGCTACTAAAGTAGCTCCTGAGCCAAAAAAAGGATCAACGACGAGTTCATTTTCATTACTGCTTTGCGAGATGAGTGTTTCAATTAACTTAACTGGCTTTTCAGTAGGGTAGCCCCTGTATACTCTTTTAAATGTGAGGATATCTGGAACGCTTAGATCATTTAACTTGCGCTTACCTTTCTCGAAAAAAAGAATATATTCGTGTCTAGCTCTGTAATGATAGCCCATTCCAATAGTCACTTTATCCCAAATTATTGGCTTCCAAAACTTGAAACCTACGTTTTCAGCTATTGGCTTAATATAAAACATTGTTTCTTGATCGCAGAATAGATAAAAATGAGAACCTTTTTTAAGCACTCTGTAAATTTCAATTAGTAGTTCTTCAAAGCGATTATTTGGGAATATGTCGAACCATTGATTGCTTGACGACTTACTTACTTTTAGGCGAGTGGTAGTTCCTATTTTTCGATGTTTTTCTAATGATTCGTAGGGTGGGTCAGTAATTAAAAGATCAACACTTTCGGTTGAAAGTGTTGATAACCAATTTACTGCATCATCTTTATATACTTGCATTAAATCTCTTTAGTTAAAGTGTGCTGCACAAGCGGCCATTGTGAAAAGCTTTTGAAGCAACGCCCTTTTTTAATCGTCGACAATCAATGCAATAGCTTTGATATCCATCAGGGTTGCGAGCCGTTTTACGAGCAGGAGTAATACCAAAAGAAGCCGGATATGGATGGAATATATGTTCAGAACTATTAGCGTCTGAACAATGAGGGCATGATTTAAACTTTTGACCGGTTGATGAATCTTTCTTTTGAACCATGCCGCTATTTAAAGCTTTGCCACAGCAGTTACAAGCCATAAGAATCTCCTTATAAGTTAGCTTTGTATTTTTAAATTTGAGTTTTTATTATGTTACTGGCTATTAATACATCCTTTAGAAATGCCGTAACGCTCTCTACAGTATCAGATATTATACTTTTGTGAAGTACGAATGATTTAACGATAATTATTTTTTGACTATCTAATTTATTTAGCCTAAACCTAAACTAAGATTTTCTTAGTTTAGGTTGGCGATGCATTTTTTAGTTCAAACAAAACCTTACCCAGATGAGGCGCTTGAAAGCTATTTGCTGAGGCTTGCAAGTGATAACTCATACAATGGCTATAGTGAGCTTGCTGATATATTATGGCAATGGCTTGCAGAGCAAGATCATGAGCTTGAAGGTGCGTTGCCGTTAGAGCTGTGTAAGGTTGATGTTTATCATGCTAGGCAAGCGAGCAGCTTTAGAATAAGAGCGGTTAAGTTAGTAGCCCAATTAGCTGATGTTAACGCTGGTGATATTCTTGCGCTTGCATGGCGGCGCAGTAACTTTAAATTTGGCAACCTAGCAGCAGTAAGCCGTAATGAGCTGACAATTTCCCTTGAGCTACTTTGTACTGATAACATACCTGTTTGCATTGAATGCTTGTCTGAATCTTCTTACGTTCCTTTTTATTGGCATTTAAAGCCCTATAAAGCGTGCCATAAACATGAAACACGATTGACTATACAATGCAGTGAATGTCATAACTTAATTGATTACAGAGCTTCTGAGGCGTTTTTAGAGTGTAATTGTGGTTGTAAACTAACCAGTAGTGAACAGTTAAACGATGCAGACTTTAAAATTGCATCTGCACTTGCAAGTAGTCACAGCCAAAAAATAGTCGGGTTAATATCCTGGTTTGCGAAGGTTAAGCAACTTGATGTAAGCGATGCTGACTTTAATCGATCGTTTGTTGATTACTTTAGTACTTGGCCTAAAAGCTTTAACGCTGAATTAGATTTACTCACAAATAATGCGCGGCTCAAGCAGCTTAACCCTTTTAATAAAACTAAGTTCAGCTCTGTTTATGGCGATTTGATCCGTGATGGTCAAATAGCTGCAACAAGTAACCGTAAAAACAAAGTACTTGATGAGGTTATTAATTACTTTGTCGAATTAGTTGATAGTAACCCTAAAGCTAAACATCCAAATATTGCTGACTTACTGCTATGTACTTTTGATGCCGCAGTATTGTTAAACACCACCACAGAGCAAGTTTACAGGCTTCATCAAGAAGGCTTTTTAAACTGTTCTTATCCACAAAAAAAGCACGAACAGCTCAGAGCTGATAGCCATGTATTTTATTTACGCCAAGTTATTGAGCTACAGCAAGCATTTGCAGCTGAAAAGCCCCAGACAAAAAAACAATTTATAGCGCCGTGGTAACTTATGAACTTACAAAATGCATTTGCAATTGAATCACTAAAAGAAAAAACCACAGCACTTAGAAAGTTGTTTGCTCCATACATGCCTCATGTTGCGGTAGATGGTTTTGAAGAACAAGTACTCGTTGTGCTCATTAACCTAGTTTATAAGCGAAGTGAGATTGATGATTTAACAAGTGTAAGAACTGCTAAAAGTGTATTACGTGATGAAGTGTTATTAAGTAAGTGTATTAACGAAGTTAAATGGTTTCATACTCATAATTTAAAATACCCCGATATACGCGTAAGCCATCAACGTTTAATTAGTGAAGTTGTAAGTGAAGATATTGCGGGTATTTGTAGCCGGTCATTACCTTTAAGTTTTGGCTGGTCGCACAACAGTGCTGAAATTAATCATGCAAAGCTATTTTTAACCTCATTTACTTGGCAAGGCGAAGTGACTTGTTTAGCAAAGTTACTAATAATTGAAGAGCCTGTTTGGATTAATTTAATAAGAGGGTACGGGTTTACTAAAAAGGCGGTTTTAGACATCGCGGGCAAAATAAAACAGCTTTTGCCAGTGGCAGAGCTCCCATTAGAAGTAAGCTCTTTTTCACCACAATTACAAATGCCATTCCAGCAAAGCTACCTTGCGGTTACGCCTGTAGTAAGCCACGCAATGCTAGCTAAAATTCAGCAATTAACAACAGGTCGTAAGTTAAACTTTGGCTTAGTTGAGCACTCAAGACCTGCTAATGTTGGCGATTTAGCAAGCTCAGTAGGCGGTAATATTAGAGTGCTTCGTTACTTTCCTAAAACATATTCTAAGGCTGTTAACCGCTCTAAAGTAGCTAATAATGATATTGAGAAAACATTTAAAATTCGTGCACTATTAAGTAGTCAATTTCAGCATGCGCTTTTGGTATTGGTTGGTATTAAACAGTTTAATACGTTAAGGCAAAAGCGATTAGCGCGAGTAGCGGCTATTAGGCAAGTACGTGTTAGCTTGCAGTTATGGCTGGATAACATTCTGGAAGCTAAAAATAACGCTCAAGAGCAAGCTTACCCTGAGTGGGCAAAGCATTACTTAGATCAGAGTATTACTAACTGTATTAGCCAATTTAGTAACATATTAAATGAGAGCCTTGGTAATTTAAGTAAGCTCAAACGCTTTGCGTATCACCCTAATTTAATGGGGCTGTTTAAAGCGCAGTTAAACTATGTGTTTACTCATTGTACAACTGAAGAAGAAATATTAAATGATGAGCAAATAGTGTATGTACATTGCCAAGATATGCGAGTGTTTGATGCCGAGGCAATGGCTAACCCATATATTCAAGGTATGCCGTCACTTACAGCTTTAAATGGGCTTGCTCATAACTTTGAGCGAAAGCTAAAAAACTTTATAGACCCTTCAATTAAGTGTATTGGCAGTGCCATTTACATTGAAAACTATCAATTACATACAGGTAAACCATTACCTGAACCAAGTAAGTTAAAACAAGTTGCTGGCCGTAGCCATGTAATAAGATCAGGAATTATCGATAAACCTAAATGTGACATAACACTCGATTTAGTATTTAGGCTTTTCGTATCAAATGAAGAGATACTTAATAAGTTAAATAGTCAGCTTATAAAGCCCGCACTACCATCTACTTATGCAGGCGGGACAATGCATCCACCTTCGTTATATCAAAATATTGACTGGTGCCATTTGCATACTAAACCGAGTGAACTTTTTAAAAACTTTAAAGCAAAATCGTCAAATGGTAGTTGGTTATACCCGTCAAAAAAAGTAGTTAAAAGTTTTGAACAATTAATTGATGCCCTTAACGGGAACTTTAATTTAAGACCCGCTGCAATTGGCTTTGCTGCGCTTGAAGAACCCGTAAAGCGGGATGCAGCATTACATGAACACCATTGTTATGCAGAGCCCGTAATTGGGCTTTTAGAGTGTGTTAGCAATACATCAGTTAAGTACGCAGGGGCTAAGCAGTTCTTCCATGACGCATTTTGGGTTATGGATGTTCAAAAAGAGTCTATGCTTATGAAAAAGTCTAAGTTTGAGTATGAATAATGCAATTACCTCGGCACTTAAGTTACACGCGTTCGCTCTCACCCAGTAAAGCGGTGTTTTTTTATAAAACACCGGAGTCTGATTTTGAACCGTTACAAATAGAGCAAAATAAATTAGTTGGGCAAAAGTCAGGGTTTGGCGATGCGTATCAAAAGCAAAATGTGGCTAAAAATTTAGCGCCACAAGATCTCGCGTTTGGAAACCCTCAAACAATTGATGTGTGTTACGTTCCTCCAACGGTAAATGAGCTATTTTGTCGTTTTTCACTCAGGGTTGAGGCTAATTGTATTGAGCCACATGTATGTGATGACCCTAAAGTTATTTATTGGTTAAAACGTTTTTTTGAAACCTATAAAAAGCACAATGGCCTTAATGAAGTGGCAACTCGCTATGCTAAAAATATACTGATGGGAAACTGGCTTTGGCGCAACCGTCAATCACCAAATGTTGATATTGAAATCCTTATTGAGAATGCAGCCCCGATCATCATTGAAGGTGTACAAAAGCTAAAGTGGCAGGGCAATTGGCAAAATAATCAAACAGCACTAATAACATTATCAGAAGCTATTCAAGAAGGGCTCAGCAACCCTCAAAATTATTGTTACTTAGATATAACCGCAAAAATTAAAAATGCATTTAGCCAAGAGGTTCATCCTAGTCAAAAGTTTGTAGACAATGTTGAACAAGGCATGTCATCTAAACAACTTGCATACACTCAAGTCGGCAATAAAAAAGCAGCAAGTTTGAATTCACAAAAAGTAGGGGCTGCGATTCAAACTATTGATGATTGGTATGAGGGAGGTTACAAACCTTTACGCACTCACGAGTATGGCGCAGATAAGCAAATATTAGTTGCACACAGAACACCTAAGAGCCATTCAGACTTTTATTCATTACTCCCGCGCATTGCTTTGCATATTAAACACATGGAAAAGCATGGTTTAGGGCAAGATGAGAAGTCAAATGCAGTTCATTTTATTGCGGCAGTGTTGATCAAAGGTGGCTTGTTCCAAAGGAGTAAAGCTTGAAGCGCTATTATTTTGCTATTACTTATTTACCTAAAAATTGTGATGTAAGCCTTCTTTCTGGGCGTTGTATTGGTATTTTGCATGGGTTTATGAGTTCACGCGAAATAAGTAATATTGGTGTGTGCTTTCCTAAATGGAATGAGCAAACGATAGGCAATCAAATAGCGTTTGTATCAACAGATAAAAAGCAATTAATCAATCTATCTCAGCAAAGCTATTTTGAGATGATGGCTCATGATAAGTTATTTGGCTTATCAAAAATACTCGAAGTAACAGTAAACCAAAGTGAAGTCATGTTTGTCCGCAACCAATCAGTAGCCAAAGCTTTTGTTGGCGAAAAGCAAAGACGGTTAAGACGCGCTAAAAAACGAGCTGAAGCCAGAGGCGAAGTTTACAACCCTGAATATAAATTTGAGGCAAAGGACATAGGCCACTTTCATTCAATACCTGTATCAAGCAAAGGTAACGGGGAAGATTTTATACTTCACATACAAAAAATTGAAAATACTAATGCGATAGAAAATCAATTTAATAATTATGGCTTTGCTACAAATCAAACATTTCAAGGCACGGTTCCCTCTTTGAATACCCTTTTTTAATAATTTTAAAGCACTCTTTTAATTTTCAATGAGTTATTTGATTGGTTAAAAATAAGGGTAAATAATTTAAATTCGTTTAACAGTTTGGTATTTATAGAAATTTAAACTATTTTTTATAGTGAACTGCCGAGTAGGCAGCTGGAAATCGAGCAAAAGAGCGTCATGCACAAGCATTAGGGTGAACTGCCGAGTAGGCAGCTGGAAATTAATAAGCGGTACTCAACAGACGAATTTGATAGTGAACTGCCGAGTAGGCAGCTGAAGTTAGGCCAGGAAGTAAACAACCACAACTTGTGACTTTTAACTGCCGAAAAGGCAGAGGCTAAATAGAGAGGCCCCAGCAAATGCTGGGGTGTTTTTAAGCGTTATAACCGTATTTAAGGCTATTTATAACGTTCCTAATTAACCTTCTACCAGCAATTGTATTTACAAATGTTAAAGGTGTTTTAGAGCTAAATTGTAAGGAGTACGTATTTAGCCATTTATTCCATCGTTCAATATTTTCAAAGTAATCGATACAAGCTGATGCTAGATGAGCTAACTCAAAGGTATTTTCACCCAAAGTTGCATTTAAACGTGTGTACTCTTTTTTATGACGTTCCAAAGTTCTAATATTTGTACCAATTGCTTTAGCAAAGGATTGAATATCCCAACCTAACTGAAGCCTAAACTTCTCAACACTCTTTATATCTAAACCACGCTGAATTAATTCAATTTCATCTAAAGGGTTTGAGCTTAAATTAACTTTTCCATTGCTGAGTATATCTACAAATTTATGATTAGCACTAGGTTGAATATCACTAGGCATACATACCTCAAAGCCAAGAAAAGTTATATTTAATAATAGCACTTCTGTTATCCAGCTGATAGTCGGATTAGAGCGATGTGCAGACGTTGAGGTTGACTAAATATCGTAGTTACTTGATTGGTCAAACTGCTGTTTGCACACATATTCATGAAAATGAGCGACGCGCACATATAGGTTCATTTAACTTTAAAGCTTGAGAAGACATAGTGATAGTAATATCTTAGGTTATTTGTTAAAACTATATAATGTAGAAAATGAGTGTTTAATCGGCAGAAATATGCGCGATGAGCGCACTATTAAATTATTATATGGCAAGGAAGGCTTTTGAGAGTATTTAAATATCGCGGTGGTGAATTTGAAAGGGATTTAGAAACACTCTTCGAAAATTACTTTTGGGCACCTACCAGAAAAAATTTAAATGATCCATGTGAAGGGTTATTCGATGATGAAAGTGTGAATACTCAGTTAGATCTTGTTTTTAAAATCTTTGTGGGAAAAGCTAATAGTTCGACTAATGAACTTGGTAATGTAAAAGCCGCATTAAAGGACGTATTCAGTTTTGTCGATAAGTCAGGCATATATTCGTTAAGCCGAACATCATTAGATGAGTTGCTATGGGCTCATTATGGTTGTAATCACACAGGTTTCTGTGTTGAATATGATTTAGATAAATTAATTGAATATGAAAAGAATGATTACGTTTACTTAGACGTTAAATATAAAAACTCTCCGCAAGTAATAAGTGTTTCCGATATAGACACAAGTAGTCAAAAAAAAATCTTGAATAAAATGTTCGGGATCAAATCTAAAGCTTGGAGTTACGAAAAAGAAATAAGAGTTATAACATCCAGCTCTGGTAAACATAGTTATGATTATCGCGCCGTAAAAGCTATCTATTTTGGATTAAGAATGTCAGATAGTGATAAAAATAAACTAATGGATAAGCTTAAAGGCCGTGGTATCAAATATCACCAGATCATCTTAAACCCTAAGAGCTATAAATTTTCATTTATCGCCATTGAAGATCCCTATAAGAAAGCCAATAAATATAAATATTCAATTGCGCCTATTGCTGAGTATGCTATTACACCTGAATATGTAATTGAGAAATATAAACCGTATGTTGAATATTTATCTAAAGCTGCTGAAATCGTTCGTAGAGAGCCAGACTGTAACGAAGTCGAAATGGTTGAGTTTAGCACTTCAAAAGGCGACATTAGTAATCCTGTAATATTTGTTCAATACATGCGTGAAGAGAATAGGTACGTTAATCATTACCTATCGATTCAAGAAATTGACAGTCAATACAAAGAAATTACAGATATCGGTGAAATTGCCATATAACAAGGGTTTTCAAGTCGGACTAGTAACAGCTTGCTCGGGTCTACTTTGTTTCACATTTTAGCAAGCTATTACTAGTCGCCTAATACGGCGTTATATTTTTAATTGAGTTTAGAGGTACTTGATGGCAAAAGCTAAGTTGTCTCGAGATCAGAAAAGAAAGAAGAAGCTTGAAAAGAGACGTAAAAAAACTAATGTGGCAGTTAAGTTGCCATCAGGAGTGAGGAGTATTTCTAGGCGTCAATTTGATGCTTTTTGTTTTTCACGTCATCCTATGGCGAGAAGTACAGCAGATGAACAACAGTGGCTTATTGCATACGATAAAAAAATTCTAGCAACTGTTTTTAGAGATGTAATCGATAATGATTATGGCTTTGTTGTTATGGGGCGTGATACTAGAAAAATATTTAGGGCGCTAGAAGTCAGCAAAAAATTTAAACCTAGTGAACTAGATGCTCGAAATGAATTAATCAAATCTATTAAAAAATATAAAAATGATGGTAACTCTTTTTACCCTCAAGGGGATGAAATTAAATTAACCAATGAACTTTTTGAGCCTTTAGTTGAGCGAGAAAAGTTGAATCCCATCTATATAGCATTAGCTGAAGAACCTAGGATGGAAGCAGCTCGAAATTTGATAAAGGAAATAGTGTATACTTTTGATGACCCTGATGGTCATTATATAAAAGAATTTCAAACACATGGCTTTGACGCTCGCCTTTGGGAGTTGTATCTATATATCTATTTCCACGATAAATTCACTCAAATTAAAGGGAATGCTGCACCTGACTTCCACATTACTAATGAGGTGCATGAGTATTTAGTTGAAGCTGTGACAGTGAATCCGAGTGAAAATCAAGCGCGTCCAGATGAAGAGGCGCCGGAAGATCCCGAAAAGTTACGAGAGCTTCTCAACGGCTATATGCCAATTAAGTTTGGTAGTCCTTTATATTCTAAGCTCAAGAAGAAATATTGGGAAAAAACTCATGTTCAAGACAAGCCATTAGTATTCGCAATACATGACTTTCATAGTACAGGCTCTATGATTTGGTCTAGAACTGCCTTAATGGAATACTTATACGGTTTTAGGGCATCGATTGTAGATGGAAAGCCAAAAATTACCCGCATAGAGACTCATGAATGGAAAGGTAAATCAATTCCTTCTGGCTTTTTCAATCAGCCTGACTCTGAGCATGTTAGTGCTATCTTATTTAGCAATGCAGCAACTATTACAAAGTTTAATCGTATGGGTAAGCTCGCTGGTATGGGGGGAGAAGATATTAAAATCTTGAGGGCTGGAACTCGGTTTAATCCTGAACCAGAGGCTTTTGCTGGCATACCTTTCCATGAAGATGTAGATTCGCCTGAGTATACGGAATCATGGTCAGAGAGTTTGGTAATGTACCATAATCCAAATGCCTTGCATCCTGTTGACCCTAATGACTTTCCAGATATTTCACATATATTTTCGTGCGATGAAAATGGGGAGCAAGGTTTTTATCAGCCATACGATGTGTTGAATTCGACTTCATTCGTTATTACTACAAAGGAACCGATTCCTGAGTTAGCAAAAATATAACAAACGCTTTAACCAAAGGACGTAAAATAGCAGGCTTGCACTCCTTCGTCGCTAATTTTAGCCTGCTATTTTACATCGGTTAAGCGAGGCGTTACCACTGTCTGCAATTGGCACATAGCAGCCAACTAAACTTGGCAGTATTTTTATGGGATTGACCTCATAAAGCCTATATTTGGTAACTTTATGCCATTATACACTTCAATTTCATGCCAAGTTACTCTCCACCTATGGCGCTGTAGCCCAGTAGAAACGTATGTTCTTATGTCAACTTATACTTCAAACAACATTGGGTGTTTGAACTAATAAACTTAATTCCTCAAAAATAATTCCTCTAATTAAATAATACTATTTATTTATAGATTACTTTATAGATTGTTATGTCATTTTTGTTAAAAATATTACTAATAACTACATGATAGTATTAATTAAAAGTAAATTAACCTCCCTTTTAAACATGTTGCTCATCCTCGATTCATAAATACGACTTAAGTCTAGATTGTGTAGTACGAAGTTAGGATTAGAATAATGTCAAATTTAGAGAGGAGCTCAGTATGCACTTGGAACGTATTCGCAATAGTAACCTGCATGACAAGGTGATGCCGGCAGAACAAGCAAGCCAATTTATTAAAGATGGAATGACTGTAGGGATGAGTGGTTTCACTCGCGCCGGAGAAGCTAAAGCAGTACCCAGAGCGTTAATTGAGCAAGTCAAAAAAAATCCAATAAAAATAAATTTAATGACTGGCGCATCTTTAGGTAATGATCTCGACAAGCTATTAACAGAAGCGGGCATTTTAGCGCGTCGTATGCCTTTTCAAGTAGATAGCACTTTACGTAAAGCGATTAATAACGGCGAAGTTATGTTTATTGATCAGCATTTATCTGAAACGGTTGAGCATTTACGTAACCATCAATTAACCATGCCTGATGTGGCTGTTATTGAAGCCGTTGCCATTACCGAAGAAGGGCATATTGTGCCAACTACATCGGTAGGTAATTCAGCGAGTTTTGCTATTTTTGCCAAAGAAGTCATCGTTGAAATTAATATGCTGCATAACCCGAATCTTGAAGGTTTGCATGATATATACATCCCTTCGTATCGTCCTACTCGCCAACCAATGCCGTTAGTTAAAGTAGATGATAGAATTGGTAGTACTGCAATTCCCATTGATCCTGCAAAAATTGTTGGAATTGTTTTTACTAACCAAAGCGATTCGTTTTCTACCGTTACCGACCCTGATGAAGACACCGCCGCTATTGCGCGCCATTTAGTTAACTTTTTTAAAGACGAAGTGGCTCAAAATAAATTGCCAGCTAATTTAGGTCCGCTACAAGCAGGCATTGGTAACATTGCTAATGCTGTAATGATGGGATTACTCGATTCTGACTTTAAAGACCTAACAATGTACTCTGAAGTACTACAAGATTCGACGTTTGACCTAATTGACGCAGGTAAGCTTAGTTTTGCATCGGGCAGCTCAATTGTTTTATCGGAGCGTTGTAATGCGCAAGTATTTAATAACTTAGAGCAATACAAAGACAAGCTAGTGTTACGCCCTCAAGAAATTTCTAACCATCCTGAAATAGTGCGCCGTTTAGGGATTATTGCAATAAACACCGCGCTTGAGTTTGATATGTATGGCAACGTAAATTCAACACATGTTTGTGGCACACGGATGATGAATGGCATTGGCGGCTCGGGTGATTTTGCTCGTAATGCTCATTTAGCAATATTTGTGACTAAATCGATTGCTAAAAATGGCGCTATTTCAAGCGTAGTGCCTATGGCGAGTCATGTTGATCACAACGAACACGATGTTGATATTTTAGTAACCGAGCAAGGCTTAGCTGATTTACGCGGTTTAGCGCCGCGTGAGCGTGCTGTACAAGTTATTAAGCACTGCGTGCACCCAGATTACCGCGACGACATGTTAGATTACTACAATCGCGCTTGTGAGCGTGGTGGGCACACCCCTCATTTACTTGAAGAAGCATTTAGTTGGCATATTCGCCTTGAACAACAAGGCAGCATGAAAAAAGTATCTGTAACCAATGCTCAAGTGCAACTGTCTGCATAAGCATTTTGGTTTATTAAAATTGAATTAGTTAGTTTTATACTTACTTTTGAACCGCACTAGTGTCAGCTCAATCAGCTTTGATTAGTGCGGTTTGATATAAACTGTAAGTCCAAAATAATTTTATACCTACTCTTTGCATACCTTTCTTAATCACCTTTATTACTGTTATTTTATTCACTTAGGTTTAAGTGCTATTACCGTTATTAAGTGTGTAATGTGTTTATTAAAAAAGAGATACTAAAATGGCGTTTGACAGAGGGTTAGAAGAGCGACCTTACAGTAAAACCAGTTAAGGGCTTGGTTTATATTTTGCCTGAAGGTTTTGAGTCTGATTCTGATTTAGCATATTGGATAAATACGTGCGTTAACTTTGTAGAGTCTTTACCGCCCAAACATTTTAAAAAACGACCCGCACTTAAGTAAATTAGCGAAGTATCACCTTAATTAAAATAAGCACTGCAATCAAATTACTGGCGCTATGAGTATGAATAACGCATAATTGAGCGACTGCTCACTTATGCGTTTTTTACTTATGTATGATTCATACTGTTTCAAAAGACGCTTTAAATTTTTTAGTAAATAAAAGAGAGAATGTAATGATTAAAGTAAGCGTATTATACCCAAATAATGAAAGTGCTACTTTCGATATGGACTACTACTGTAAAACACATTTACCCCTAGTTGCAGAGTTAGTTGGTAAAGCGCTTATATCAAGTAGTGCAGATGCAGGTTTAGCAGGTGGCGCACCGGGCGAAGCGCCAACTTATATTGCTATGGGGCATTTAGTGTTTGAATCGGTAGAATCTTTTCAGCAAGCCTTTGCACCTCATCAAGAAGTAATAGCGGCTGATTTAGTTAATTTTACTAACGTGTCTCCAGTAATTCAAATTAGTAATATTGCGGGATAAATTACACGCTAAAACTAATTTAAGAATTACTTAATAACCCCTACTGTATTTAATACAGTAGGGGTTTTATTTTAACTGCAATAAAGGGGCTAGCGCTCCGTTTTAAGTAATATTAGTTCTAATATTTAGATGTATTAAACCTGCCCTTGTGTTGATTATGAAAATGATAAAAGTTATCATTTAGGTTGTTAGCTATCTACACTTCTCCCAGGAATTATCATGTTTAACCCTAATTATTTGGCATTAAGTATTGCTGCGTCTTTATCTGTTTTTTCTAATATAGCTTTTTCACAACAAAACGACGACATTGAAACTATTGAAGTAACTGGCCGTGCCCAGCAATTTTATCTAGAAACCGAAAGTAAAATTGGGACTAAAACTAATTTAGATCTTATTAAGCTTCCGCAATCGGCTCAGGTTTTAACCGAGCAACTTATTATTGACCAAGCAGCGCGTGACATTACCGATTTGTACCGATCTATTGCGGGAGTGAGCGAATATAGCTACTCAGGCGTAACTTTTCGTGGTTTTAGAGATGACGCAAATGTATTTTACGATGGTGTGCGTGGCGACCCATATTCGGGCTTTGGTGTACCGCAGTTATTTAATGTTGAACGTGTTGAAGTATTAAAAGGGCCAGCCTCTGCTTTGTATGGCGGTGGCGAACCTGGTGGGATGATTAATTACGTAACTAAAAAGCCAAGCTACACACAAAAACGCGAATTAAAGCTTACTTTGGGTAACTACAACACCCGTGGTGCATCACTCGATATGACGGGTGGTTTAAACGATACAATGGCTTATAGATTGGGTGGTTACTATGAAGAGCAAGACAGCTTTCGTAACAATGCAGACTCAAAAAACACCGAGCTGACCGGCGGATTGTTATTTGATTTAAGTGATTCAACAACCCTAACCACAAGTGTTGACTACATTAAACAAGACCTAGGCGGAAACCGCCTACGTGGCGTACCGGTAGATGATAACGGCAACTTTTTAGTTGACCCAAGTTATAACGCTAATGAAGCGGTTGATTATCAAGATATGGAAGCGTTGGTGCTTCAAGCCGAGATAAGTCATTACTTTAGTGATGATTTTTCTGTAAGTAGCACACTGCGTTACATGGATAACGAACGCGATCAAGGCTACCATGAGTCGCAAAGTTGGGTAGATGTAAACGGCGATGGCATTGCCAATATTGACGACGAAACGATTAAGCGTGAATACCGCAAGCAATATCGCGCTAATGAAGAAACAAGCTTAACCTCCGACTTTATTTATAACTTTAGACAAGGACAATTAACCCATCAGTTTTTATTTGGTGGTGATTACCACACCGTTGATACCGAATATGACTATTTACGTGCCCGATATGAGGCCGATGGCGTCGCTAATTTAAATATTTTTAATTTAAACTACGGTGAAACCGACCCAAGCACTTATAACCTCACCGACATGAACCGCGATGGCGTTGATACCGACCGATTTGGTGTGTATGCGCAAGACGTAATTAGCATAGGCGAGCAGTGGACAATAATTGCAGGCCTACGCTATGACCATTTTAAAGAGTTTAATCAAGAAACTGGTTTTAGTTACTCAGATAACGACATAACGCCGCGCGTTGCTGTTACTTATCAACCAGTAGAAAACACATCGGTATATATTAACTACTCAGAGAGCTTTAACCCTACATCGTCAGCCGACCAAGAAGATGTAGAAGGCGAAGGTAATTTAGAACCAGAAACCGGTAAGCAAACCGAGCTGGGTATGAAAAACCAATGGCTCGACGGCAAAATTATGAGCACCTTTGCAATTTACCAAATTAATAAAGAAAACGTGGTAATGAGCAACCCAGACGATACGGGAGCGGGGGATGGAATTGCTGCACTTTTAAATATAGGTGAAGTAGAAAGCCGAGGATTTGAAACAACTTTAGTCGGCGATTTATCAGCGCACTGGACCGTAACGGCTAACTACGCATACAACGATACGCAAGTGGTAGACGGCGTAACGGGTGATACGCTTTCAAATACATTTGGAGATGGTTCGCGCTTTGCTAATGCACCACGCCACCAGGCAGGTTTATGGACTCGCTACGCAATTGATTCAATTGACTCATCAATTGCATTTGGTGCAAATTACGTAAGTGAGCAACTTAGTACCAGTGGCCAAAAAGTAAAACCATTTACTGTATTTGATATGAGCTGGACGAGTCGCTTTGACGACGTATTACTGAGTGTAAATATTAATAACCTGTTTGACAAAGAATACGCGGTTAGTGGATTTAGTGAGCGAAACGGCCACTTTCCTGGCAGCCCTCGTGAAATTATTGGGCAAATAACTTACAAGTTTTAATACTTATTAGCGCGAGAGTCACTCGCGCTTTTTTTAAGTATCGCCTTGCACTTTTTTATCACTATTAAATTTAGCAGCTTCTTGAGTCGTGTTAATAGCCGTAATAGGGAAGGGGATTACAATACCTTCTTTTTTATAGCGTTTATGCAGGGCTTTTATAAAAGCAGATTTAACCCAAAAGCGATTAAAGTATTCTTTAGCTCTAAGCATTACCGTAAAGTTAATGCTTGATCTATCAAAGGTATGAAAAACCACAAAGGTATTGTAATCATCAACACCCCATTCGTGTGAAATAAGTATTTCACGAGCCACTTCAAGTGTTACTTGCTCAACAAATTCTAAATCTGAATCGTAATGCACGCTTATATCAACAGGCACGCTTAGCTCTTTTTCAGGGGAAAAGTAATTAATAATACGCGACTTAGATAATTGGCTATTAGGTATAATAATCATATTGTTAGGTAGCATTTTAACCCATGTAGATCGCCAGCCTATATGATCAACAAAGCCTTGCTCCTTAGATTCAAGCTCAATAAAATCACCCACCCTTATAGGTTTATCTATTACTAGCTGCACGCCAGAAAAAAAGTTTTCGAGGGTAGGTTGCAAAGCAAGGGCAACAGCCAGTGATGTAATACCTAACGAGGCAATAATGGGCGTAATAGAAATACCTAACGTGCCCATTAATACCAGCAAACCCACTGACGATAATGTAACGCGTATCACGCCTTTAATTATGCTTTTTGAATTAAAAACCACGGCTGATTGTTTACCATAGTAATTAATAGTGCCAATAATAAAGCGGTCTAAAAACATAATAAGTGCAAGCAGCGCTAATACAATATTAATGCTATTAAAAGGGATCTGCTGAGAAATAGAAGTACTAATAATGAAGGTGTCGTGCTCTAAAATGGTGAGTAGCACAATAATTGTGCACAGTGTTAGCGGCTTAGATATTGACTCTATTAGTAAAGTATCGAATATAAATTTGGTTTTTGAAGTCCATTTTTTTAGCCAGTACATTACAAAAAAACGAATTAAAAACAGTAGTATAGCTATAAGTAAAAAGGAGGACGCTGCGCTTAACCAAGGTGTGCTGTTAGAAAATTCCAGCGCTTTATTTAGCATAACTTAAACCTGTTCAATATAGTTTTATATATTGCAGCAAGTTATGTACCTTTGTTTGGGTAAAGTAGCTGCCGAGTTTAGTCGGCAGCAAATATTATACTTTTTTGGCTAACCACATACCGCCTAGTATGGCTGCAAAAAATAATAAAAACTCCATTTTAAGAGACACCAATTGAACCAAACCAGGCCCTGGGCATATACCACTTAAACCCCAGCCTAAACCAAAAAGTACTGAGCCGATAATTAAGCGCGCATCAATATTTTTTAAATTACTTAAATTAAACGTTCCTGAAAGAAGTGGCTTCTCTTTTTTTGCAACCCATAACCATGTAAGCATCATTATTAGCATGGCAACAGCCATCACTATAATTAAGCTTGCGTCCCATTGGTTTCCATAGGTAAGAAAGTTAATCACTTTAGCAGGGTTTGTCATCCCGCTAATAATAAGTCCTAAGCCAAATATAAAGCCTATAACAACCATCATAATTGCTTTCATTATTTATCCTACAAGGTTTGCTGTAATGAAGGCGACAAGCATAAATGTGCATGTTGCAACCCAAGAGCGAGCAGAAAAGCGCGACATGCCGCACACACCATGGCCACTTGTGCACCCATTAGCTAAAGTTGTACCAGCGCCAACTAAAAGCCCTGCAACAACAATAAGCCAAGGCGGTAATTGCAATTCGCCTTCTAATAAAGATGGCGCAAATACCCTTACAGCGACTCCTGCCAACAACAACCCTAAAATAAAGTATAACTGCCAACGAGAGTCTGAATTTGCTTTAGCGAATACAGATTTAACAATGCCTGATATACCCGCAATTTTTCCGTATAAAACCAGTAATAACGTACACGCTATACCTATTAATGCACCGCCTATTGCAGCCGATACTGGGGTGAATTCTGTTATCATTTTTAAATTTCCCAAACAATAGAAACGCCTAAACCGGTTTGTTTCATTTCGATTGATAATTGTTGATTAGGCGCTAAGTAGTTAGCACCCGTTACTTTTTTTGCTGGCGAATAAAAAGCCATAGCGTTTAATTGTACCTTGTTGGTAAAAGAATGGCTAAAGCCAGTAGTAAAATGCCACTCTTGAACACCCGGGGCTAAAATATTTAATATAACTTGAGAAGAAGGAATAGGCTGCTCGGTGTAAGACACCCCAAAACGAATTTTTTGTTGCGATGTACGCTGCCACTGATAGCCAAGCTTATAAATAGTCATATCGTTCCAGCCAAACCCAGCGCCGGCGTTAGCTCCTAAAGGCGCTGACATCAAGTTATTGACTGGATTTGCAATACTTTTTACTTCGCTGTAATTTATTTTTTGCCAATCAAATACAACCTGATTACTTGGGGTAAGCTTGTAGGCTGCGCCAAGTTGAAACGAACTTGGCAGATCAAATCCGCCTTGCTCTGCAAATAAACCTTTATAGCTATCAAACTCTTGCATAGACACTGATGAGCGGTAACTTGCCCCCCAGCTTAATGACGAATTTATATCTTGGCTAATACCCAGTTGAATGCCTAGGCCTGTGCTTGTATCGGTGCTATTATTTGTAAGCGCTTCTGGTGATTGCGAAAAAGGAGCAAAGTTTCCAAGCCCTTGCGCTTCAAACTGTTGCACCACGTAAATAGGGGATACACCAAGGCGTGTTTGTTCATTCAACTTATAGCTTACTGTTGGGCTAATAAAGAGTTGTTTTAAATCAACGCCCGTCGTACCAGCGTAAAAAGTCCCCTCAGGAGAGGATTCTGCGCCGTACTCGGTATTCATACCGCCGTTGCCATACACTAATAAGCCAATATTTACTTTTTCATTTAATTGATGGCCAATAGCAAACTCTGGAATTGCAAATACAGTGTTGTCGCTTTTTTGTGTTTTTGCTTCAAGATAAAATGCGCCAGGGTAAAAAGTATCTACTTTTGATGCAGTATATTTTCGTTCAGGTGAAAAAAGCTCTAAGCCCAGAGATAGCTCTGTTCCATTAGGTAAAAAGGTTGCTGGATTATTAGCGCCAGACATTAATTCTTCTGACAGCGCTACACCTGCGCCAGCCATACCTTTGTGGGTCATGCCATAGCCGTGAGTAAAATAACCATTAGTAGCAAATGCACTGAACGAACCTAACGTACACGTTAAAGCTAAACCTGAAATTAACTGTTTTTTCATTTTAGTAAATACATAAAGTTGGAATGGGCGGACAATAGCTAATTTTTGATATTCTAAAAAGGAATTTAAATAGATTAGTTATAATAAAAGGTAATACGGCAATAGTTATAAAGCTAAAATAAATGAGCGTAGATTGCTATTCAATCTTAGCTTAAGTTAAAAGGTTCGCTAACGTATTGAGTTATAGCGATATTTAAGTATGCAATCGGTAGCTATACACTTTGGTATTAAAAGTGTGCAGGTAAAAGGAGGGTTTACGTATCAACAGCAGTTTAAAATATATTTATTAGTTAACGTTTAGCTCATCCAAACAATCACTCTTAAATAACGCCATTGTATGTAAAAGCAAAGCGGCGATTAATATCGCCGCTTTTAAAAATCACATAGATTCGAGCGTTTTACCGCGTGTTTCTTTAATGTATTTAACAACAAAAAATATGCTTATAAGTGCCGATAACGCATAAAATCCATAAGCGCCGGCAAGGCCAATGTTAGCCAGCATAATAGGGAAGGTCATGGTAATTGCAAAGTTAGCAATCCACTGCGCACTGGCAGCAACGGCAAGGGCAGCACCACGAATACGGTTATTAAACATTTCGCCTAATAATACCCATACAATTGGGCCCCAACTTAAGCCAAAAAATACCACAAATAAGTTAGCCATAATAAGTGCAAACGTACCCATGTTATCGCTAAGTGCAAGTTTGCCTGCGTCATCAAGGCCTGCACTGCCAAATATATAAGTAAGCGCGCTTAAGCTGATAAACATACCAATACTGCCTACAAGCAACAGTGGTTTACGGCCAACTTTGTCAACTAGGGCAATGGCAATAAAAGTAGATACAATATTAGTAGTGCCCGCTAATACATTTATAAATAGCGATTGCGACTCATCAAACCCAGCGGCCTGCCAAAGCTCAGAGCCGTAATAAAACACCACGTTAATACCCACAAATTGCTGAAACACACTCAGCGCCACACCTACCCAAACAATTGGGTGTACCTTTTTACTGTTATCAATAAATAAATCGCGAATACTTGGCTTTGTATCGCTATGCAATGAGCGTTTTACATCGCTTATTTGTTTATCTGCATTGTCGTTCGATATTTTACTAAATACTGCTTTAGCATCGTCTACTTTACCTTGCGCTACTAAATAACGAGGCGACTCAGGAATAAACAACACACCGACTAAAAACAGTACCGCAGGGACAAGCTCAGCCCAAAACATCCAGCGCCAAGCGGCTATATCAAGCATTAAAATATTTTGCGCGCTGCCTGCTGCATCAGCAATTAAATAGTTACTTAAAAAAGCAGCAAATAAACCCAGTACAATAGCGAGTTGTTGTAGTGTAGCTAAACGACCACGAAGTGCTGGTGGCGCAACTTCTGCAATGTAAGCTGGCGCTAATACTGATGCAGCACCAATACCTAAACCACCAAATAAACGGTAAAAAATAAACTCCGCAGAGCTTTCGCTAATGCCTGAGCCAAATGCACTAATGGCAAAAATAATCGCAGTGATGATCATAATTGCACGGCGACCAAACTTATCAGCTAGCGGCCCTGCAGCAAGCGCACCTAGGGCGCACCCTAGTAACACAGACGCTACGTTAAACCCCGTAGCCACACTGCTTGAATTAAATGCATTACCGAGCGCCGATACTGTGCCGTTAATAACGCCCGAGTCAAAACCAAATAAAAAGCCACCAATAGCAGCAACGGCCGATATAAATATTACGTAAAAAAGTGAGCACGTGTTTGATGTGCGCGCCGAGCTATTATTCCTCGGCGATAAAGATGATGTCATGATTGTGTGTCCTGATTTTTATTATTGTGTACTGTACTATATTGAAGCGCTTGGATCTGCGTAATTTAAACGAATTTTATCTGGGCTAATTCTTTCATAACTAATATTAAAATTATTATTTAATACTTCTAATAAGCCCTTAACATCGCCTGTTTTAAACATACCAGCGACTTGTACCCTTGTTAAACGCTCATCATCAGAAAGCTCAAAGTCTATATTCGTATATCGACTAATCTCGGCCATGGCATCGGCAAGAGATTCGCCTCTAAAAATAAGGCTTCCTTTACGCCAAGAAAGACTAGCCGCTACATCTATAGGGTCTACTTTTTCAACGTGCTTAGCTATTTTACCTTTGAAACTTAAATCGAGCTTTTCACCTTTAGAAACTGCTGTAGAGTTATTTGATAAAAATTTACCAAGCTTATTTGTTCCATTTTTTTGGAGGTTTGATGGTTGCGAACTAGTTTGTTCGGCAACAAGCACTTTGCCATCAGTGACTATTAACTCTATTTGTTTTTTACCCACTTCAACATTAAACGCAGTGCCTACTGCCTGAATAACTTTATCACCAGCAATAACACTTAAAGGCCGTGTCTTATCATGCGCCACATTTATATGTATCTCGCCCCGCAGTAAGTTAATTACTCGAGAGTCTCGGGTATATCTTATTTGTACAAAGCTATTAGTATTTAATGTGATTTCACTTTTATCTGGCAAAATTATGTCTTTGCTTTCACCTACACCCGTTTGAAAGTTAAGTTGCTTAGCGACAACAGCTGACTGATTAACGGGATAAAAAAATGAAAAATTAAATGCTTCTTGAAAAAAGCTAAGTGCAACAGCCAATAAAACAGAAGCGGCCGTTGCACCTAACCACACAGGGAGGCGTTTTTGTCTAGATTGTGATTGCGGGAATAGATCAGATAAGCGGCTAAGTTCACCCATCTTGTCCCATAGGTGTGCAACTTCAAGCAATACTTCGACGTTTTTATATGACTGAGCTAACCATAGCTGCAATGCGTCTTTTTCGGGTTTAGTTAAACCTCTATCGAGCTTGGCAAGCNACTAGCACAATCAAGGCGTGCGTCTTCGACGGCCTTATTATTTCGTTCGCTTATATGGTGGACATTACTCATGACTACCTCCAGCACTTTTTTGTGAAGAAGAGTTCGGTTTGCCATACACACTTTTTTCAGATTGACGCATAAACTGCGTACAACGTTTTACGCCGGTTGCTATATGTTTTTCCACGGTACTTTCACTAAGGTTTAATTGAGCAGCAATTTCTCGCTGCGAATAACCATACACTTTTTTTAATACAAACACTTTACGGCATTGAACAGGCAAAAGCCTGACAGCTTCACAAAAATTTGAAAATTCGCAATCGGTTAGCGCATTTTCGTACATTTCGTCTTTCTGATGTTCTGCTAAGAGTTGCTCTAATGCTTCCATGTTGTCGATACTATCGACTAGTCGTATATTGGCTTGCTTTTGATAATCGAGCGCTAGGTTACGCGCCGTTTTATAAATAAAAGATTTTGGTGAGCTAATGTTTTCAGTGTTTTTTATTTGACAAATTCGCACGTAAGTTTCTTGCACAATGTCTTCAATTTCATGTGGAGGTACTATGCGTGCCACTACATTTGAGAGACCTTTGCGCGAGGCCAGATAAGCCTTATAAAATAGTGTGTCTTTTGTCATTGAGTGTGTGTCTCGTGTGTGTGTGGTTTTGGCAATTGTTGTTATTGTTTTGCCATTACAGCTTAAGACGATTGGTAATAAAAAATCCGCTACTCAATTTTAAAATAAATTGTTTTTCTATTTGTAAAATTGCAGGCACTATCAATCCTTGTTGTTAAAAGCTTGTAATTTGAATACCAAGTGTACTACAGTTTTTCAAATTATTAACACGTATAGGCTAGCTCTATAATTATACGTGTTCATATAACCAATTAATTAATATAAAAATATATTTAACTTTTTTAGTTGAAACCCCACAACATTTTTTTGCACACCAAAAAATAATAAAGGTTTAGTAATAATAAGTATGGCTAGTCAAAAAAATAAATTATTTGAAAAAAATAAAAAATATTTATGGAGGAAAATAAAAAGTCACTCGTCTTCATTCTGTGTATGGCCAAAAACTATACGCATGGAATGTATACATTTGCCACTTTGTTTACCGCTATATGTGCTTGTTTTTAGCTTAGTCACCACAGAGGTGAAAGCGAGCTCGGTGGACGAAAAAGCAATGTTTAACATTCCTCGACAAAGGGCCGATTTATCGCTAATAAACTTTGCCGAGCAAGCCGATATTACTTTGCTTTTTCCGTTGGATAAAATTCAACAGTTACAAACAAATACTATTACTGGCGAGTATTCAATAATAAATGCATTACAGATTTTACTCGACAGTACCGGCTTGCAAATGCAAGTTAGCGAAGATGGGCAAATTTCTATTTTAATAGACCCTAGCTTCGAGAGAACTGACAACATGGCTAACTATAAAAAAAATGGCGTGTCGAGTGCTGTACTAGCTGTATTAAGCACAATGGCAACCCTTCCTGCAGTTGCAGAAACAGCAGTACAAGATCCAGAAATAATAGAAGTACGCGGAATTAGAGGCTCNCTCGCTTGGTCGAGCCATGGATGCAAAAAGAGAAGCCGGTGGCGTGGTTGACTCCATTTCAGCAGAAGATATTGGTAAATTTCCTGACACAAATTTAGCCGAGTCTTTGCAACGTATTACTGGGGTTTCAATAGACCGTTCAGGCGGCGAAGGGCAGCTTATTACGGTGCGTGGTTTTGGCCCGCAGTTTAATACTGTACTAGTAAACGGACGCCAAATGGCATCAGAGAATCAAAGCCGTGCATTTAGCTTTGATACCATTGCATCAGAATTGGTTAAAAGCCTAGATGTATTTAAAACCTCAACGGCCACTATGCAATCTGGTGGTATTGGCTCAACAGTAAACGTTAATACGGCGCGTCCATTTGCGATTAGTGGCTTTAAAATAGCGGGTAGTGTTAAAGGTATTTACGATGAAAATAGCGAAGAAACCACACCAGAAATTTCAGGGTTAATTAGTAATACATTTAATGATGACACACTGGGTTTGTTGTTTGCCGTTTCTCGCCAAGAGCGCGAAACACGCTTAAACCAAGCTCAAGTAGATGGATGGCTCGAAAACGTCGGTGTTTCAAACCCGCAAACTCAAAGTGGGCAAGCTTACAGTGGTAATATATTTTCGCCACGCAATTACGATCACAAAGTTACTACAGAAACACGCACACGCACTAATGCCAACTTAGTTATTCAGTATGCGCCATCAGATGATTTAGTGATTACTGCTGACGCACTTTACTCCGATTTTGATGTAGAGGCCGATACAACTTCATACGGGCACTGGTTTACAGCACCAAACTTAGAAGGCTTTGGTGATGCAGCGGGGCCAACTGTTGACGAAAATGGCACTGTAGTTGATTTATACCAAGAAGTTGGTCTTGCCACCGATATGCACGCTAAAAAGTTTGACCGTCTAACAAATTCAAGTGCACTTGGTCTTAATTTTGATTGGCATGTAAACGATAACTTAAATATGAAGTTTGATTTGAGCCACTCAAAAGCCGAGCGTGAGGCTAATAATGGCGGTGGCGATCAGCTATCGTTGATTGGCTATGCTAACCGAGTGCGCTTTGAAGTAGACGGTGGCATTTTGCCTTACGCCAGTGAATTTTCCTCAGCTAACCCTAATATTTATAGTGGCCAACAAGAACTGAATGGTGTGGCTTACGATCCAGGGGTAACGCCTGATGGAGTGTCTAATCATTTAGATACAGCAAATAGCCGAGCACATGTAATGCTCCGCCGTGGTTGGGCTGTTGAGGATACGGTTGATCAATTTCGTTGGGATAGTGTATGGAATAACGAAGGTACATCGGGGTTAATCGCGGTTAAATTTGGTGCCATGTATTCAACTGAAACTAAAAACCTTGATCGTTGGGACAACGAAGGCGTAGGTATTCACTGTACCTTTTGTGGTTACCCAGATGACCCAAGTATGGATGGCTTAGCGCAATTTGTATTTGACGCAGGAGATGACTTTTTAGGTGATGTGAGCGGCAGCGGTCGTATGCCAACGTCATGGCTTGCACATGATGGAGAGGCAAACTTTGCGTACCTTGAGCAAATAGCTGCGGCGAATGGTCAGCCTATTAGTTTTGATGCAGTTAAACGCAATAAATCGTTTGAAATAACAGAAGATACATTTTCATTTTACACTGAATTTGACTTTGAGGCCGAGCTAGCTGGCATGCCGTTATATGCATCTGCTGGTTTTAGATACGAAAGTACCGATGTAAAAGTAAAAGGCACAGATGAGCCAGTTAGCGCGCTAACTATTTTAGATAAAACCGAGATGTTGGCTAACTTTGGTGCAGTAAAAAATATTTCATCAAGCTCAGATTACGAAGCTATTTTGCCTAACTTTAGTGTAAAGCTTGAAATTAATGACGATTTGATAGCCCGTGCTGCCGTATCACAAACGATAACGCGCCCAACGCTCGATAGTATGTCGCCAGTGACTGTTATCGAAACTACTCGCCAAGGTGGCAACTTAACATCAAGCTCAGGTAATCCTGCACTTGAACCATTTACCTCCGATAACTTAGATTTATCACTAGAGTGGTACTACGCCGACGCAAGTTACTTATCAGCTGGTTACTTTAGAAAAAACGTTGCTAACTTCATTATAAACACCACTGAAGACTTAACGTTCGAGCTTGCTGGTGGTGGGTTACTTACAGACCCTTCTACAGGCAATGATGTAGATAACTCTGATGCTGCCGACTCTACAGCCGTGTTTACCAATACGTTACCAAATAATAGCGAGTCGGCAATTGTTGACGGCTGGGAGCTGGCTCTACAGCATAGTTTTGATAGTGGCTTTGGTTTTATGGTTAATGCGACATTTGTAGACAGCGATGCAGAACTAGATCCTGCAGATATAACTCAAGTATTTGCATTAACAGGCTTAAGCGACTCTTATAATGTGGTTGGCTTTTATGAGAATGGCCCATTTCAGGCGCGTTTAGCCTATAACTGGCGTGATAGTTTTGTACAGTCGCTTACGCAGTTAAATGGTGATGGTGTCACTATAGTGGAAGACTATGCACAACTCGATGCCAGTGGAAGCTATGATATTACCGAAAATGTATCGGTGTTCTTTGAAGGTATAAACTTAACCGAAGAATACGTACACAAACGTGGTCGCTTTTCTAATCAATTACTAATGGTTGAAGATAGCGGGCGACGTTTTGCGTTAGGTGTTCGTGGAAGTTTCTAACTTAAATAATAAAAGTGGCTTTTACATTTAGTAGTAGCCACTTTTTAAATATGCCTTTATAGGTAACAAGTATGAACCAGAAAAATAAAAAAATAAAAACAGTGGTTGTCATTGGTGGTGGTATAGCAGGCTGGCTAACAGCAGGTCGATTAGCGGCACATCATAAGAGTAATACGCCCGATGGTCTTAACGTTGTGCTAGTTGAATCTCCAAATATACCAATTATAGGTGTTGGCGAAGGCACGTGGCCCACTATGCGCAGTACATTAATAGCGCTTGGTATTAGCGAAACCGATTTTATACGCGAGTGTGAAGCAAGCTTTAAGCAAGGAGCAAAATTTGCCAAATGGGTGGATGGCAGCGATGATGATTTTTACTATCATCCATTAGTTCTGCCGCAGGGCTTTTCAAAAACCGATATGGCAGGGCATTGGTTAAATAACACAGCAGAGTCAACGTCTTTTTCAAACGCAGTGTGTTACCAAGAAGCTATTTGTGAGCAAGGGCTTGCCCCTAAAACAATTTGTACACCAGAATATGCTGCTATAGCCAATTATGCCTACCATTTAGACTCTGTAAAATTTGCTGTTTTTTTACAAAAACACTGTACGCAGCAGCTTGGCGTTAAACATATTTTAGCCGATGTAACGCAGGTCAATAGTGCTAAAAATGGCGATATTGCAAGCGTTACCACAAAACAACAAGGTGAAATTAGCGGTGATTTATTTGTCGATTGCACCGGCTTTTCATCATTGTTATTAGGCGAGCATTACAAGGTTCCCTTTAAGCCCTGCGATGACGTGCTGTTTATTGATACCGCCTTAGCAGTGCAAGTCCCTTATGAGGATGAAGATGAGAGCATTGCGTCTCACACAATTTCAACTGCGCAAGAAGCTGGTTGGATTTGGGATATAGGCTTGCAACACCGTCGTGGTGTTGGTTATGTGTATTCCAGTAAATATAGTACTGAAGCCCAAGCAAGAGAAAAACTCAAAGAGTACGTGGGCGATAAAATCGATTCACTCACCATCAGAAAAATCCCTATTAAAAGTGGCCATCGCTCACACTTTTGGCAGAACAACTGTGTTGCAGTTGGGCTTTCGGCTGGCTTTTTGGAACCGCTTGAAGCTTCTGCATTGGTATTAGTAGAAATGTCAGCGCAGATGATCAGCGAACAACTCCCCCACACCCGCGATATTATGGATATTACCGCCAAGCGCTTTAATGAGACGTTTAGTTATAGGTGGGAAAAAATAATCGACTTTTTAAAGTTACACTATATTTTATCAACCCGTGACGATAACGCATTTTGGAGCGATAACAGAGACCCAAAAACGATTCCTCAAAGCCTACAAGATCTAATGAAATTATGGCAATACCGCGCCCCTGCTGACCACGACTTTACAAGTAACAATGAGGTGTTTCCAGCGGCGAGTTATCAATATGTTTTATATGGTATGGGCTTTAAAAGTGACTACAGCACAACTGCCTATATGCTTAAAGACACTGTTTTTGCTAAAAGTCAGTTTGATAAAAATAAAAGCATGATAAACCAAGCAGTCACTAACTTACCTAGTAACCGAGAATTGTTAAATAAAATTAAGAATCATGGCTTTAGCACTATTTAGCTTAAAAATTTACACATAAAAACAATAAAGAGACACACATGGAAAATTTAGTCGCATTAGAGCAAAGTGCTCATCAGCATATAAAAATAGATACACAAAAAGCACAATCACACGCTGAAAACATTAATATGATCCCTGTTGTTATGGCGGAACTTAATCAAATTGCCGTTCAGCAGCCTATAGTTTTTGCAAAAAACTCAGAAACAGGGGAGTTTACACTCAATGCTTTATTAGGCTTTGAGCAACATGAGAACTTGTTTTATCAGAACTCGCAGTGGCAGGGCGTGTATTTACCGCTTCAATTACAGCGTCAGCCATTTTTTGTTGGTGATACTCATGCGCAGCAAACTCAATACCCTGTGTGTATTAATTTAAATAGCCCAGCAGTCGTTAATAATCGAGCGCAAAGCCAGAATAATTTAGAACCAATTTATACCCAAAGCGCAGAAGAAAGTAGCTATTTCAAACAAATAAAGCAGTGTTTAGGGCATTTACTACAGGGCGAAATAGACAATAAAAAGTTAATTGATACCTTGTTACAGCATGATCTACTGCAGCCATTATCGCTTGAGGTAACGTTTCAGAACAGTCAAAAAACAAAGTTAAACGGCCTATACACTATTAACCAAGAAAGACTCGCACAACTTAATAGTGATCAAATTACGCTTTTACATCAAAGCGCTTTATTACCCGCTATTTATACTGTTATAACCTCACTTGGCCAAATATACCCATTGATAGAGCGTAAAAATGCAGTGCTTAATTTAGCCGATGATTGATTTTAAACTAAACGAAAATACGGCGTTACACATACATACTGTAGGGGAAGAGAAAACCCCAATTATTGTTATTGATGATTTTGTAAATAATGTAGATGCGCTTATTAATTTTGCTGTGTTTTCTCAAAGTGCTAGAGAATCGTTTTGCGCACAAGAAAGTGATTTTTACCCAGGAGTAAGAAAAGCAGCACCGCTTAGTTATATCGAGCGGTTAAAAGCGCTTGCGCCAATTATTAATTCGCACTTTGATATGGCGGATAAAAGCGAGTTTGATGTAATTCTTTCTGCTTTTTCAATTGCATGCACTGAGCCTGATAAGCTCAGGCCAATACAAATGCTCCCTCATTTTGATACACCTAATATGAATCAACTTGCTATGGTGCACTTTTTATGTGATGAAACTCATGGTGGCACTTCATTTTATAAGCATAAATCCTTAGGGTATGAACGTATAACAAAAGAGCGGCTTATGCTTTATAGGCAAGCTATTAAGCAACAAGCCATGGCGCAAAAGCTTCATAAAAATCCACAATATATAAATGGAAGTACAACTTTGTTTGAGCAAGTTTACAGAGTAGAGGCAAAGCTAAATCGCGCAGTTATATACCCAAGTAACTTATTGCATTCCGGTAATATAAACGCGTCTAATGGTTATGCCTGCGACCCAGTTAATGGGCGTTTAACTATTAGTAGCTTTGCTGTTTTACGCTAGCTTTTTTATTACCGACTAAAACTCTCAAAGTACTCTTTTTACAGCTCTATAGTGAGTGCTTTAGGGCGAATGCCTTGTACTAGGTTGTATACCTCTTCTTATGTGTAACCTGTCGAATTTAAAATAAGTGCAGCGACCAACCCTGTGCCGCAGGTGCCACCTTTGCAATGTATGGCAATGGTTTGTTTTTGTTGTATGGCTTGTAATATGTCGCTTTTTACATTTAGTGCTTATTGACTCTACATTATTTTGATATGGCAACTATAAGCATTACCGATTACAAGTTTAAGATTGAATAATAAGCATAAATACTAGATACTGTTTTTATATACAGTTATGGCGATATTATGAAAAAAGAATTACCAGCAAAATACTATTTAGCGCATTTTAGAGAGCTTATTGAGTTTGTAACTAGTAAATGTATGCATTTACTTGAGCCTAAACATAGTGAATTTATTAGTAAAATTAACCAGCTAGATGAACAAAGCCAGTGCATGTTGGCGCGTGTGTACTCGCGAAAGCCTTATTTGGTGCAGGCGCAATCGCTTAATTATGAAGAAATAACATCACCGCATCAGGCTATTTATACGCTTAAAAAAGCCGATATTTTATTTGAGCCAAACGAGCAGCATTATTCGCAGCTTTTAGCGCACTTAACCAAACCTTCTTTGGTTGAGTTGCTAAGTAATTACGACGAGCAAATAAGCTTTAAAAAGAGCGCCGGTAAAGGCGCGCTGGTGGATATTGCGCGTGAGTTTTTTAAAGCATGCCCACAAGAGCTTGCGCCACTTTATAGCCAGTATGTAATTAATAACCGCAGTGATTACTACGAGTATTTTGAGTTTTTATTTGCAGGCAAACTAAGCAGCGGCGATGTAAATCATCAAAATCGTTTTGTAATGCGAGACTTAGGCTTAACCGCTACACGCGAAGGGCACAGTGAGAGCTTGTCACGCTTTGAAACACTTGAAGAAGCGCAATCAAACTATTTACTAAACCGTTACCGGTTAGCATTTAAAAACATTACAGATGAGAGCGACTATGCTGCTTTAGCGTCGCAGGTTTTAGTGCAAGCTACACATGGTGCCATTGCCGTTGTATTAAAAAATAAATTATTAGTTAGGCTTTATAGGCAGCTAAAAGCAGTTGATAGCGAACTTGCTTTTAGCTTACTAGAAGGGTGCGCGGATGATAGCGAAGCACAAGAAATTCAAATAAGAGAGCAATACAGGCTTGGCAATAAAGAGTGGGTAAAAGCTCGATTAGAAGCCATTATCGAAAACCCGCTCACTGATGATTTACTGTATTTTGCTGACGATTTTTTAATGCGTAAGTTTAATAAAAAAACACGTTCTCGTTTAAGTGCCATGCTTGCCGATACTCAGTGCGTGCTAGAAATAGATGAACTGTACCGAGGTGAAGTAGAGCAGGGCGTAAACGATTATTATACTCGCCAAGGTATGCAGGTATTTAATACCGAAAACACGCTTTGGCAAAGTTTGTTTGGTTTGGTATTTTGGCATGAGCTATTTGTGGAGTCGCCTTATCCGCCATGCAATGAGTTTGATATTTATCCGCAAGTATTAAGGCTTGGTAATTTTTATGAAGCGCAGCAAATACAGATAAATGAGCGCTTAGCAAAGTGCCAAACGTCGCAAGCATTGCTTAATTTAGTATGCAAAAATGCAGCGCAATACTTTGATCAACCTAACGGTTTGTTTAGGTGGCGCAGCAATTTATTAGAGCCACTAGAAACGCTTATTTTAAACAGCCCACTTGAGGCATTAATTACTCATTTAACGGCTATGAGCAAACATTATTTACAGCTAAAAGACGGCTACCCCGACTTAATGGTAATTAATAATGGCCAAGTACATTTTGAAGAGGTAAAAGCCCCAGGTGATAAGCTTAGGCGCAACCAACTTACCACCATAGATAATTTAAAAAATGTGGGCTTTACGGTACATATTGCCGCAGTTAAGTGGTTTGTAGACCCAAACCGTATTTACAGCGTAGTTGATATAGAAACCACGGGCGGCTTAAAAGGCGGTAACCGTATTACCGAAATAGGCCTTGTAAAAGTACAGCACGGTAAAGTAATTGATACTTGGACTAGCTTAGTTAACCCCGAGCGCCATATACCTGGATTTATAACGTCACTAACTGGTATTAGCGACAGCATGGTTTATAACGCGCCCGTATTTGCAGAGGTTGTAAAGCCACTAATTGATAAACTAGCAGGCAGTATTTTTGTAGCCCATAACGTTAATTTTGACTATGGCTTTATTAAAAAAGAATGCGAGATGGCAGGGCACTTTTTTAAAATGCCAAAAATGTGCACCGTGGTTGAGTCGCGCAAAGCGTTTAAAGGCTTAAAGTCGTATTCGCTTGGTAACCTTAGTACGCATTTTAATTTAAACTTAACCAGCCATCACCGCGCATTGGCCGATGCAACTGCCACTGCCGAGCTGTTATTGCTGATCCAAAATAGTGAAACGCTAACGCCGTAGGGTATTAGCTTACCTTTAAGTATTTGAAATTTAGTTAATAAGTGGTTTTATTGTAATTTTTTAATTTATTTTTGGAATAAAGTGTTTTTGTAAATCGTCTTCTTTATGTCAATCCGACAAACTAGAGGACAAAACAATGACTAAATTAAATAAAATTGTAAGCGTAATGATGTTAAGCGGTGTGTGTACTTTTACAGGTGCAGTGCACGCCGCTGATATTGAAATATCTCAGTCTACGTCGGCGCAGCAACAAACATCTACATCTATTGCGCTTTCACAAAACGGTTTAACAGCCAGTGGTAGCAATGATACAAACGCATCTAGCGATACACAAGTAACGGCTGATGACTCGCAAAATACAGATTCAACGGCAAATAATACACAAACTCCATCGCAAGAAAGCAGCGAGGCCGCAGAGCCTGCAAATTCATTAGTGGCCTCTGGCAGCTCATCTTTAAATAACGCATTGAACGCATCGGCATCGTCTTTAAATACCACAGGCAATACCACAGTCAATACAGCGCTTGATGCAACAGCGCAGTTAACCTCATCGGCGGG